>CAZERQ010000157.1:0-5300 GCA_964514465.1 uncultured Acidimicrobiales bacterium
CTGTCCCAGTTGGCGATCGTGAACGGCAGCACCACCTGCAACAACTCGTCCACATTGTCCAGCGCCAGATCGGCCGGCAACTCCCCCGCCGCGCCCAGAGCGTTCTCCAGATCCCAGCGATGTATCAGCACCTCGTGCGCCAGTCGCCGCTGATAGAACGCCCCGTTGCCGTGCGGCTCGCCGGCCCACGACCAGATCGGCTCCTGCGGGTCGACCTCGGCCAGCGCCTCCAGCACCTGGGCATGCACCTGACCGAACCACGCCACGACAGCTTCGCCTTTGGGCGCGGGCTCAATCTCGTCTGCAGGTATCATCTGGCGCGACCGCCTGACCACGTGCTCGCGCACCGAGCAGAACACCCGCCCCAGATGGCGGATCAACTTCTCCACTGTCCACTCCGAACAAGACGGCACCGGGGCACCCAGGATTTGGGCCAAGTTTTCGGGCCGGGACGACAGCAGCTCGTGCATGGCCGCGCCATCGCGCTCGAGAGCCTGAAGATATTGCTGCGGGCTCAGTTGGATATCGGGATGGCTCAATTTAATTTCTGGAGCTTCGTCTGGCATAAACTAATATTAATAATCTACCCGCAAAACTCATCTGAGGAGAAACCATGAGCGACACACAAACCGGAACACGAACCATTGCCATCACAGGATCGGCATCGGGCATCGGCGCCGCCACCCGAGCCATTTTGGAATCCCAGGGCGCCAAAGTCATTGGGGTTGACCTGCGCGACGCCGAGATCATCGCCGACCTGTCGGGCGCTGACGGGCGCGAGCAGGCCGTGGCGCAGATCGGGGAGATGTGCGGCGGCAAGCTGGACGGGCTGGTCACCGCCGCCGGCATCGGGCCGCCCAACGATCCCGCCAAGATGCTGTCGATCAATTGCTTCGGCACGCTGGCCTGTTTGGACGGACTGCGCGGGGCGCTGGCGAACAGCGATGGTGTGGCCAAGGCGGTGGCCATCTCCTCCAACTCGACCACCACGGTGCCCAACATTCCGGCCGAACTGGTGGCGGCATGTTTGGACGGGGACGAGCCGGGAGCGCTGGAGATGTTGGGGGGCCATGGTGCGGACGCGCAGAACTTCGCCTATGCAGGCGGCAAGACAGCCGTGGCGCATTATGTCAGGCGCAACGCTCCTTCGGCTGAGTGGGCTGGGGCCGGCATCCGTTTGAATGCGATCGCTCCGGGGGCGACCTTGACGCCGCTGCTGCAGGCGGGTCTTGACTCAGAGGAGTTCGGCCCGATGATCAAGGATTTCCCGGTGCCGACCGGGGGCTTCGGCACGCCTGAGCAGATTGCCACTTGGATTTGTCATATGCTGGGCGCTGAGGCCGACTTTTTGTGTGGGTCGGTTGTGTTCGTGGACGGCGGGACGGATGCCATGGTGCGCCCGGATGCGTGGCCGGCGACTTTTGCGGTGTAGGGGCTTTTGCGGTGTAGGCTTGAATTGGCTTTATCTGCCGCGGCGCAGTCCGTCTTCCGCCAAACCACCCAACCAAAACCACCAAACCGAAAAGGAGCCACCTTGAAAGAACTCACATTCAACATCGACACCATCCGGGTTTTCTTCCACCTGCTGGGAGTGACCATCTGGATCGGCGGGCAAATCGTGGTGGGCGCGCTGGTGCCGGCCCTGCGCAAGACCGGCGAGGGCACCACCCAGAAAATGGCGCAGCGGTTCAACAAGGTCGCCTGGCCCGCTTTCGTTGTGATCGTCTTCACCGGCATCTGGGGCTTGGGCGAGAACTTTGACGACTATTCGACCAGCGGCAAGCTCGGCCTATTCTTGAAGCTGGGGTTGGTCTCGCTCAGCGGTATGATGGCCTGGCTACACACCCACGCGGAGAAACCTTCGCGCAAGGGAATGTTCGCTGCCGGCACGTTGCTGACCGCGCTGGCGGCCATGTTCTTGGGTTTGGCGCTGTCGGTTTCAGGTTAGCGCTATGACTTCAGAACTCGAACAGCAACTGGCCGACCGCTTCGCCATTGACGACCTGATGGTGCGCTACATCGAGGCCATTGACAACAAAGACTGGGATCTGCTTGACACGGTGTTCACGCCCGATGCCGTGCTGGACTATTCCACTTCGGGCGGGCCGGACGCCAAAGGCAAATATCCGGAGATCAAGAAGTGGCTGCAGGGCGCGCTGGTTGCCTTCCCGCTGACGCAGCATATGATCGGCAAGTCCAAGATCGAGCTTGAGGGCGACACCGCCAAGTGCCGCACGATATTTCACAATCCCATGGTGCTGCCGGTCAACTCGGAGGGCAACTATGACCCGGACGGCTCAGGGCAGAGCGTGTTTGTGGTGGGCGGTTGGTATGAGGACACTTGCCAGCGGACATCGGAGGGTTGGCGCATCGTGCATAAGTTTGAGCAGCAGGCCTACATCAGCGGTTCGCTCCCGCCGGGGTTCGCTCCGGGAGGCTAGGGGCGCGGGTTGGGGGCTCGGGCCAGACGGCGCGGGGTTGGGATCTTGGGCTAGGAATCAGCCACGGCCGGGCGCCACTGCACTCCGTTGATGTGGCCGCCCCCGTCCACGAACAAGGTGTTGCCGGTTAGATAGGCTGAGTCGTCGCTGGCCAAGAACACGGCCGCCCCGCCGATGTCGGTTTCCGGGTCGCCCATTCTGGGTATGGGTTTTTGCGAGTTGAGTTCCTCGGCCAGCTCCGGATTGGCCGAGCGGAAGGCTTCGTATGACTCGGTGGCAGCCGCCGGGCAGATGATGTTGCAGCGGATGTTGTGCGGGCCCCATTCCACGGCTGCCGTCCGGCTCAGCGCCCGGATGGATTCTTTGGCGATGTTGTATTCGACTGTATACATGTGGGCGTTGACCCCGTTCAGCGAACCGAAGTTGATGATGGATCCCCCGCCGTTGTCGCGCATGGACGGGAATGCCGCGGTCATGGCCCACCAAGCCGCCAGCGGGCCGACCGAAAAGGCACGCAACATCCCTTCGTCGGTTTTGGATTCGACCCGGCTGACCGCTCCGCCGCCCCAGGCGTTGTTGACCAGTATGTCGATTTTGCCCCAGCGTTTGAGGCACAGATCGACTGGCGCCTGCGCGCCCTGACGGGTGCCGACATCGCCCTGGCAGAAGATGGCTTCGGCGCCTGAATCGGAGATCTCGGCCGTGGTCTTTTCGCCGGCTTCGGCGTTGATGTCACAGACCACCACCCGGGCGCCTTCTGTGGCAAAGCGTCGGGCCAGACCCCGGCCGATGCCGAGTGCCGCGCCGGTGATGACGGCTGTCTTGCCGGCAAGCCGAGGTTCAGGCATCGCCGCCGTCCGCGCTTTCGCCCGCGCTGCTGTCCCCAGCGCCCCCGCCCGCGGCCTTGTTCGATTCCCGCTTGCCACTCAAAAATGCCTCGCGGGCCTTCTCGCCTTCGCCCATCAGATTCAGCTCGAAGGTGAAGCCCTGCTCGAAGCGATAGCTCCTGTTGACATCCACCGGGTCGATCCCGTTCATGGAACGCTTGGCTGCCCTGACCACCTCGGGCTGCTTGGCGGCTATCTGCTCGGCCAGCCGGTGCGCCTCGGCCATCAGCTCTGGCGCCGGCACCACTTTGTGCACCGAGCCATAGCCGGCCAACTCCTTGGCCGTGGCGGGCTCGCAGGTATACAGCATCTGGCGGGCGCGGTGCTGGGGCACCAACCGGCTCAGATGGGTGGCCGCGCCCAGGGCTCCGTTGTCGACTTCCGGCAGGGCGAAGCCGACACCTTCGGCGGCCAGAATCACATCGGCGTTGCCGGCGATGCCGATGCCCGTGCCCAGGCAGAAGTCGTTGACCGTGGCGATGACCGGCACGGCACATTCATATACCGCCTTGAACAGATCAAAGCAAGACTGGTTGGATGTCAGGATGCCCTGGTTGCCGGGCAGCTGCTGGATCTCCTTGATGTCCACGCCCGCGCAAAAGCCCTTGCCCGTGGCCGTCAGGATCGCGACCCGCACGCTGGGGTTCTGCTGATATGAGTTCAACAGCTCGGCCAGGCGGTGGGTGTCGGCGACGTTCAGGGCGTTGACCGGCGGGTTGTCCATAGTGATGACGGCAACTCCGGAGTCGGAGATTTCGTGGTGAATGGTCATCGTCAGACCTCAGCGGGCGACCACCACGGCCGAGCCGTGACCATACATTCCATGGTTGATAGACAGACCCACCTTGGCGCCGTCAACCTGTCGCCCCTCGGCCTGTCCCCTGACCTGCCAGACCAGCTCGCAGACCTGCGCGATGGCCTGGGCGGGGACAGCCTCCCCGAAAGCGCCCAGCCCGCCGGACGGGTTCACCGGTATGCGTCCGCCCAGCGCGGTGTCGCCGTTGTGCAGCAGTCGGGTGGCCTCGCCCGGCTGGCACAGGCCGATGTGCTCATACCAGTCCAGCTCATAGGCCGACGACAGATCATACACCTCGGCGCAGTCCAGATCCTGGGGGCCGACTCCGGCTTCGGCATAGGCGCGCCCGGCGATGTCGGCCTTGAAACTCTGGTCGGGGCCGCCCGCTTCAGCCCAGGAGTCAGACGCCATATAGGGCAGCTCGATGACCGTGTTGGGATAGCTCGGGCTGACGGTCGAGATGCCGGCCACCCGAGCTGGCGACTTGACGCCTCGGCTGCGGGCATAGTCCAGGCTGGAGACCACCAGCGCCGCCCCGCCGTCTGAAGTGGCGCAGATCTCGAGCAGCCGCAGCGGGTCCGACACGACCGGTGAGTTCTCCACGTCCTCGGGGGTGTATTCCTTGGTGTAGCGGGCGTTGGGGTTGAACACTGCGTGGCGGGAATTCTTGACCTTGACCTGGGCGAAATCCTGTGGCGTGTCGCCGTATAGCTCCATGCGCCGGCGGGCGTAGAGCGCGAAATACACCGGATTGGTGGCGCCCATCAGCCTGAAGCGGAGCCAGTCGGTGTCGTCGGGGCGGTCGCCCACGTTGGGCGCGAGGAAGCCTTTGGGGGTGGTGTCGGCACCGATCACCAGGGCGACATCGCACACGCCCGCCAGGATCTGGGCCCGGGCGACGCTGAGCGCGGTGGCGCCTGACGCGCAGGCTGCATAGGAGCTGGCCAGCTGGCAGCCGGTGAAGCCCAGCGCATTGGCGAAAGTGGAGGCCGAGACATAGCCGGGGTAGCCGCAGCGGATGGTGTTGGCGCCCGAGACGAACTGGATGTCGGCCCAGTCGAGTTGCGCATCGGCCAGGGCATCGCGGGCTGCCTTGACTCCGTATTCGACGAACGAGCGGCCCCACTTGCCCCAGGGGTGCATGCCCACGCCGAGGATGGCGATGTCGTCGACCGC
>CAZERQ010000158.1:0-3263 GCA_964514465.1 uncultured Acidimicrobiales bacterium
GATTTCAGGCACTTGGCTGATGGCCACCACCGCGGCCGGCGAGCGATGCCGATAGTTGACCTCCACCATGAAGTCGGTTCCGCCAGCCAGCACCTCGGCCTCGGGATTGTCGGCCAGCGCCTGACAGGCGTCGTCCAGCGACTTGGCGATGTGGATGTTCACGGCAAGTCCCTGTGGCTTTGCGATTACAAATGCTTGGGCCGCAACACATTCGGCACCGCGGCGCATTCGGCACATACGTTATATATATGCAGCAATGCAACCGGTGGCGCATGCACACACATCGGCTCGCAAACCTGACTAGAATTTGTTTCAGTCCTTTGGGGCATCTCAATTTATTGTAGTCCGAATTAACCACTGGAGTCAAAATCATGGCACCCACCAAAACCGCACCGACCAGCGCACAGCCCGACCAAGCCGCACAGCCCGACCTGTTCGACCGCTTCTCCGTCATCGACGTGGACTCGCACATCACCGAACCCCCCGATGTTTGGACCGCCCGCGTGCCCGCGTCCATGCGCAGCAAGGTTCCCAGCATCGTGCGCATTGACGGGGTGGACACCTGGATGGCAGACGATGTGCGCATCAGCACGCCCGGTGTGGTTTCGATGGCGGGCTATGACGGCCTCATCCCCGACTATCCCAAGACCTTTGACGAGATCCCCGCTTCCATGTGGGACTCCAAGGCCCGGCTGGAGCATCTGGACGCCCAGGGCATCGCGGCGCAGGTGCTGTATCCCAATGTGGGCGGTTTCGGCAACGGCTATTTTCTGCGGCTGGGCGACCGGGAGCTGGTCAAGCAATGCGTCAGGGCATACAACGACTGGCTGATCGACTGGACCGGCATCGCCCCCGACCGCCTGGTGCCGATCTGCGCGGTGCCGTTCTGGGATCTGGATTTCGCCCTGGAGGAGATCGGGCGCAGCCTAGACATGGGGCACAAGGCCATCAACTTTTGCAACCAGCCGCAGTATTTTGGCGCGCCCGCGCTGGCCGACCGGCACTGGGATCCCATCTGGGCGCTGGCGCAGGAGGCTGGCGTGTCAGTCAGCTTCCACATCGGCGGCGGCGACATCGGCAACCTGATGAACGACGAGCACAACAAGGGCTGGCGCACGAACTTCGCGCAGGTCTCGTCGCACATTTTCATGGACAACATTCAATGCATCTCGGATTTGATCTTTGCCGGCATCTGCCATCGCTTCCCGGAGCTGAAGTTCGTTTCGGTGGAGAGCGGCGTGGGTTGGATCCCGGGTGTGCTGGAGGCCATGGATTGGCAGTGGCTCAACGGAGGCGTGGCCGACGAGCATCCGGAATATGAGCTGTTGCCGAGCGAGTATTTCCGCCGACAGATCTATGGCTGTTTCTGGTTCGAGCAGGCGAGCGCGCGCTTTGCGCTGGAGCAGTATCCCGACAATATATTGTATGAAACGGACTTTCCGCATCCCACCTGTCAGCACCCCGGGCCCAAGACGCCGGCTCGCAATCCCCGTGAGTATGCCGCCGATGCGCTGGGCGGACTGGACGATGCGCTGCTGAGCAAGGTGCTGCACGACAACGCCGCGGGGTTATATAAGTTGCCCTAGCTGGCGGCGGCTGGTTTGGCTGCCCTGGCGGTTGACAGCATAAAGCCCGCGAACAGCAGCGCCGCGCCGAACGCCAACGACAAGGCGAAGGCGGTCATCTCATCGGCGATGGAATTCAACAGCCCGCCGGTGCCCAACACGATGGTGCCCAAAGCTATCAGTGCGGTGCCGCCGGCCAGTCGTCCCCGTCCATGTCTTTGCGCCGACGCGCCAGCAGTTACCGGTTCGGTGTCGCCCCGCTCCGCCTCAGCCAGCCGCTGTTTTTTGGACAGCTTCTTGGGCGACAGATTTAAGAACGAATAGATCGCACCTCCCAGCACCACCAGCGATCCGACCCCCGAACCCAGCACCGCCAGGGCCCGCGGCAGTGCCGAGAACACGTCGGCCCCGTTGGGTATGCCCGAGCTGGCCAGCACCCCGGTGTCGGCGCCCGCCAGCACGCCGGCCGCAAAAATGCCGAACACCGCCACCGCCACGGCCAGCCGGTCGGCCAGCTTCTGGTCGGCCAAAAGATAGACGGTTCCCAGGCCCAGCGGCGGCACGCTCAGCACTGCGCCCAGCAGATAGAACAGCTTGAACGAGGCCACCGTCCAGCCAAATGACGCCCCCACCCACAAGGCGATCGATGCCCCGGCGAAAGCCAGCATGGAGACCAGCCAGGCCAGCACGTGCCGGCGCCCAAAGGCTAGCCATCGGTCATACAGCGCCAGCGAAAACCCGACCGCGATGACGCTGGCTGCGGCGGCTGACACAACTTCGGCTTCCATTGGGTTAAAGCTAGCCAGATTAAACTTGAAGACGTGGCAGGTCAGCTTTATCCGATCAATTTGTTGCTGGGGGGCCGGTGCTGTCTGGTGGTGGGAGGGCAGAGCGTGGCGCTGGGCAAGACGGAGGAGCTGGTGCGCTGCGGCGCCGAAGTTCGGTTGGTGGCGCCTGCGATTTGTGGGGAGCTGGGGGAGTTGGCTGCGGGCGCGCTGGTTGCGGGCGCGCTGACGTTGCACGAGCGCAAGTATGCGCCCGAGGATCTGGACGGCTGCTTTCTGGTGGTGGCTGCCACGGGCGATGCGGCGGTCAACCAACAGGTGTATGACGACGCCAGGGCGCGGGGCATTCTGGTGAACTCGGCTGATGACCCGCAGCGGTGCGATTTCTTTTTGCCCGCCCGGGTGCGCCGCGGGGATCTCCTGGTGACCGTCTCCACCGGCGGCCAGAGCCCTGCCATGGCATCGTGGCTGAAGCGGAGGCTGGCCGGGGAGCTGTCGGCCGAAGTGGAGCAGATGTTTTTGCTGGTGGCCGAGGTCAGACAGGAAATCCGAGCCGACGGCATTCCCACCGAGCCGCTCAACTGGGCCAAAGCTCTGGACGACGGCATCCTCGAATTGGTCGAGGCGGGCCAACTGGAGCAAGCCAAACAGCAGCTGAAGGGACGGCTGTTGTCGGATTAGCGCGCCCGCCACCGAGCCCGCCGCCTCGTCCACCACCGAGCCCGCCCCCTCGTCCGTCCGAGCCCGCCGTTGCGTCCGTCCGAGCCCGCCGCCGCGTCCGTCCGCACAAACCCGTCTGTGCATCCGTCTGCACCCGCTAGAATTAACAGCAACAAAATTATGTCTGTTTTCGTTGTCGGTCTAAACCATCAAAGCGCTCCGCTGTCGGTGCTGGAGCAGCTAGCCATCCCGG
>CAZERQ010000159.1:0-1943 GCA_964514465.1 uncultured Acidimicrobiales bacterium
GCCATGGCTGCGTCCTTGATGTCCATGAACGGCACCGGCTCCAGATGCACCAGCACGCCAGCCTCGGCTGCCCGCGCTGCCATGTGGGTGCAGTCTGCGGCTGCGGCTTCGATGATCTCGGCTCTGGTCTTGGGCGCTTTGGCCGAGCGGTTTTTCTGGAGCACCAGATTGACCGAGCGCGCCCCCAGTGACTCGGCACAGACGAAGACGTCATCGCTGGTGGCGCCGAAGAACTTCGGCTTGGTTGCGGTGGCTCCGGTTGCGCCGGCTCCCGTCGCGCCAGCCCCCGTCGCGCCGACTCCGGTCGCGCCAGTCCCCGTCGCGCTGTCCCCTGTCTCGCCAGATCCCAAAACAGGCGCCAAGCAGTCAATGTCAGCCACCACCAATCCGGCGTCGGCCGCCATCTGGCGAAGCTCGCGGCTGGTGGTGCCGTTTTGCGTTTCGGCCAGCCACTCGGCCGCACGCACGCAGATCCCCGCAAAGCCGTGGCGAGCCGCTAACTGGATCTGCTGGCTCGGCAGCGGGAAGCCCAGCGTGGCCGACGACAGCACCAGATCACTGGGGCCGAGGCTTGGCTGGGTTGGCAGTACAGAGGGGTGACTTATAATCTCCATATGCTAATCACAACCTTGACCACATATCTGTCGCCTGCCGTGCTGGGCCTGGGCGTTTTGGTGGGCTGGCTCATCGCATTGCGTGCCCAGGTGCGAGAACGCACCCTGGATGCCCGAGACAGGATTGCCTCCATCGCCGAGATTTTCCTGCTTGATGGAGACAGGGATCTGCTGCCCTCAATCAGCCATGATTTGTGCTATCAACCTCCGCGGTATGTTGCGCTGAAGAGGCCCAAGTGGGATGTCACGGTTGTTGTGGCAAGCAGTGTGGAACCCAAAGTGGATGTGTCGTTTTCGTCCTCCCGCTACAGTGATCCTAATATGGCGGTGAGTGATGTCCTGGCATCGATTTCGTCAAGAATTCCAAATGATGCCGAGTTTCATCTCAAACCCGAAGACTCTCTGAGTGAAAGAGAATACAACATTTATGGATTTGAATTGACGGAAAATACGCGTGTAGTTCTTTTCTTGCGACAAAGACGTTATACTATAAGCAAGATGTTTTCTCGTGGAAGGAGTAAATCATGAGCAAATCCAAAGAGCAGGACACTAAGGAAGTTATCGTTGTTGATAACAGCCAAGAGGTCGCGGAAGTTGTGGCCGAGGGCGATGTTGAGCAGGATGGGCAGCAGGAGAAACCAACCTATCCCAGGCTCGCATTTGTGATTCGCAGGCCGGCCACCCCTAAGAAATCTCGGACGAAATTTTATTCTCGCTATCCTCGCTTTTAGCCGAGGAGCTGGGAGATGGAAACGAAACCAATATTCCAATTTAATGAGGCCAAGAGAAATCAAAGACCAGGTTATTTTCTCGTTGAAGGAGTAAATCATGAGCAAATCCAATGAGCAGGCTTCCCAGCAAGCCACAGTTATTGACAGCCCGGGTGAAGTGGTCGCGGAAGTCACGGTTGAGGGCGACGTGGGGCAGGATGGACATCAGGAGGAGCCAACCTATCCTTCCAAGGTCATATATGTGACACGCAGACCCCGTCGCAAAAGTAAGGGAGTGAAGTTTTATTCTCGCTACCCGTTTTGAATCTGGGGGCGGTGAGAGCTGGGGACCGAATTCGCGAAGCAGGGGGAGCGGCAAGCCTGAGGAAGAGGCAGCACTGAAGGGTCGGCGCCAAAGCGTTTGGTAGACTTGCAAATTTAGCTATGCTGCCAGCCGCCGTCCCCACAAAAATCTATAACCGCCTGCCGCATGCCATAAAGCCGCTGGGCTACCGGGACTACCGGCTGTTTTGGATCGCCTCGGTGGTCTCCAACACAGGCACCTGGATGTATCTGGCGGCCATCGGATGGCTCACCGAAACCACCACCGACAGCCCCC
>CAZERQ010000160.1:0-16084 GCA_964514465.1 uncultured Acidimicrobiales bacterium
GAGCGTGGCTTCGGCCGAGTGGATGAAGTTATTGCCGGGTATATGGTTTTACGATCCGGGTCTGGCCACCACCGCGGGAACCTCCAGCGCCATCGCTGAGATAAACGGCAACGAGGGGATGTTGCGCTATCGGGGCTATCCCATCGAGCAGCTCGGGGAGCACTCCACCTACACCGAGGTTGCCTATCTTTTGCTGCACGGCGAGCTGCCCACTCCTCAGCAGATGGACGACTGGAATGACGAGTTGACCCAGCGCAGCCCGATCGACAAACATGTCTCACAGCACCTGGTCGGCTCCTTTGCGCGCGATTCGCACCCCATGGCCATGCTGAGCTCGGGGGTGATGGCGCTGTTCACGCTCTATCCCGAGAGCCGCGACGTGGAGGACGCCGACAACCGCATGGTTCAGGTGGCCCGTCTGATCGCCAAGCTGCCCACGCTGGCGGCCGCCATACATCGCCATCGAAGCGGGCAGAAATATATTCCGCCCGATCCCGAGCTGAGCTTCGTGGAGAACTTTTTGACCATGATGTTCAAGCCCGACCGCCGGGGCAGCTATGAGCCGCATCCGTCGCTGGTCAAGGCCATGGACGTTTTGTTCATGCTGCACGCCGACCACGGACAGAACTGCTCCACCACCGCGACCCGGGTGGTCGGCAGCTCGCACGCCGATCCCTATTCCGCCACGGCCGCCGCCATCGCCGCCCTGTTCGGCCCGCGCCACGGGGGAGCCAACGAAGCGGTGCTGAACATGCTCAACCGGATCGGCACCGCCGACCGGGTGGACGACTTCATCGAAAGCGTCAAGTCCGGCTCGGAGCGACTGATGGGCTTCGGCCATCGGATATACAAGAACTACGACCCGCGGGCGCGCATCATCAAGGAGATGTTCGACATGGTGTTCGCCGTTTCTGGGTCTAATCCGATGCTGGACATCGCCCGCAAGCTGGAGGAGAGGGCGTTGGCGGACGACTATTTTGTGTCGCGCAAGCTGTATCCCAATGTGGACTTTTATTCTGGGCTGATCTATCAGGCGATCGGGTTTCCGGTGGAGATGTTTACCGTGCTGTTCGCCATTCCCCGGGTGAGCGGCTGGATG
This sequence comes from uncultured Acidimicrobiales bacterium, assembly GCA_964514465.1. GTDB lineage: Bacteria > Actinomycetota > Acidimicrobiia > Acidimicrobiales > Hopanoidiivorantaceae > Hopanoidiivorans. The sequence continues at coordinate 1,100 of CAZERQ010000160.1, forward strand.
TCGCACTGGAACGAGATGCTGGGACGGGACGAGCGCATCGTGCGGCCGTGCCAGGTGTTCACGGGCAGCCCGCAGCGGGACTATCCTGGCGGGCGGGGTTAGGCCGCGTCGTTTCGCCGTCCGCGCCGCCGCCCGCTCCCCCGTCCGCGCCGCTTCGCCACCCGCGCCGCTTCGCCATCCGCCGCCCGCCGTCCGCGCCGCCATGCAAATCACCTATGAAATGCGCGGCAACTTCGGCGTGGTGCGCAAGCGGGCCAGCACCGTCCAGCAAGTCCAGCGCTTAGGCCGCGAATTCCAGGTGCTGCGCCACTTCAAGACAGACGGTATAACCAAACTGCACCAGCCCGAGGCCGAGCCCGAGTTCATATCCCAGATGTTGCGGGGTGCCGAGCCCGCCGAAGGGGAGTTGGTGCTGCGGTTCGCCGGCGAGCGCACCCTGGAGACTTTCGCTTCGCCGCGCGACTGGGAATGGCTGTTCGTGCTGTGGAGTTGCGCCCAGCTGCTGCATCGTCTGCATGAGCAAAACGTGGTTCACGGCGCCATCGTGCCCAGCCACATCGTGTTGGACAGCCGCAAGCAGCCGACCTTATGCAGCCTGGGGCGTGCGATCACATTTGACGACAGCGGGGTGCTGGCGCAGGGTGATGTGTCAAGTTTTTTGAAGTCGGCCAAGCAGGTGCTGGGCGGCGTTTCAGACCACGACCCCGGCTGGGCCAAGGAGATGCGCGGCGGGCGGCCCCGGGTGCTGCATGAGCTGAAGTCGCTGATCGCAAGTTTGGCTGAGACCCGCCAAACCACGGCTGCGGGGGTGGCTTCGCAGCTGAGTCAGCTGGCGCAGGATTTTGGCTATGGGTCCGACTATGGCGACCAGCTTTTGCGCCGGGAGATGCAGCCGGCCGAGAGGTTGCTGCCTGCTTAATTGGTGTCGTCCATGTCGATGCCTTCACGCAAGAACCCAGCAGTTATGCTGACCACGCGTCCAATCAGTTCCTGTTTTTTCCAACGGTGCAACCCAAATGGACTGACAAAGTAGCCTTCATCGTCAATCAGCATCCACTCGTCATCGGCCAGGGTATAGACGTTGCCGTCCTCGCGCAGAATTCTCGTGCCCGGTCTGGCGTCGGGCAAGTCATCGGGAGTCTGGGGATCAAAACACTCCAGCACAGTTTTGCCTTCGTGCTCCGCAACGCGATGCTCGGTTCGTGCCATGGCTCTCACCGCTAGGAGCGGGAGCGCAGCCGGCGGAACAGGGAGGCCTCGGGCTGGGCCACGTCCTCGCCACGCAGTTCGGCCAGCTTCTGCAGCTGTTCGCGCTGCTCGGGGGTCAAGTTGACCGGCACGGCAACCCTGACCTGCACCAGCAAGTCGCCGCGACCCCGGCGCCGCGGCACGCCCTTGTTGCGCAGCCGTATCACATGGCCGCTCTGGGTGCCCGGCTCGATGGTGATGGTCTCTTCCCCGTCCAACGTCTGATATTTCAGCTCCGCCCCCAACGCCGCCAGGGTCATGGGGATCTCAATCTCGTCCACCAGATCGGAGCCGTTGCGTTTGAGCGTCTCGTGCGGCTGGACATTGAGGTGGATGTAGAGGTCGCCGGCCGGCCCGCCCCGCTCCCCCACCGCTCCCCTATCGGACAGCTTTAGCGTCTGGCCCGATTCCATGCCGGGCTGGATGCGCACCGAATAGCTGCGCGGCTCCTGCTGGCGCCCCCGGCCGCGGCAGCTTGGGCAGGGATTTTCGATGACCTCGCCCATGCCGTGGCAGTGGCGGCAGACAGATTGCGTGACCATCTGGCCCATGAATGACTGGCGCACCTCCCGGATTTGTCCTGTGCCCGAGCAGTGCGCGCAGCCGGTTGGCGAGGTGCCTGCTTCGGCTCCGGTGGCTTCGCAATCGTCGCAGGCCACCATGGTCTCAACCGAGATTTCCTTTTGGGCGCCGAAGACGGCCTCCTCGAAGCTGAGCGGCAGATACACTTCCAGGTTCTCGCCGGGCGGCGGGCCGATGGGGCCGCGCTGGGCGCCGAATATGTCGGAGCTGCCGAACATGGAACCCAGGATGTCGCCCAGCCCGCCCACGTCAAAGATGGTGCTGCCTCCGGGCCCGCCGGCGCCACCGATTCCGTCTGCGCCGAAGCGGTCATAGTTGGCTCGGCGGGTGGGGTCGCTCAGCACTTCGTAGGCCGCGGCCAACTGCTTGAACTTCTCGGCGGCCTGGGGATCCTGTGCGTTGCGGTCGGGGTGATGCTCCCGGGCGAGGCGGCGGTAGGACTTTTTGATGTCGTCCTGGGTGGCGGTGGAGTCAAGCTCCAGTATCTGGTAGTAGTCCATGGGGTTGGGTTAAGCCTAGACAGAAGGGCGCGCTAATTGGACGGGCGACCGAGCCAGTCGCGCGAGACCGGCCCAGCCAAGCCTCAGTCGGATTCCGAATCAAGCCGCAGCGCCGACACGAACGCCTCCTGGGGCACCTCCACCCGTCCGATCGCCTTCATCCGCTTCTTGCCCGACTTCTGCTTTTCCAGCAACTTGCGCTTGCGGGTCACATCGCCGCCATAGAGCTTGGCGGTCACGTCCTTGCGATAGGCCCGCACGGTCTCACGGGCGATGATGCGCCGCCCGATGGCCGCCTGTATGGGCACCTCGAACTGCTGGCGCGGGATCAGCTCGGCCAGCTTCTGGCACATCCGTCGTCCATAGTCATAGGCCCGGTCGCGATGCACGATGGCGCTGAAGGCATCCACCGGCTCATACTGCAACAGCACGTCCACCTTCTGCAGATCGGAGACCTGATAGCCGGCCGGCTCGTAGTCCAGGCTGGCATAGCCCTGCGTGCGGCCCTTCATCTGGTCGAAGAAGTCGGTGATGACCTCGCCCAGCGGCAGCTTGTAGCTCAGCTCCACCCGCTCGGGGCTGAGATATTCCATCTTGTTGAAGTCGCCGCGGCGCGACTGGCACAGCTTCATGATGGTGCCGGCGTGGTCGGCGGGAGCGATGACGGTCACCGCCAGATACGGCTCGGCCACGGACTCCACCTCGCCGGCCGGCGGCATCTGGCTGGGGCTGTCGATGGATAGGGTCTCGCCCGAGGTCTTGGTGATCTGATATTCGACCGACGGAGTGGTGGCGATCAGCGCCACGTCAAATTCCCGCTCGATGCGCTCCTGGGTGATCTCCATGTGCAAAAGCCCCAAAAAGCCGCAGCGGAAGCCGAAGCCCAGCGCGGTGGAGGTCTCGGGTTCGAAGCTGAAGCTGGCGTCGTTGAGCCGCAGCTTGTCCATGGCTTCGCGCAGCGCGACATAGTCGTCGCCGTTGACCGGATACAGACCGCAGAACACCATCGGCTTGGGTTCGCGATAGCCGCTCAGGGGTTGGCTGGCCGGGTTCTGCGCGGCGGTGAGGGTCTCGCCCGAGCGGGCCTGGGAGACGTTCTTGACGCCGGCGATGATATAGCCCACCTCGCCGGCCGACAGCTGATCGGTGGGGGTGGGGTCGGGCAGGCGCACGCCCACTTCCAGGGCTTCTTGCTGGGCGCCGGATTGCATGAACAGCACCTGGTCGGACTTGGCCAGCCGGCCGTTGACCACCCTGATGGAGCTGACCACGCCGCGGTATTGGTCGAAGTGGGAGTCGAACACCAGCGCCTGCAGCGGGGCTTCGGGGTCGCCTTGCGGAGGCGGGATCTGGTCGATGACGGCCTGGAGCAGCTCGGGCACACCCTGGCCGGTCTTGCCGCTGACCTGGAGAATCTCGCCTGACGGGATGCCCAGGACTTGCTCGATCTCGCTGGCGCAGCGGTCGACGTCGGCTGCGGGCAGGTCGATCTTGTTGAGCACGGCCAAGATCTCCAGGTTGTGGTCGAGCGCGTGATAGCAGTTGGCCAGGGTCTGGGCCTCGATGCCCTGGGCGGCGTCCACCAGCAAAATCACGCCCTCGCAGGCGGCCAGCGAACGGGAGACCTCATAGCCGAAGTCAACGTGGCCGGGCGTGTCGATCAGGTTGATGATGTGGTCTTGGTGGTTGAGGCGCACGCTCTGGAGCTTGATGGTGATGCCGCGCTCTCGCTCGAGTTCCATGGAGTCAAGGAACTGGTCGCGCATCTCCCGGGGGGACACCGCGCCGCAGATCTCCAGCATCCGGTCAGCCAGGGTGGACTTGCCGTGGTCGATGTGGGCGATGATGCTGAGGTTGCGGATTTTGGAGAGGTCGTGGGGGGTGTGGTCGCTGGTGGTGCTGGAGTGCTCTTGTGGCATGGAGTTTTAAGGGGCGGTGTTGTGGCACATTATTCTACCAACAACATCACTGAATTCTGGGTAATGGTGTTATACTGGCAGCTATGGCAAACATCAAAAGTCAAATCAAGCGCAATCGGCAAAACGAACGCCGGCGCGCACGCAACATGGGCATACGTTCGGAAATCAAGACCCAGATGAAGACCGCTTTGCAGGCCACCGAAGGGGCCGTGGACGGGGGCGATGGATCTGGGGACGGAGAGAACGGAGCCGGAACCGGAGCCAGTGTCGGAGCCAGCGCCGAAGCGAACGAGGCGGTCAGACGGGCAGTCTCGCGCATCGACAAGGCGGCCGCCAAAGGCGTGTTGCACAAGAACACCGCCGCCCGCAAGAAATCGCGTCTGATGCGGCGGGTCGCCAACTAGCCTCGCGCCAACTAGCCTCGCGCCAGCTAGCCACCCCAGTTTCGCTGCGACGCCAGCCGCGCCACCAAAACCTCCAACACAACCTCCGCGTCCAACCCCGAACGGCCCCGCAGGTCGAGGTCGGCGTCGGCGATGAACCTGATGCAGCGGGCAATCTTTTCCGACCCCAGATTGCGGGTCTGCGCCACAATCCGCTTGGCCTTGAACTTCTGGTTGGCCGGCAGCTTCAGCAACTCCTCGGCCTGAGCCTGGCTCGACACACCTGCGCCGTCCAGCCGCAGCATCTGTTCGAAATGTTTGTGCAACAGGAATATCACCTGCATCGGCTCTGACCCGCCGGCACCCAGCAGCCGCCGCAACGTCACCAGCGCGACATCTCGCTGTCCCTGGTCGATGGCGTCGGTCAGATTCCAAAACGGAATGCTGCCCTGCTCGGACTTGCTCAGAAACCGTCTGATCTGGTCTTCCTCCAGCATCTCCTCGGTGCCGAAGGTGACCTGCAGCACCTCCAGCAGGCCGGCCAGGTTGCCGTGCTGTTGCCCCAGCCAATCCCAGACCATCGCCCGGGCGCGGCCCGACAGCCTCACGCCGGACTTGCGCAGCTGCTGGTCGAACCAGTCGTTGGGCTGGCCTCGCTTGGGGCGCGCCGGCGACACATCGCGCACCTCACCGCCGGCATCGCGCACCGCCTTGCTAACCGACTGGGGCACCGCCGGCAGGGTCTGGCTGGTGGGGCCGGCTTCCCAGACCAAAATGATGGCCACGTCCGGCGAGGGGTCGGACAGATATTTCAGCAGCGGCTCGAAAGTGGCCTTGGCGCTGCCCAGATAGCCCAGCTCGCGCGCCACCAGAACCCGCTTGGACGAAAACATGGGAGGCGTGCGGGCGGCGTCGGTGATGGCGGAGACGGCCTTGTAGGGCGGAGCGTCGTCGGGGGTGAACAGATAGTTGCGCTCGCCGAACCTCTCCAGCGCGGATTGACGGTCTTCGTCTCCCAGGAATTCGTCGATGGCGTCTGACACCGCCTGGGACAAAAGCGCCTTGTCCTGACCTTTGAGCAAGAGCAGCTGCATGGTTATGGTTGGGCTGGCGGTGCCAGGGCGGACGGCGCGGCGGCGCTCTCGCTCAGGCGGGCGATCGTCTCGCAGATCAATCTGGTGGCGGCCACATTGTGAACCCGCAGAACCTGACAGCCCAGCAGCAACCCCAGAGCGTGGGCGGCCATGCTGGGCAGGTCGCGCCGGGTTATGTCGGCATCGCAAAGTTGCCCCAAAAATCCCTTGTTGGAGGCCGACAGCAACAGCGGGCAGTCCAGCTCGCCGAGCTCGTCGGTGGCCCGCAAAAGCTGCGCGGACATGGCCGGTGTCTTGCCCAAATCCAAGCCGGCGTCAATCAGAATGCTGGACGGACTGATGCCGGCGGCCAGGGCCCAGTCGCGGCGCTCGGCCAGATATGACTTGACGTCGCCCACGAGGTCATCATAGCTGGGATTGGGGTCGGCATAGCGCGGCGCCAGACGGACGTGGCAGGCGACCACCGCGGCGCCATGTCGGGCGGCGGCGTGCAGGTAGTCCGGGTCGGCGAAGCCGCTGATGTCGTTGCCCAGCACCGCGCCCAGCCGATATGCCTCCTCGGCCACACTGGCGCGCCAGGTGTCAACCGACAGCGGCACGTCAAATCGCCGGGCGAGCTCAGCCAAGGCGGGGATGACCCGTTCCAGCTCCTCGGATTCTGAGACCTCGCTGCCGGGGCCGGCCTTGACGCCGCCCACGTCCAAGATGTCGGCGCCGTCGGCGACCAGGCTCTCGGCGCGGCGCAAGAAGTCGTCAAAGTCCCAGTATGTGCCGGCGTCATAGAACGAATCGGGCGTGCGGTTCAAAATGCCCATGACCGCCGGGCGATGCCCGAAGTCGCGGCCTCGCAAGCTGAGCGGTGGGATAAGCGGCGGCGTGTCGGGGGCAAGATCGCGGACGGCAGGCGCGGCGGCAAGCACCGCGGTGAAGTTGGGGGCAGACAACTGAGCCACTATATCGACAACCAAGATTCCGTTGTCGCTTTATTTGCCCGAGATAGCATAACCCTCAACTCGTCTTCCTCGATATATTTCTGGATGGCTTCTACAACTTCTGTGGCTTGCGCGCCTCCTTGTTCGGCCAGTTCCGCTTCCCCGTCCGGCTCCGCTTCCCCGTCTGGCTCCGCTTCCCCGTCCCTTGCCTCAGCCCCATCCCCATCAGCCACCAAAAATTTCTCCAGCAAAGGCCTTTTGCTTTTGATGTCAGTGGATATATCACCAGAAATAGACGAATAGTTATCCAATGCACTGGTAAACACCACACCAAAAGACTCACTTAGGTTAAATACCCCATTGATGTTCTGCGGCGACTTAGCCAAATCCTCAAACCTTGGACTGTCCATCAACCTGCCTATGCGCTCAAGGTCTTTCATTGTGGTCGCCAGATGGAATCTGACTTTTTCCTGCTGGGAGGATTTACCCGCAGAAGGAGATGGCTCACCTACAGAAGAAGATGGCTCGCCCGCAGAAGGAATATAGCACATAGGAAGGACAGGCAAACCATGCTCAACATAGTTCCTGAGTATGTCCAGCATCTCAAAATCTTCTGGCGGCGAAATTCGGAAATTCTCATATTTCCGCAGAAACTCATCATAGGAGTGCAGCGACTGTATAAGCAACCCCGCTGAATCCCTGACAGTTAAATTCGCGCTGGGCGGTCTCGAATCGCTGTCTCCATGGTCACCCCCATGGTTCTGCTCCTGAGCATCATCCAATCCGCCAACATCATCCTGGAACGCGTCCAAAAAATTAGCTACGTTATCCAGCATTTTGCCGTAGGCAGCCTCCACGGATATAGCCTTGTATAGCTCGTCAAAAGCGGGCTCCACGTCAATAGCCGAAGTTTCGACTCCGGCAACCGCGATTTCGGCGTCGACGGTCGCGTCTAGTGGCGCATCATTGTCTTGGTTGCCAGGATCTTGGCTGCCGTCTGGTTCTGCGCGGTCATCCTTGTTGGCCAACTCTCCTCCCCTCCGCGCTTGTGAGCAAACGCTGGCCGTCAAAGTCCTCAAAATCCAGCATGAAAATTTCCTGGTCGGAGTCGTCAATTACCACCGAGCCGAGCTTGTCCTTCCAGTTGACCTTGACCGGCATCCGATCCGGATCCGCAGCTTCATCAATGGCGCGCTTGATTATGTCCACGGCCACCTCCGATTCCTCGCGGCGCAGGAAATAAATTCTCCAGGTATAGCGCCTGATCGGTTCTGTCAGAGTAATGAAGGTGCCCAGCTCTTGTCCGGCCACTTCAAACTGTTTGATAATCCTCCGGGTCATATTCAAAGCATACCACACAAAATAAACGCGCTGAACAAATGTGAGATTTCAGCTTTGGCTTTGGGGTTGGTTGCAGGGGCGACAAATCGGCTGCGGCTGAGTTTCACATGCGCCCACGCAACAGCTCTACCTCCACCTCGAGGTCGGGCCTGACCGACAGAATATGCACCGCCACGTCGCCCAGCACCGCCGTGCCGACAGACAGCATCCTGGCCGAGCCCGACACCTGCCCGTTGCGCAGCCAGGCTTCGAAGTCGCCATAGCGCTGTCGCAGTGCCGCCAGTTTGGGCTTGAGCCGGTTGGTGGAGACTTCAGACACCAGCAGGTTCAGCTGACTGATGCCGGATTCGCGCAAGTCCGACAGCAACAGACGATCGGAGGTGCCTGCCCCCAGCACCAGCACGTTGGCCTGCTCGCCGCGCCACAGCCTGGAGTCCTGGCCGATGTCGATCACGGCCGGGCCGGCCGCCGCCAGAGAGAAGCTGGGCACCGCCAGCACCACCAGCGCCAGGCTGCCGAACGCCAGCGACGCGCCGCTTTTTTGCTTGGCCAAGAGCATCACGATCACGCACGCCCCCAGCGCCAGCACGTGCCACATCCGGAGCGAACCCAGCCAGAACCGCGACGCCCCGGCGGCAACCCAGGTCAGCCAGTTGGTGCCGATCTGGGTGGGCCAATGCAGCACCGCGGCGATGGCTCCGCCCCACAGATCCGCCAGCACTCCGGCCAGCGCGCCGGCGGTCATGCCCCACATCATCAGCGGCCCCGCCACCGGCACGGCCAGCAGGTTGGCCCACAGCGAACCCACCGGCACGCTGCCGAAAGTCAGCACCAAAAGCGGCGACACCCACAGCTGCGCCGCGACGGTCACGGCCAACGCCAGCGACAAGGGGCGCGGGCCGGGTATGCGTTCAGACAGCGGCTGCGCCCAGAATAATATTCCCGCGCTGGCCAGCACCGAGAGGCGAAAGCCCAGCGAGTGGACGATCTGGGGGTCCACCAGCACCAGCGCGCAGACCGCCAGGCACAGGTAGCGTCTGCCCGATTCCTTGCGGCCGAACAAGGCGGAGCTGGCGGCCACGCCTGCCATGGTCGAGGCGCGCACCACCGAGGGCTCAAAGCGGGTGGTGGTGGCGAACAGCAGCAGCACGACCAGGGTGCCCGCCCAGCGTCCGTAGTGTGGCAGTCGCATGAGCGCGGGCCGGGCCAGCAGCAGCACGAACACCACGTTCTGGCCCGAGACCGCTAGCAGGTGGGTCAGCCCGCCGGCCAGGAAGTCGTCGGTCAAAAGGGCCGACTGCTCGCGGTCGTCGCCAAACACCAGTCCGTCAAACAAGGCCTTTTGGGTGGGCGACAGCGACTTGGTGCCGGCGTCCAGGGTGCGGCGCAGGGTGTTGGCGATGCGATAGTGCCAGGCGCCGGGGGAATGGTCGGCCACGGTCTGGATGCTGAGGCTGCCGACGATGCGGCGCTGTCGGTGCCAGCTGGATGGGTCAGACAGCGGCCGGGTCTCGGCGGTGATGTGGATTTTCTCACCGGCCAGCCGCTCGCGCAGGTCGGCTTTCAGTCCGCCATAGACCCAGGTGTCGTATCTGCCGCTGGGCAAGTCGAGCTCGATGTGCATGCCGCCGCTGGGGTTAGGGTCGGGGTCGCTGGCGAGCGTGGCTGTGCCGGTGAAGGTGCCGGGTTCGGTGATGGGCCGATAGCTGGCTTCGGAACGGGCGGCCAGCGCGGAGGTGGCCAACAGCATGGCCACACAGACCAGCCAGGGTTTGCGCAGTGCCAAGGTGAGCGCCAGTGCGAGCAGCGCCAGGGGCCACAGGTTGGGGCCGGGCAAGGGAAGCGGCAGCATCGCGCCGACGAATGCGCAGCCGCACAGAATGTATGTCCAGCGGTCGGTCATGGCGCTGTCCGTCTTGTGCCTGACTTGTGTCCGTCTTGTGCCCGACTAGAACACCAGCAGGTCGGCGAAGCCCTTGAGGGTTTCGGGGCCGATGCCGGACACGTCCAGCAGGTCTTCGGGCGTGCTGAAGTAGCCGCCTTCTTGTCGGTATGCGGCGATGGCGGCCGCCAGCGACGGGCCGATGCCGGGCAGGCTCTGCAGTTGGGTGGGGGTGGCGGTGTTGGGGTTGATGCGCAGGTCGGTGGTTCCGCCGGGGCCGACTGGGCCGCCCGCGGCGCCCGCGCTGCCCGCACCGCCCGAGATGTTGGGGGTCAGGGTGCAGCTGTCGGGGTCGCCCTTTCGGGGAATGCAGACACGGGTGCCGTCCAGCAGAGCTTGCGCCAGGTTGATGCTGTTGGTGTCGGCCGAGTTGGTGACCCCGCCCGCCTTGGCGATGAGGTCGAACACACGGGCGTCGGTGTTGAGACGGTATACGCCGGGGTCGGTTACTTCGCCGGCGATATGGACGATGATGTATTGGTCGTTGGCGCCGCTGCCCGCGCCAGAGTTGCCCGCGCCGCTCGCGCCCGCGCCACCCGCGCCCGAACCGGTCGCTCCCGCGCCGACACCACCCGCGCCCGAGTTGCCCGCGCCCGCGCCGACACCACCCGCGCCGGGTGTGCCCGCTCCGCCACCGTCCGTGCCCACGCTGTCCGCGCCCAACGGCTGAATGGGGATTTCAGCAGCCGGGTCAATCTGGTCACCGGACGAACCGAAAAAACCAATGGCCCAGTTGATTATCAACAGCAGCGCCACGGGCACCACCACCGCCAGGATGATGCGCAGTCGGTGTCGATCCCAGAAATCAATGAGCCACTCCTTGACGGCTATGGGATTCCAGTTCCTGTCGGCTAGCGCGCCGGGCCGCGGGTCGGTGAGCGCGTCGGTCAGCGCGCTGGGTCGCGGGTCGGTCAGAACGTCAGTCAGATCGTCGGCTGGCGCGCTAGATTGCTCGTCGCTCGGCGCGCTAAGTCGCGCGCTTGGTCGCGCAGTTGGTCGCGAGCTGGGTCGCGCATCGGCTCGTGCTCCGGGCCGCGTCCTCCCCCGCGCACCGCCAGTCGGCCCCACCCGAGATCGCGGCAGCAACGGGTCACCTGTCTGGTCTGGTTGGGCCGTGTCGTTGTCGGCTCGCCACTGCAGCCCGCCAGTTGATTTCAGCCCGCCAGATGACTGGGCCGGGCGATCGGTCGGATTTGAATTATTATGTCCCATATAAAAGATACATACCACACGACCTTGCAATAAAATCCAAAAAACGCCAAATTAACTCCAAAAAAGTCAAAAAAATCCGAAAAAACGCGAAAAAGGAGCAAAAATCATGAAACTTGACGGCGGAATTCCGCTGGACATCGGCGCGGCCGGGAGCGCGGCCAGGCGGCTGGAGGAGATGGGATACAGCGGCGGCTGGACGGCCGAGCTCGACCACGACCCGTTCCTGCCGCTGGTGCCGGCCATCGACCAGACCGAAAAGCTGCAGCTGGGCACGGGCATTGCGGTGGCGTTTGCGCGCAGTCCGATGACGGTGGCCAACATCGCCTGGGATCTGCAGATGCATTCACAGGGCCGCTTCATCCTGGGGCTCGGCACGCAGATTCGTCCGCACATCACCAAGCGATTTTCCATGCCGTGGTCGGCGCCGGTGGATCGTATGCGGGAGTTCATCGGCGCGCTGCATGCCATCTGGGACAGCTGGGAGGGCAAAGCCCCGCTGGATTTTCGCGGCGAGTTCTATCGGCACACGCTGATGACCCCGATGTTCAACCCCGGGCCGTGCGCGCAGGGGCGGCCGCCGGTGTTCTTGGCCGCGGTCGGGCCGAAAATGACGGAGCTGGCGGGCGAGATGGCGGACGGCTGGTTCTCGCACGGGTTCACCACCGAGTCGTATCTGAAGCAGGTCAGCCTGCCGTCTTTGATGCGGGGGGTGGAGCGGTCGGGGCGCGGACGGGACGCGGTGGAGATTTCCATCTTGGCCATGGCGGTGGTGGGCGACAGCGACGAGGAAGTGGCGGCGGCGTCAGTGGGCATACGCCAGCAGATCGCGTTCTATGGCTCGACCCCGGCCTACCGCCCGGTGCTGGAGCATCACGGCTGGGGCGAGCTTCAGGAGCAGCTGAATGTTTTGTCCAAGCAGGGCGAGTGGGTCAAGATGGGCGAGCTGATTGACGACGATGTGCTGCGCGAGTTCGCGGCCGTGGGCAGTCCGTCCGAGGTGGCCCAGCAGTTGTGGGATCGCTTCGGGGATGCGGTGGATCGGCTGTCGTTTTATTCGGCGGTGCCGTCTGAGAGTTACGCCGAGGCGGTGTCGAAGCTCAAGGAGTTGCGGGGGGACTAGGCGGCGGCCGCGGTCGGGGGGTCGGCGCGATGTCCGCTGTCTTCTAGGTCACCAAGTTCAACAAGTTGGGCAGCTTGGCGATCACCCGGATGGGCTCCTTACCGTCCAGCTGCGCCGCGACCTTGGGCGACGCCAGCGCCAGCTCCAGGGCAGCCTCCTGGGTTATGTCGGTGTCCACCTCCAGCCGGTCGCGCAGCTTGCCGTTGACCTGAACCACCATCACGCATCGCTCCTGGGCCATCAGTTGGGGGTCGGCTTGCGGCCACGGCTGGCGGTGAATGTCGGCCGCGTCGGACTTGTCGGACTTGTCGGCCGCGTCGGCGTCGGCGTCGTGGCGCAACTCCCACAACTCGGCTGCGATGTGGGGAACCATCGGCGCCAGCACCAGCAACAAGGCATCCACAGCGGCGGCGATAATCTCGGCCTGCGGGCCACCGAGGTCGGAGATCTCGGGCGACTGCACATATTTATATAGAGTGTTGGTGAACTCCATGCAGGCGGCCACCGCGGTGTTATATGACCACTTGTCGAGGTCGGCGGTCACCTTGTGAATGAAGCGGTGCGTGGCCGAGGCGATGTCGTGGTCGGGCGACTTGGGCGGTCGGTCTGCGGGGCAGATGCGGCCGAAAACCTCGGCGTCCCAGACAGCCAGGCGCCACACACGGGCCAGGAATTTGGCGCAGCCCTCAACCTGGAAGTCCTCCCAGTCGACATTGTCCTGGGGCGGCTTGACCTGCAGGTGGGCCAGACGCAGGGCATCGGCTCCCTGGTCGTCCAGGATTTCGATGGGCGAAACCAGGTTGCCTTTGGACTTGGACATCTTGGCGCCGTCTTTGAGTATCATCCCCTGGTTGAACAGACGGGCGAACGGCTCGCGCAGGTCGGGGGGCGCGATGCCCAGATCAGACAGCGCCTTGGTGAAGAAGCGTGCATATATAAGGTGCATGACGGCGTGCTCGATGCCGCCGATGTATTGGTCGACGGGCATCCAGCGCTCGAGTGATTTGAGGGTGAAGGGGGGTGTGGCGGGGTCGGTGGGTGCGTCGGCGTCCGTCGCGTCCGCGTCCGTGCCGTCGGGCTGCTGCGTGAACCACAAAAAATACCAGGACGAATCCACGAAGGTGTCGAAGGTATCCGTCTCTCGCTCGGCGGGACCGCCACAGGCCGGGCAGTCGGTGTTGAGGAACTGCTCGTCCCGGTTCAGCGGGGACTCGCCGGTCGGCAAGAAGTCGGCCACCTCGGGCAGCAACACCGGCAGGTCGGCCTCGGGCACGGGCTGGGGGCCGCAGCTGGCGCAGTGAATGACGGGTATGGGGCAGCCCCAAAACCGCTGGCGGGAGATGCTCCAGTCGCGCAGACGATAGTTCACCACCGGCTCGCCCAGTCCCTGCTCTTGCAGCCAATCGATGGCGCGCTGTTTGGCCTCGGCTATGTCCAGGCCGTCAAGCCATTGGCTGTTGATGGATTTGCCTTCGCCCGTCCAGGCCTGACCCTGCCAGTCGGCGGGCGGCTCGACCGTGCGGATGATGTCGCATTGGTGGGCCTCGGCGAACTCCCAGTCGCGCTGATCCTCACCCGGCACGCCCATGACCGCGCCCGTGCCGTAGCCCATCAGCACATAGTCGGCGAGGAACAGCGGGATGGCTCGGCCGTTGAACGGGTTGCGCAGCCAAGTGCCGGTGGCCACGCCGCGGCGGTCGGCCGGGCCTTCGACCGAGAGACGTTCGATGTCGGAGCGCTGGGCGACTTCGTGGACGAATTGCTGGACGGCTTCTGCCTGCTCGGGGGTCGTGAGCTCGGCCACCCGGGGGTGCTCGGGCGACATCACGGCAAAGGTCATGCCGAAGGAGGTGTCGGGGCGGGTGGTGAATACGCGGACGCCTTCGGGTTTGGGGCCGGGGTCGGCGGTGGCATCGTCGGCCGTGCCCCCGTCTGTGCTCGTGCCAGCGTCGTCCGTGCCAGCGTCGGCCGTAGTCCCGTCCATCACTTCCAGCGTGAACTCCACGCCGGGCGAGCGTCCGATCCAGTTGCGTTGGATGGCCTTGACCTGCTCGGGCCACTCGAGCTGTTCCATGTCGTCCAGCAGCTCCTGCACATATTCGGTGATGCGGAAGAACCACTGCGTGAAGACCCGTTTCTCCACAGGGTCTTTGGAGCGTTCGCAGGTGCCGTCGGGCAGGACTTGCTCGTTGGCCAGCACGGTCTGGCAGCCCGGGCAGAAGTTGACCGGGGCCGAGCCGCGGTAGGCCAGGCCAGCTTCCCAAAGCCTGAGGAACAGCCATTGCGTCCAGCGGATATAGCGTGGGTCGTGGCTCGTCAGGCGGCGGCGGTGGTCATAGACCGCGCCCATGCGCTCCAGCGATTCGAGGAGTTCGGCGATGCGGGCGTCGGTGAAGGAGCGGGGGTGTTCGCCGGTGGCGATGGCGGCGTTCTCGGCGGGCAGGCCGAAGCTGTCGAAGCCGAGCGGCGACAGCACGCCGTCGCCCTGCATGGTGCGGTAGCGGACGAGGACATCGCCGATGGTGTAGTTGCGCACGTGGCCCATGTGGGCTGAGCCGCTGGGGTAGGGATACATGCACAGCACGTAGTAGGGTGGGCGGGGGTCGTCGTTGGCGATCTGGTAGCTGCCGTGCTCGCGCCAACGGGCCTGCCACTTGGCCTCGATGGACTGGATGTCGTAGGCGGGGGCTGCGGACGGTGCTGGGGCGGGCG
>CAZERQ010000161.1:0-3402 GCA_964514465.1 uncultured Acidimicrobiales bacterium
GGTTGGAGCGTGGGGCGGAGCGGGGGATGGAGCGGGCCCGAGTTAAGGTTGTTGCTGGGCCCGCGGCTGCGCCCGAATGTGCCTGCATGTTCACTCTTTCAAGGCTACAGCTTAGGCTGATAAATATGTATCTTGTGGCAAGGCAATGACGGCACAGCAATGACGCCGCAGACCTATCAGAAGTTCACGCTCGCCGCCATCTGGTCGCTGGCCGCCATCGTGGTGACCGGAGCGGCCGTGCGGCTGACGGGCTCCGGCCTGGGCTGCCCCGACTGGCCCACCTGCGACGACAAGCAGCTGGTCTCGCCCTGGGAATATCACGCGGTGATCGAATTCGGCAACCGACTGGTGACGGGCCTGGTCGCGGCGGCGGTGGTGCTGGCCGTGCTGGGTTCCATCAGGCGGCGGCCCCGGCGGATGGATCTGGTGTGGTGGTCGCTGGGTCTGGTGGCCGGGGTGCTGGTGCAGGTGGGACTGGGCGCGTTGGTGGTCATCTGGCATCTGTCGCCCTGGATCGTGATGGCGCACTTTCTGGTTTCCATGGTGCTGCTGTGGAATGCGATTGTGCTGCATCACCGCGCCAAGTTGCCTGATGGGGATGTGGGGGGCGGGGACGAGGATGTTTGGGACGGGGACGGGAATACGGACAGTGCGGCGGCCGTCCCGTCTGACCCGTCGACCGCGCCGCCGACCCCGGCAGTGCGCCCGCTGATGTGGCTAGTCGGGGTGCTGGCCGCATGGGTGCTGGTCAGCGGCACCGTCGTCACCGGCGCAGGCCCCCACGGCGGAGACGAAGAGGCCGAGCGGCTCAACTATGACATCTCCAACGTGGCCCGCATACACGCCATCGGAGTCATCGCATTGCTGGTCGCGGTGCTGGCGTTGTTCTGGCTGCTGTCCCGGGCGCCGAGCTGGGCGCGCCACCACCAGGCCACCTACACCCTGCTGGGCGTCATCCTGGCGCAGGGTTTCGTGGGCTATGTCCAGTATTTCAACGATGTGCCCGAGCTGCTGGTCGGCGTCCACATCATCGGCGCGGTCAGTGTGTGGTGGGCCGTGCTCAATCTGCACCTGGTCGTGCTGCCGCCGCGTTTGTCGTCGCGCTGACCGCCGCGCCGTCTACCACTCCGTCTGTCGCGCCGTCTGTCGCGCCGTCTGTCGCGCCGCTAGCTTCCCAAGAGGAACGCGGCTGTTTGTGTTCGGACTTCTGCAAGGTGGGTTGTCGAAATCAGCCGGTGCTGCTACAGTGGTTAGCAAGAGAATTTTGTCGTAATAGAAATCTAAGTTGTTTTGCCCTGCGTGGGCCCTATCGCAAGAAATGAGCGCATCGCTCTGAGCTTGCCCGTTTCGTAAGGAAGGAGCGTTGCGCTCTGGACCTTTCCTCCAAATCAACCATCCGCGCACGTAGAGTTGGTCGCAACTCGTGGAGGCAAAGTGACACAGCTGCCAGAAATCCCCAACTTCCCAGGCACCCTCAGCAAGTCAAACACCCCTGCCTCCTCGGGGGCTCAAGAAATCCCGAAACCCACAGGGCGCCGTCAATTCCCCGACAACCTCGAATTTCTCAACGACAAGGTCATCTTGGACGTCAACGTATTCAGCAAATACGCCAATGTGCCTCACGAGGTTCTGAACAAGGTTGGTGGCAGGTCCATCCACCACTCAGCAGTCATTCGCTTGGAACTTGCCAAATATTACAAGAACCCTGACTACTTCCTTGATGATTCTAGCGAGGAAGTGGATTCAGTGCTGGCAGAATTCAGCTCTACCTTACTGCCAGACACAGATGACATGGGAAAGATCGCTAAAGCGATTAGGTATTTCCTCCCGCGTGCCGGAATCCCATACGAACAGGTGGAAGACGCGAAAAACGACATCAGAATTATGTCGTGCGGCATAGTCAACGGGGCAGACATCATCACAGCAGACAGGCTGTTTTATGTCATGGGGGAGATATTCAAAACCAACATCCGCATAATCCTTTTGAGCAAACCGCCTGAGGGCTGGATCACGACTGCGCGCAACACCCTAAAAAATCTCGGAATCAGCACCCCGATTGACCTGTTGGGGATAGCACTGAACCAGGATTTTGCATAACGCGTGCTAGGATAATTATTATGCAGACCGAAGGCATCGACTACCGCAAGGACACCCCGCCGGTTGACTGGCTGTCCAAGAGGGTCGCGGCCCTGCGAGCCCAGAGACCCAACCCGCCCTCGCTGAAACATCTGGGCCATGAGTTCATGCGCGATCTGATGGAGGAACTTGACGCACTGCGATGCCAGGAGCCATGCCCCTCCCAAAATGGTGCTGTCACAGTAGCCGACGGCACGGCTGCCACTTCCGCAACCGCCACATCACAGAGCGGCGCCGACCCCGTCGCTGCGACTGCCTCAACCCTGTTGTGCATCTGCGGACTCATTGACAGAATCTCGGACCTCACCGGCGAGTGGGTGCCCAAGGACGAATTCGTGGCAGTGCTCCAGCCATTTGGATACACCAAAGACAAGGCACTCAAAAAATATTCCATCTATGCCCTCAAGAAAATCAAAACCAAATACAGAGACGAATTTGAGAGACTGGAGCAGGAAGCAGAAAATGCCTACAACTGGGCATGGGACGGCAGCCACGAGGCAGGCAAAGCGCTGGAAGATGCCCTCGCTGAACAAGACGAACTGCAAGCCCGCTGCAAAGCAGAGCTCGCGGAATTCATGGCCGAATAGTCCGGTCAAGGTGGGGGCGGAGCCGCCCAGCCCAAGGCGGCCACCGGCGGAGCCGCCCAGCCCGAGTTGGCGGTAGACTGACAGCAGATGTCCCCCACTCCGCTGGCGCCAGTTCTGGATCCGCTCACCGATGATTTGCTTGACGAGGACGAGTTCGCTGGCAGCGACATCCTCGGGGACAGGGCTTGGCTGGTGATTGTCTGGGACGACCCCATCAACTTGATGAGCTATGTGGTGTATGTCTTCATGAAGCTGTTCGGCCAGACCCGGGAGAAGGCCACGCAACTGATGATGCAGGTTCACAACGAAGGCAAGGCTGTGGTTGCGGCTGGCACTCGGGAGAAGGCCGAGCTGGATGTCTTCCGTCTGCATGAGCATGGTTTGTGGGCCACCATGCAACAGGACAGCTAGTGGGCACAGGACGTAGGCGACATCTGCCGACGCGTTTTAAGTTGGTGGGGGGTGGCACGGACGGTGGCATGGACAGCGGCTCGGACGCGGAGGCAAGAATAATCCTGCGGCTGGCGCCCGTCGAGGCAAAGCTGCTGCAGTTTTTTTCGGAGAAGCTGGCCGACGACCTGTTGGACACACATAACCCCCGTCTATACCCCGAAGCCCACCGGGACAACCCCCGGCTGCAGGAGGAATTTGTCGAGCTCATCGGCCAGGAGCTTCAGGC
>CAZERQ010000162.1:0-8194 GCA_964514465.1 uncultured Acidimicrobiales bacterium
CGACAGCATTTGCATGAAGCCAGCCAAGTCGCACTGGCCGGCGAGGGTCAGCGCCCAGGCATCGTCCAGCAACACAAAACGTTCCGAAGCGCTCAGTTGGTCTCGGGCGGTCAGCAATGGGTTGGCGCCGCGGTAGCCGCAGCGGATGAAGCTGTCTCCGCCCGAGTTCGGTAGCAACCATTTGGTGCTCGGGGGCAGTGGCAGCTCCAGGGTTTTTTCGGTCATGAGCAGTCGTTGGGTTTGTGGGTTGGACTGGGTTTGCTGGGCCGGCTGCCCTGCCCCATAGCCAACCACCAGCGGTATTTGCCAAAGTTGATCTGCACCCGCGCCGCCATTCCCGTCAGCCGTGTAGCCGTCCCCGTCAGCCACATATCCAAACCGCTGCTGCGTCAGCCGCCAGGTGGTCTCGTCCAACTGCTCCACCCAAACCAGCGGAAAGCCGGGCTCAAAAATCCACGACCTCATGGTCTGGCCCACGGGCACCTCCGAGATTTCCTCCAGCGCAGCCCACAAATCCTGGGTGTCGCAGTTGCCAAAGGCGTGGGTCCGGATATAGTGGCGGACAGCCTCCTGGAACACATCAGGCGTCAAAAACTGCTCCAGCATCCGCACCGCCGCCGCGCCCTTCTCATAGCTCAAAAGGTCATACATTCCCTCGGCCTCGGCCGGCGTGCCGACGGGATATTCGATGGAGCGGGTCTGGCTCAGCCCGTCTATTTCCATGGCGGCCGCCCGGGACAGACAAAACAGCTCCCAGCGCTTCCAGTCGGGCCGGAAGGCATCGCACACCAACAGCTCCATGAACGTGGCGAACGCTTCCTTGAGCCAGATGCCGTTCCACCAGCTCATGGTCACCAGATTACCGAACCACATATGCGCCAGCTCGTGGGCGATGACATCGCATGCCCGGATCTGCTCGCGGGTGGTGGCGGTGGTCTCGTCCAGCAGCAGCAAAATCTCCCTGAAGGTCACGCAACCCACATTCTCCATGGCACCGAAAGCGAAGTCGGGCGCGGCGATCAGGTCGAGCTTGTCGCCCAGGTAGCCGTGGTCGAAATAGTCGGTCAGAAATTTCAGGGAGAACTCGGCTGTCTCGGTGGCGAACCCGCAGAGGTGGCCCATAGCTGGCGGATGGACGATGGACAAATGGGTGGTCGTGTGGGACGTGGCCACGGGGACGGGCTGGGTTTTTTGGAGCGGGCCGACCACGAACGCGAGCAGGTAGGTGGACATGGGCGGAGTGGGGGCGAAGGCAATGGTTTTGCGGGGCGGCTCGGTTTTGGTTGGGGCACCTGGACTTTGCGAGACGGAAACCTCCGACATGCACGACACCGCCAGCAGATCTTCCGGGACGGTCAGCTGGAGCTCGAACACAGCCTTGAAGTCAGGCTCGTCCCAGCAGGGAAAGGCTCGGCGGGCGTTGGTGGATTCAAACTGGGTTATGCCGAGGCGGTGGGTTGTTGGTTCGGCGGCTGGGTCGACGGCGGCCGGGTCGGACGAGCTGGGATCCTGCTCCTGGAAAGTGCTGAGGTAAAAGCCGCGCAGCTGGTCGTTGATGGTGCCCGTGAATTCGCAGCGCAAGATGTGTTGCCCTGGGTTGATGGGCTCGGGTGAGGTCAGGGTGAGTCGCTCGGCCGGCTCATCGAGGTTGATGGTCAGGTTGTGGCTGACGGCCAGGTCGTGGCTGACGGCCAGGTCTGCTTGTGGATCTGGGTGGGCCTGCTCGCGCAACTGCGCCCCGGAGATTTCCAGCTCTGCTGAGTTCAGCACGATCTGGCTGGTCGGCTCCAGGACTTCAATGGTGATGTCGGCTGTGCCCGAAAAGGTTGCCTGCTCCAGATCCGGCTCCAGCGAGATGCGGTAGTGCCGGGGCAGGATGTGCCGGGGCAGACGGGTGTCGCTGCCACCCGCGCCGGAACCGCCGCCCGCGCTGGTGTCGCCACCCGCGCCCGCGTTGGTGTTGCCGCCCGCGCCGTCCTGATGTATTACTGCAGCCATCTCACAAATAATGTAATCTAAAAGAGCGTGATTTATCGCAACACAAAATCATCTATTCAATGGTAAGCCATCCCCGAACCCCAGCAAAAAATTTTGTTCAACTCAAACCACCACATCCCAGCGCGCCACATCGAAAAGCGCTATGACATTGTTGGCATTGGCAACGCCATGGTCGACATCCTCAGCAATGAAGCCGAGGATTTCATTGGCGCACACCAGCTCAACCGGGGCAGCATGACCCTGGTGGACCTGGAGCGTTCCGATTTTCTGCGCTCGGCCATCGGCCACCAGCATATGGCATCGGGTGGCTCGGCAGCCAACACGACGGTGGGCGTGGCCGACCTGGGCGGCAGAGCCGGCTTCATTGGCAAGGTTGGCGATGACGAGTTGGGCCAGGTCTTCACCGACGACATCAGGGGCGCCGGGGTCACCTTTGAGGTCGCGCCCGAAGCCGAACTCGCCACTGCCAGATGCGTCATCGTGGTCACCCCCGACGCCCTGCGCACCATGAACACCTATCTGGGCGCCGCGGCATATCTCTATCCCCAAGACATCGACGCCGACCTGGTCGCCTCATCCAAAGTGCTCTATTGCGAGGGCTACATCTGGGACGTCCCCATCACCAAGCAAGCCATCCGGGGTGCCATCGAGGTGGCCCAAAGCGCCGGCACGCTGGTTTCGTTCACGCTGTCCGACACCCGCTGTGTCAACCGGCATCTGAGCGAGTGGCACGAGTTGCTGGACGGCTCCATCGACATCCTGTTCGGCAACGAAGCGGAGCTGGCCGAGCTGACCGGCGCCGACAGCCTGGAGCAGTCGCTTGAGATAGTCAGGCGGCGATGCAAAATCGTCTGCGCCACCAAAGGCAAGCACGGCTCGCTGGTGGTGACTCCGGATGAGATCATTGAGATCGCGCCCCACGAGGTGCCGGTGCGGGTGGACACCACGGGGGCGGGCGATATGTATGCCGCCGGGTTTTTGTATGGCCACACCGCCGGGTGGGACTTGGAGCTTTGCGGGCGGCTGGCTTCGCTGGTGTCGGGCAAGATCATCACCCAGCAGGGCGCGCGCTATGAACAGGATCTGACGCATTTGGTGGAACGGGAGCTGGGCGTGACCTGTGGCAAGTTGGCCGAGGCGCTGCCCTAGGGAAGTTGGGGGGACGGACAGATTGACGTGCAGATAACAGACAGATAACAGACGGACAGAACCAGGAGACAGCCATGCTAAAAAAACTGAGACAACTGGGACGCGAGGCCGGAACCGCCGCCGCCCGTGCCGGCACCACCGCCAAATCCGCGGCCACCAAAGCTGCCGCCGCCGTGCCGCGCCGTGCCGCCGTCAACCCATATGAAACAGCCCAACAGGCCGGCCAGCAACTGGTCGAAACCTGGGGTCGCCACGATATAGCGGTGGTGCTGGGTTCGGGCTGGGGGGACGCGGTCGGCGAGCTGGGCGAGCTCACCCAGGAGATGCCGGTCACCGAATTGCCGGGGTTCGCGGCGCCCACCGTGGAGGGCCACAGCAGCAGCATCGCTTCGTTATCGGCCGGCGACAAGCGGGTGCTGTTGTTCCGCGGGCGGGTCCATCTTTATGAAGGGCATTCCCCACACGATGTGGTGCATGGCGTGCGCGTGGCCCAGGCCGCCGGATGCCGGGCAGTCATCCTCACCAACGCGGCCGGCGGCATCAACCCCAAGAACCAGCCAGGCTCGCCCGTGCTCATTTCCGATCACATCAACCTGACCGGGCTGTCCCCCCTGGGTGGCCCAGCCCCGCCTCCGCCGCGCGAGGTGCGCTTCGTGGATCTGACCGAGGCATATTCGTCTCGTCTGCGCCAGTTGGCCAAACAGGTCCAGCCGGACATCGCCGAAGGGGTCTATGCCGGATTGTGCGGCCCCCACTTTGAGACCCCGGCCGAGATTGAGATGCTGGCCCGGGTGGGCGCCGACATGGTGGGCATGTCCACCGTGCTGGAATGCATCGCCGCCCGGCATCTTGACATGGAGGTGTTGGGCGTTTCGCTGGTGACCAATCTGGCGGCCGGCTTGAGCGGCGAACCGCTGGACCATGAAGAGGTGCTCAGCACGGGCAGCCAGGCCGGGCAAAAAGTCGGGTTGCTGCTGCGGGGTGTCATTGACCGGCTCTGAGGCAAACTCCGGTGGCGGCGCGGACGGAGGCTGAGGTCTGGCTGTCGGAGGCTGAGGCTTGGCTGGCGGCCGACCCCGATCCGCAGACCCGCGCCGAGCTGGAGGATCTGCTGGTGAGCGACGATGAGGCGGGGTTGCACAGCCGGTTCGGGGAGGCCCTGAGTTTCGGCACGGCCGGGTTGCGGGGCGCGCTGGGGGCCGGGCCCAATCGAATGAACCGGGTGCAGGTGCGCCAGACCACCGCGGGGCTGGTGTCGGTGCTGCTGGCCGGATCGTCGGCAAGGAGCTCGACAGGGGAGTTGGCCGGGGGGCCGACAGGGAAATCTGCCGGGGGGACGGCAAAAATGTCAGTGGGCCCTGCTAGAATGGAACAGGGCGGAATTGAGGGTGGGTTTAAGGGAAATCTGAGCGGCGCCATAAGCGAGCCTCCAACCCTCGCCATCGGCTATGACGCGCGCCGCAACTCAGACATTTTCGCCCAAGACGCAGCCCAGGTCGCCGTCAGTTTCGGAGCCAATGTGTTGCTGATCCAGGGCGTGGTGCCGACCCCCGTGCTGGCGCATCTGACTCTGCACCGCAAATGTCAGGCGGGCATAATGATCACGGCCAGCCACAACCCGCCACAGGACAACGGCTATAAGGTCTATTGGTCTGACGGCGCGCAGATCATTCCGCCCTGGGACAGAGAAATCGAACAGGCGCGCAAACAGGTTGGTCTGTTGCCGGCTGACTTGTCGGATCTGGGCGCTCCGAATGCCACCCCGGGCGAGCTCAACACCATCACCAGCGAGCAAGCCATAGCCCAATATGTCGAGACCGTTGCGGCTGGCATAGTCGAGTTGTTTGCGGAACATACGGCCGAACCTGTCGCCCCGTCCGCCCCCGCCGACTTCCCCAAGTGCGTATACACCCCCTTGCACGGAGTGGGCCACCAGACCGTCAAGCAGGTCTTCGCCGCGCTCGGCCTGCCGGCCCCGCTAGCAGTTGAAGCCCAGGCTGCGCCCGACGGATCTTTCCCCACTGTCGCGTTTCCCAATCCCGAAGAGCCCGGCGCGTTGGACTTGGCGCTGGAGTTGGCGCGCGAGCAGAGGGCCGATGTCGTGCTGGCCAACGATCCCGATGCCGACAGGTTGGCGGTGGCTCTGCGCCAGACGAGTGACGGCCAGCCTGGTGACGGCCAGCCCGGTGACGGCCAGACGAATGGCGCCGACTACCGGGTGCTGTCGGGCAACGAGTTGGGCGTGCTGCTGGGAGACGGATTGCTGAGTCTGACGCAAGACAGAGCACAGGATTTCATGGTGGGCGCGACCATCGTGTCCTCGCAACTGCTGGGCAAGGTGGCTCGGGCTCGGGGTGCCGGCTTCGGCGAGACCTTGACCGGTTTCAAGTGGCTGGCGCGCCTGGGATTTGGCCAGCCCGCCGAGATGCTGTTCGGCTATGAGGAGGCGCTGGGATACAGCGTGCTGCCCGAGCTGGTGCGCGACAAAGACGGCATCACCGCGGCGGCCGTGTTTGTGTTGTTGATGAGACATTGGGCCCGTGCCGGCACCACACCGCTCGAGCGACTGCGGGATCTGGCGACCGAGCACGGACTGCACCTCGGAGGGTCGGTCAGCTTTCGCTATGAGGGCGACTCGGCGGCGGTGACCATGGCCGCCATCATGGGATCTCTGCGCACCGACCCGCCCGCTGCCATCGGTGATGGCAAGGCCGACAAGATAGTGGCGATGAAGGATTACGCCCAGCGCAGCGCCGCCGCGCCCGCCGACGCCGCCGCGCCCAACGCCGCCGCGCCCGACGGTTCCGTGCCGACCGCCAGTTCATCTCCGCCCGCCAACGTGCTGGCATATTTCTTGGCCGACGGCACCAGGGTAACCCTGCGCCCCAGCGGAACCGAACCCAAGCTCAAGGTATACCTCGAAGTCTCAGCCGAACCCCCAGCCGACTTCACCGGCCAGCCTCCAAGCCAGACCCAGTTCGACAACTGGCAAAGCCAGGCCCAGGCCCGACTCGATAGTCTGACCGCGGCCACAGAGCAACTCATCGAACAGCGCAGCATCGCCGCTCGGGATGTCGTCGCTAGGGATGTCGTCGCTCAGGATGCCACCGCCCAGGCCCCTGCCGCCCAGCCCAACCCCGCGGCCCCAGCCACATGATCGGTTGCGTGGGCGATGCCCTGTTGGACGTTTCGGTGCGGCTGGCCGAGCCCATCAAACCCAAGACCGACACCACCGCCAGCATCCACGCCCGGCAAGGTGGAAGTGCCGCCAATGTTGCGCTGGAGGCAGCCAGGCTGTGCGGCCGCGCCAAGTTCATCGGCGCCGTCGGCCGTGATTTTTTCGGAGAGCAGATCGCCGCCGAGCTGACCCGCAACGGAGTTGAAATCTGTGGCCCCCGCACTCACAAGACGGGCAGTCTGGTCGCGCTGCTGGACGAGCAAGGCGAAGCCTCGATGCTGACCGACCGGGCCCAGGCCAGCCAGGTCGCCAGCTGGTCGCCGGATTATCTTGCGGGGTTGCGCGCCTTGCATGTCACCTCCTATGCCCTGTTCGCCGAGCCGCTGTCAAGGGTCGCATGCGAGATGATGGTCGCCGCCGCCAAAGCCGATATATTGGTGAGCGTGGATGTGTCGTCTGTGGCTGGCGTGAAGAAGTTCGGACTGGACAGGTATCTGTCTGTGCTGGCGGACTTGCCGATTGACGTGCTGCTCGCCAGTGCCGCCGAAGCCGAGTTGTTGGTTGGCCAAGTCGAGCTGTCAAGTTTGGCTGATGTGGCGGTCGTCAAGCAGGGCGCCGGCCCAACCGTGCTGTTGCGGACACAGCCGGCCGAGTGCGACCGTCAGGAGTTCCCCCCGCCAAAGCTGGCGGAAGTAACCGACACCGTGGGCGCGGGCGATGCCTTTGCCGCTGGCCTGCTGGTGGATTGGGTGCAGCGACACGACTGGCCCCAGGCGGTTATGTCCGGCCAAGCCGCCGCCGCTGATCTGCTTGAGCGCCGCAACAAGGCCAGGCAAGCCGAATAAGCCAGCCGACTGAGACCCCAACCCGATAAGCCCGATGAAACTTCACACACAACCCGAAATCGCTGACGCCTTGAAATCGGGTCAGCCGGTCGTGGCCATGGAGTCGACTGTATACAGCTCGCTGGGTTTGCCGCAGCCCGCCAATCTCGAGGCCCACACCCGAGCCCGCGAAGCAGTGGCCGCGGCCGGAGCGACAGGGGCGGTAACGGCAGTCATCGGCGGCGAGGCCAGAGTGGGGTTGACCGAAGCCGAGATGACACAGGTGCTGGAGTCTGGTGGCTCAGAGTCGGGTGCGGACGGCCCAAGCGCGCCGGTCAGAAAAGTCAGCCTGTCGGATTTGCCGGTGGCGCTGGCACAACGCTGGGAGCTGGGCGTGACCACCGTCTCGGCTTCACTGGCAGTCGCCCACCAGGCCGGCATTCAGGTTTTCGCCACGGGAGGCATCGGCGGCGTCCATCGGGAGAACCCCAACGATGTCAGCGCGGATCTGGAGGCGCTGGCCCGGTTTGGGCTCGCCACGGTCTGCTCGGGCGCCAAGGCGTTTTTGGATTTGGATGCCACGGTGGAGCGGCTGGAGACTTTGGGCGTGGCGGTGGTCGGCTATCAGACGCAACAGTTCCCGGCATTTTGGAGCCGTGAGTCAGACATTGCCGTGGCCCACCGTGTGCAGACGCCAGATGAAGCCGCGGAGATTGTCCGACATCTCGGCGGTTCGGGGTCGGAGCCAGGCGCTGCGGGGTCGGAGCCAAAGTCGGGCCCGGGCATTCTGTTCGTGGTGCCGCCGCCCGAAGATGTGGCACTTGCCTGGGCAGACATTAAAGGAGCAGTCGCTCAGGCTCTGGAGCAAGTCAAACAGCAAGGCATTGTCGGCGGCGCGGTCACACCGTTCATACTGGAGCGGGTGAGCCAGGCCACCGGCGGAGCAACCTTGCCGGCCAACGTGTCGCTGGTGGCCAACAACGCCGCCGTTGCCGCGCAAATCGCAGTGAGCCTGGCGCGCAGCTAGCCGCCGCGCTTGTGCCGC
>CAZERQ010000163.1:0-3012 GCA_964514465.1 uncultured Acidimicrobiales bacterium
TCATCTGTTTTCCCGCGAACAGTCGTCTGCGGCAACACAAAATTCAGATTGGGAGAAAACCCCTCATCATAAGTCGCCGACACCGCACCACTGCCCCCATTCACAGACTTCACCGGGCCAGGACGCAACGCCAACCCAGCCTCACCCAACCCATGCCCCTTATACGGCCACTTGATCATATACTGACACCGCACAGACACACCCACAGGGCGATCCACCAAAGACGGGCCGGTTCCAGCCACCGAACCGCTGTCTTGCACCTCATAGGTCCCAGTGGCCGAAGCCGTGCACCCCGCATTGCTGCCAGACACCCGAGAAAACCTCACCTCAAAACCAAACCCAGAAAAATCATTAGCACCATCGCCATCAGCATCCAACTGAGGCACCGTGATAGTCGCCCTGGGAGAAAACGTGGTTCCAACCCCAGACGACTGAGCCGAAACCTGGCCCGAACCCAACCCCAACCAAAACAACACCAACACCCCAACAACCGCGACCACACCCGCCAAAACAACAAACAACAACCGCCTACGCCAAGCCAAACCCGCCGGCACGGATGGCGACACAATTGGATAAATCACGGAACTAACTGGGCTCATATTATCAAGTTGTAAGTATAACAGATACTGAACGACCCTGCCACATTATCCCAATCTCACTCGCCCAACTCATCATTCCTCGCCTGCCCGCGCAACGGGGCGCACATGCCCTAGCGCTCGGGACTAGCGCCAGGGGATCGTGACCTCCACCGGCGAGACGTTATACACGAACATCGCATCGCCGGGCTCAACTGTGGTGAACCACGGGATGTCCACACCCGACAATCGCTGTCGTCCGGGCAGGTGGTATTCCCAGCGCTGGCGCGGCGCATCCCACATATAGACCACCACCGCTGAGCCGGCGAATCTGGCGAAAACCTGCGAGGCGGTCGCCCGGTTGCCGCCGTATACCACCAGCGAGATCCCCTCCGGCGACAGCGTCCAGCCGCTCGCCCCCGGCTCAAATCCCAGCAACCCCGGCGGGTCATACACCACCACCCGTCCGACCGGCACATACACCATGGCCACATCGCCCGGCTCAAGTGCCGAGAGACCCACGCTGCCTTGCCGTTGCGTCCAGCCCTGCCACTGCTGTGCGGCCCGATCCCACACCCACACACTGTTAATGGCGCCTTCCATGGCTTGTGCGAAATCAGCCGGTGACATCCCAGACGGCCCGCCGAACGGCAACACCGACCAACCTCTTGGCAGGTTGATGACGTTGGTCTGGAATAGTGTGTCGGCGCCGCCTGAGCCTGTGCCGGAACCGGAGCCCGCGCCGGTGCCCAGGCCCGCACCCGAACTTGTGCCCCCACCCGAGCCGCCGCCTGACGGGGCCGCCGCCACAATCTCATAGGTGGCCGACGCCGACGGAGCCGAAGCCGACACCGTTGCCGTGGCACCCGTCTGCAACTCCAGGCCAGACAGCTCGGGCCACCGCACGTCATAGCGACAATTGCCAGACAGACCAGCCGGGCGGTCGGACAGGGACGGCACCACCCCCGACACCGCCACCTGTCCGCTGTCGCGCACCACCAGGGTCACCCGCGCCAGCGCCGTGCATCTGGACTCAAAGCCTGTCGCAGGCACAAGGCTCACCACGAAGCGGGTGCCTGAGTAGCCGGCAGCTAGGTTGTCGCCGCTGGCCCCGCCCCCTGAAACGCCAGCCCCCTCTACCAGTCCAATCGACACGGACGGCCGGAACGAGCTGCCCGTGCGGCCCTCGTATCTGGCAGTGATCCGTCTGGACGCTGCCGACACCTGCTGCGACGCCCCTGGCCGCAGCTCCAGCGTGGTCGACCCGGTGGCGCCGACCACAGGCCAGATCACGTCATATATGCACCCGGCGGTTCCGCCCACACCGCGATCCACCAAGTCCGGCACGGCGCCGGCCACTTCCACCGAGCCGCTGTCGGCCACCACATAGGTTGCGCTGGCTGTTGCGGTGCAGCTGGCATTGGCGCTGGCGGACGAGCCGCTGCCCGCTCCCGCTCCGGTGGCGCGCCGTCTGAACTCCACCAAAAACCGGGTGCCCGAGAAATCATTGCGTCCGTCTCCGTCGGCATCGCTGGGCGGCACCGAAATCGCCACGGACGGCTTGAAGCGGGAGGCAGCTTCGGCCGCATATGTCGCCGTGGCCGCCCGGGCCGAGATGCGCACCATTGACGTGGCTCCGCTCTGGCGCACCAGATTGGCGACCGTGGGCCACGACACCGAATAGATGCACTCCGTGCTTGAACCCTGGGCGCGATCCAGCAGGCTGGCGGCGCTGCCCGACAGGGTTACCCGTCCGTTTTCGCCGAGCACGTGCAGCTGGCTGGCCGACAGCGTGCAGCTGTCAGCGGAGTTCAGCACCTTGCGGAACACCACCTCGAAGCGGGTGCCCGAGAAGTCGTGCGTGCCGTCGCCGTTGACGTCCACCTGGGGCACCGCAATCGACACTGCCGGGCTGAAATCACCGACTTCTGCTGTGGTGACCAGATAGTTTGCCTGGGCGCTGCGCTCAAACGGAGTTATCCTGCGGGTGGTGTCAACCTGCAGCTCCAGGCCTTCAATCCCGGGCCATGAGACCTCATATACGCAGCCGTACTTCACGCCTTCGGGGAACCCGACCAGCGATGGCACGGTGCCCGACACTTCGGCAGTGACTGGCGCGGTGGCGGAGCCCGAGCCGGAGGCGCGCCCGCGCAGCACCATCGCCACGCTGGCCGATGCGGTGCAGCCCACGAACGAGCCAGAAATGCTCTTGAAAGTCACCGTGAAGCTAGTGCCCGACAGGCCGCTGGCACCACCGCTGTTGGAGCCGCCGGTGGAGCCAGCATTGGAACCGCCGCCCGAGGCTGCGTCGGTCACGCTCACCGACACATCGGGGCGGAAATATGTGGCAGGACTGGCGACATAGGCGGCCGTGGCGGATCTGCTGGACGTGCTGACGGTTGATGTGGCACCGGGCTGGAGACTCAGGTTTGAGTGA
>CAZERQ010000164.1:0-4117 GCA_964514465.1 uncultured Acidimicrobiales bacterium
AGCCCCGCTGCTCCATGGTGGTGATCTCAGGAATGACCGTGTCGCGCAACTCCTCAAAGCTGGTCTGAACTCTGGTGGGATTAAAGTTGCTCATACTATCTTAATCCTAATATGGCTGTGGGATCTGACGGGGAAATTTGACGGGAGTGTCTGACGGGGTGCCTGCCGGGGCCTGTCCGCCTGGGGTGCCTGCCGGCGTGTCAGTCCTGGAAGCTCACAGCGAACGGGTCTTCCACATACACGCTTGAGCGGGCGATCTTTTGCGTGATGTTCGGATAGGCGAATTCCCACAGCGCATCGGAGGCCATCTTGGCGCCGTGGAGGAATTTCTTGGACGCACGATTGACACCCAGCAAGGTGTCAAAGAAGTCATAGGCGCGGGGCGGATCATAGGGGAAGCTGGCGATGACCGGCAGACCGATCTCTTCTTCGAATTCCTCGTCGGCGAAATATTTGGGGCCCACCGTGACCAGCCCGAATGAGTTGGCCATTAGCGCCTCCAGCTTGTCCCTGACCGCCACGGGTGATTCGGATTGCGCCAGCGACTCGGCGTCGATGCCCAGCATCTGGCGATAGAACGACAGCGAAGCCAGCGCCGGCGGGTGGGCGCTTTGCAGCACGAACACGACCGCGCTGGCATGGGGCACCAGCTTGACCAGCGGGGTTCCGAAATACACCCGGCCGGCATCCACAATCAGCGGCATCTGGGTTGACACCTGCGACAGCTCCTGTCCCCGTTCGGCCAGCCGCTCAACTGCGATGGACGATCCCGTGACCGAAGTCGGCAGCGGCAGCACGTGCAGTTTGTCCACCAGCACATTTTGCGAACACGACAGCACGGTGTCGGCATCGATGGTGCTGCTGATGATGAGCGAGGCCACGCCAGGATCCTGAAACAGACGCAGGTGCGCCGCCAGGGTTCCGCCGGTGGGGTCGGCGTCAACCAGCGCCACCGCCCGGTCACCCGCCGTCCACAGCGCGGACGTGAAGATGGAACTGGTGGTGGCTCCCGGGGATCCGTGTGTGCCGAATACTAGCAGCATGCCTCAAAGCCAAAGATTGCCAAATGTCGCCCGCGAGATGCCAGATTTAGGGTGGGTCTGGGTTATATGGTTGTGGTGGTTGGCTCAGACGTAGGCGTGGGCGGGGTGGTGGTAGCGGGGGCTACGGCCACTTCAGGTAACCCAGTCCTGGGGTCGCACTCATCACCAGCGGAGCCACCTGAGGATTGCCCAGACGTGGCATCGTCTTCTCCGGCATCAGCCAACAGCATCTCAAGATCCTGGGGAACATCGGTGATGGTATAGCGCCTCTCGTCCCAACCAATCAGACCGCAGTTTGGGTCGCCCAACAATCCGTTGGTCTCGGCTTCATCCAGCCAATCTGTCGGGCACTCATACCCGTCCAAAACCCCGCTGAGGATTGTCACCTCGTTGCCTGACCCATCAATGCCTTCTCGCTGGAGGTGGTTGATCTCATAGACGGTGCGGTAGCGCTCCAGCCAACAGCGCGGATTCTGCACCGTGTCCACCACCTCGAATTCCATGCTGATGCCCCCCTCCAGTTCGTTGTATTTCTCCAGGACTTCCTGCCACCAGGCCCGCTGCTCAAATGTGATCTTTATGGTAACGGCCGACTCCCCAACCTCGAACACGTCAATCACTTCAAGGGCATAGAGCTTGTCCGGTCTTTCGTCCACCCTGATCAGCACAACCACCCTGTCATTGGCCACCAGACCTTCCGGCACGGTCGCGCCGCTGGCAAGTGTCACCTCAAAAAGATATTCGTTTTCCAGCTCGGCCGTGTTGGGAACCTCCCCCAGAACCCCTAGGGTCAACAGTTCGTCGGAGCCGACCGGCGCCACCACCCGCCGCCCCAAAACATCGTTCAGCTGCGAGGCCAGCACGTGGCTCAACTCCCCCACCTCGATTGACTCAACCCGCAGCGCATCGGACTCTAAGAAGTCGCCCGGCTCAAGCGCCCTGGTGGTCACGAACACTTCTGAAATGTCCGGCTCTTCATCATCGGCGCGCTCAAGCACCAACCAAAATCCGACCACCGAAACGATCACCAAAGCCATGCCGAACACCGCCCAGATCAGACGTGAAGTGGTCTGCTGGCTGCGGGATCGGATGGGACGGATGGAACGCTGGACGCCCCGACCCTGTTTGACTGGGCTCTGACCTGCGGGCAGTTGGCGTGAGCCCGGCCCGCCTGACCCACCGGGCCCACCCGGACCACCTTCGGTAACCACCACCGATCCGCCGGGGCCGGCAGGCTGCTGCTTGGGCTTGCGGCGGAAAGTGATGTCCTTTTTCAAAACGGAATCCCCCGAGCCGGCCGCCTTGGCCTGCTTGGCATCCACCTTGCGCTGGCGGGCCTCGGCCTTGGCTTGGGCGCGGGCATACCTGGCATCCTGCCTCTGCTGGTCTATTCCACCAGGGGCGGGGGCAGGGTCATTGGTGCCGGTTGGTTGTGGCTGTTCTGATTCGGAGGGGTCTATAGAACTCATTGTGCTCCCAGCAGGGACGATCTAGGCTGCACCGCTTGCTGTTTCCCGTGGCGCTGCTGTTTCCAGTGGCTTCCCCACCGCGCTATCTCCCGGGGAAAACGGAAAATATTGACGATGAGAAATATGGACGGAAAATAGAGATGCCAGATGCGGTTGTATTTTTCTTATTTTACTGGGATATATGCACAATCAAGGTTTATTGTTAGAAAAAATCGGGATTTTTGTGGATACTGGCTTGGGCCTGGGGGTTCCAGCACGAAACCGGGGACTCTGCGCGAGGCGGGGGCAGCCGACGCCGGCGCCTACTGCCCGATGAACTCCTCCACCGCGTCCCGGGCGTCCTCGTCACGCATCTGTCGGGGCGGCGACTTCATGAAATAGGCAGACGCCTCAAACAGCGGCCCGCCGATCCCGCGGTCAAGTCCCAGCTTGGCGCAGCGGATGGCGTCGATGACCACCCCGGCCGAGTTGGGGCTGTCCCACACCTCCAGCTTCAGCTCCAGGTTCAGCGGCACATCGCCGAAGGTGGTGCCTTCCATGCGTATGTGGCACCATTTGCGGTCGCCCAGCCACGGCACATGGTCGGACGGGCCGACATGCACATCGGATTCCGACAGACCCCGGTCGAGCTGGCTGGTGACCGCCTGGGTCTTGGAGATTTTCTTGGACTCCAGACGGGAGCGCTCCAGCATGTTCAAAAAGTCGGTGTTGCCGCCGAAGTTAAGCTGATAGGTGCGATCCAGCCTGACGCCCCGGTCGGCGAACAGCCGCACCAGGTTGCGGTGCGCGATGGTGGCGCCCACCTGGGATTTGATGTCGTCTCCCACCAGCGGCACGCCCTGGTCGGCGAAGCGCTTGGACCACTGCTCGTCCTGGGCGATGAACACCGGCACGCAGTTGACGAAGGCACAGCCGGCCTCGAGCGCATAGCCGGCATAGGCGCGGGTGGCCTCCTCGGAACCCACCGGCAGATACGACACCACCACGTCGGCCTTGGCCCGCTTCAGGCTGGCCACCACGTCGGCTTCGGCCTCGGCGGATTCCTCGATAACATCGCTGAGGTATGACCCCAGGCCGTCCAGGGTGGGGCCGCGCATGACCTGGGCTCCGGTCAGCGAGACCTCGGAGAATTTGTAGGTGTTGTTCTGGCCGGCGAAGATGGCTTTGGACACGTCCACGCCCACTTTGTCGGCGTCCACGTCAAAGGCCGCCACCACGTTGACATCGCCGATGTGGTAGCCGCCCACCACCGGATGCATGATGCCGGGCACCTCGGCGTCGTGGGGGATGCTGTTGTAATACTCGAGGCCCTGCACCAAAGATGAGGCGCAGTTGCCCACACCGACGATGGCCAGGTTGATTTTGCTGCCTGAGTTGCTGTTGTCGGTCGAGTTGGCGGGGTCGGTTGGGTTGGTTGAGGCTGTCATTGGTTCTCGCTTTCCTGATTGGTTTGGTTAGTTGTTTGGTTGGCTGGTTGGTTGGCTGATTAATTCTCGGGACGACATATGTGTGTGCCCAGTTAAATATTCTGGCATATTTTGACATGCAAAATTGTTAAATGCAAGCAAAATATTTTTCTAATACCTATAAGCATAGCTTATATAT
>CAZERQ010000165.1:0-5279 GCA_964514465.1 uncultured Acidimicrobiales bacterium
TCCAAAACCAGCGACAAAGTCAGAGTCAAAATCCAGGCCTCGGGCATCTGCGGCTCCGACCTGCACATGCTGGATCTGGGCATATTCAACCCCGAGGTCACCATCGGCCACGAGTTCGCCGGCCTGACCGATGACGGCACACCCGTGGCGGTCGAGCCCGTGTCGTCCTGCGGCGCCTGCGTCCAGTGCGACAGCGGCGACTACAACCTGTGTCACCGAGCCACCGTTGACGTGCTGGGTTTCGGACAAGACGGGGGCATGGCCGAACAAGCCCTGGTCAGCCCGCACCAGCTGGTTCATCTGCCCGCCTCCGTGCCGGTCGGAGACGCCTGTCTGGTCGAGCCGCTGGCGGTGTGCGTGCGTGCGCTTCGCCTAGCCGGGTTCGGCAGCAATCGTGGCGCCGGCAGCGGAGGCAACCGCGGCAACCAGCGTGTGGCCGTGATCGGCGGAGGCAACATCGGTCTGTGTGCCGCGGCCGTGGTGCGACACTTCGGCGCTCCCGTAACCGTGCTGGCCCGCCATCCCGCCCAACTTGAGGCCGCGCAACGACTGGGCGCCGACATCCCCGACAACCCGGACGACCCCAGCGACATCCCCGACTCCAGCTTCGACATCGTGGTGGACGCCGCCGGCACCGCCAGCGCGCTCCAACTGGCCGGCCGTCTGACCGCACCCGCCGGAGCCATCTCGCTGGTGAGCACCTATTGGGAAGGGCTGGAGCTGCCGGGATATGAAGTGTGCACCAAGGAGATCCGGCTGATACCTTCCATCATGTATGGACGGCACGCTGGCGGGCGCGATGCCGATTCTGCCGCCGCTGTTTTGTCGGCCAACCCGGAGGTGGCCCGTGCGATCATCACGCATCGGTTCCCGCTGGACGCGGCGGACGAGGCTTTCGCCACCGCTCGGGATCGGGCGGCGGGTGCGATCAAGGTGGTGTTGGAACCTTAGTCGGTTGGCTCCGTCCCCGTGCCCAGAGCCAAAATCTGACGCAGCATTGCGGCGGTGGCGCCCCAGACGGTATCGCCCACCAACTCAAAGAAACTGATCGCCAGTTCGCCGCGCCCGCCGAAGTGCCACAGCTCCTCGCGGAACACGTCATCTCGCAGCAGCTCCGACATCGGCACGTGTATGATGTGCGCCACTTCGCCCGGGTCGGCTCTGAGCCCGTCGGGTTTGCCGGCCGGCAGGAACGCAACCTGGGGCTGGATGATCGAGCGGCTGCCCACCGTCTGAAAATGCGGCAAGTGCCCGATGAACTCGACTGCGGCCGGGTCAAGCGCAATCTCCTCGTGGGCTTCTCGCAGTGCGGTGTGCCACAGGCTGGGGTCGGACGGATCCTTGGCGCCGCCGGGGAAGCTCACCTCCAGGCTGTGGGCTCGCAGGTGTGCGGCCCGGCGGGTTAATATAACGTGCAGCTCGGTGGCGGGCTTGGGTTTGGCGGCGGGTTTGGGTTTGGCGGCGGGGTCGGGTTCGACGGCGGCGACATCCTCATAGAGAGCGACAAGCACCGCGGCTTGGCGCGGGGGAGTGATGGCCGCGGACGCGGAAGTGGAAGTGGCGCCTGCGCGAGCCGCAGCCTCGGGGGTAAGCGGGTTCTCCCGGAACGATGCCAAGTCAGGCTCGGGCAACTTCGACAGCCCGGCGCGCAAAGCCTCTAGGCTGACAGACCGCCGTCCCTTGTCAAGCTGCGCCCAGGGCGGAGGGCCACCGGGGCTGAATTGTGGCGGACGGGGTATTAGCTGCGGCCCGCCGCGCCCCTCAGAAATGTCTGCGCCGTCAGCTGCTGCGATGACCTACATCATTCCGCCCATGCCACCCATGCCTCCCATGCCCATATCGCCACCAGGCGCAGGCATCGGAGCGGGCGGCTCGGGCTTGTCGGCCACCAGACATTCGGTGGTCAACAGCAGGCCAGAAATCGAAGCAGCATTCTGCAAGGCAGCCCGGGTCACCATCGCCGGGTCAATCACCCCGGCAGCCACCAGGTCGCACATCTCGCCCGTCAAAGCATTGAAGCCTTTGTTGCCCTTGGCCGACTCAATCTCGCGCACGACCACCGCACCTTCGTGTCCGGCATTGTCGGCAATCAAGCGCGCCGGCGCATCCAGAGCCCGGCACAGCACCCGCGCCCCGGTCGCCTCGTCGCCATCGCTCCCGCCGTCCAACTCATCGATCAGTTTGTGCACCGCCGGACGACAGCGCAGCAACGCCGTCCCGCCGCCAGCCACGACTCCCTCCTCAATCGCGGCCCGGGTCGCCGACAGCGCGTCCTCGATGCGATGCTTCTTCTCCTTGAGCTCCACTTCCGTGGCCGCCCCGACCTTGACCACCGCCACGCCGCCGGACAGCTTGGCCAGCCGCTCCTGCAGCTTCTCGCGATCCCAGTCAGAGTCGGTGTTGTCGATCTCGGAGCGGATCTGCGAAATGCGCCCGTCCACGTCTGAGCCGGAGCCGGCGCCCTCCACGATGGTGGTGTCGTCCTTGGTGATGACCACCTTGCGGGCCTGGCCCAACAGATCGGTGGAGACGTTGTCCAGCTTCAGGCCGACTTCCTCGGCGATCACCTGACCGCCCGTCAGCACCGCCATGTCCTCCAGCATGGCCTTGCGCCGCTCGCCGAAGCCGGGCGCCTTGACCGCCGCCGAAACGAACGTGCCGCGGATCTTGTTGACCACCAGGGTCGCCAGCGCTTCGCCTTCCACATCCTCGGCGATGATCAGCAGCGGACGGTTGGTCTGCATGACCTTCTCCAGCAGCGGCAGCATGTCGGACACGGCTGTGATCTTGCCCTGGTTGAACAGGATATACGGGTTCTCCAGCACGGCTTCCTGGCGCTCTGGGTCGGTCACGAAATAGGGCGACAGAAATCCCTTGTCGAACTGCATGCCCTCCACGAAGTCGATGCTCATGCCGAAGGTGTTGGACTCCTCGACCGTGACCACGCCGTCCTTGCCGACCTTGTCTATGGCTTCGGAGATGACCTCGCCCACCTTGACATCGGCCGCCGACAGCGCCGCCACTTGGGCGATCTCGTTCTTGTCGTCGATCTGCGTGGCGCTCTTGGCCAGCTGCTCCACGGCCACGCCGACAGCTTTTTCGATGCCCCGCTTGAGCCCCATCGGGTTGGCCCCGGCGGTCAGGTTGCGCAGTCCGTCCTTGACCAGGGCCTGCGCCAGCACCGTGGCGGTGGTGGTGCCGTCGCCGGCCACATCGTTGGTTTTGGTGGCGACTTCCTTGACCAGCTGGGCGCCCATGTTCTCAAAGTGGTCGTCCAGCTCGATCTCACGGGCGATGGACACGCCATCGTTGGTGATGGTGGGCGCGCCGAACTTCTTGTCCAAAACGACATTGCGGCCCTTGGGCCCCAGCGTTACCTTGACCGTGTTAGCCAGCTTGTCAACCCCCGCTTCCAGGCCCGAGCGGGCCTCATCGCTGAAATGCAGTTGCTTCGCCATTACTTCACCACCGCCAGCACATCGCGAGCCGACAGGATCAGCAGCTCTTCGTCCTTGTGGGTGATTTCGGTGCCGCCATATTTGCTGTAGATGACGGTCTGGCCGACTGAGACATCCAGCGGAATGATCTCGCCCGACTGGTCGGATCGCTTACCCGGGCCGACTGCCAGAACCTCGCCCTGCTGGGGCTTCTCCTGGGCGGTGTCTGGAATGACCAGGCCGCTGGCGGTCGTCTCTTCGGACTCCGCCGGGCGCACGATTATTCTGTCTTCAAGTGGTTTAATTTTCATTGGCAACTCCTTTTGGGGTTTGGGTTTTTTGGGTTTGGAAATACGCAATCTCGGTGTTAGCACTCGTTATTCGGTTTTAGCACTCATTGGTTATGACTGCTAATGCTATTGGCTAATTCGCAAATTCGCAACCTGCAGCCGACAGAATAATTTATGGACGGATGCCGCCGCGCCGCGGTCGGGTTGTCGCCGGACTGACATCGCGCCGCCGCCGCGCCGCCCCTCGCGCCGCGCGCCGTCCCCGTCCGGGTGTCCGAGCGTTCTACTATTCGCTGGGTCTAGAATAGCGACTGCGCTGGATCTTGAACCCCTCCTTTTCAAGCTGCAGATCCATCTGGTGTTCCTCTGCCCCGAACTCGTCGCATGCCTTCCAAGAAGGTGAGCGGTTACGCATCCATTCCAAGTCCTCCTCCATGGACTCGTGGAAGGCCACTATGTCTTCGTCTTGTTGGGTTAGCTCAAGGTAGCCCTGCACCACCTTATCTGGCTCTCCGGAGAGGTCGATTCCGAATTCCTCCTGGAACCATTCGACGATTTCCTCGGTGGTGAAGTTGTCCGGGTCGGTCAGGGGCGTGGATGGGGGTGCGGCTGCCCGCTTGCGCTGAGATTTTTCCATGTCATCCAGCTTATATGGCACAGCCTCGTGCCTAACCGCTGGGCCCCAGGCGACGCGCAACTTCGCATCAAGCCAAGCCCAACTGGGATCTGAAGTCTGCCAGTCTTGCCTTCAGGTTATTCAATCTGCTTCGTAGCATCCTGTCAAGTTCGGGCAACTCGTGCTCATCATATATTTCGTCAAGAAAATCATCCATGTATTCAACCCCGACGATAGCGGCAGCAAAGGCAAATGCCTCCAAAAACACATTCATATTGTCGGGCTCCGAATTATAGACGGTCAGCATTTCCTTTAGCCATGGATATGGAGCGAATATGCCTATTGTCTTGCCAGTTTCCTCGACGGTGTATTCTTCAGGAAAATCTCCCTCATCAGCGGTGATGATATATTCTGCTCCGCAGTCAATGGCCTTCAGCACGACGTGATAGTCGTTCTTGTCTGAGATGGCTTCTTTGACACCTTCAGGCACGTCGTCTTTTTCTGGGTCAAATCTCCAAAGTTCTTCCCCATGCGAGTGCACTTCTTGCATGGTTGCCATGATCTGGTCGATTCTCTTTTGGGTCAGTCTGACCTTTATCTTCTTCTTTCTGCCCTTGCCCTCATAGTTATCTCGCAACTCCACCATGATATTTGAGGACAGGCCCACCAGCACCTTGCCTTCGCCTACCAATTGAAAGAAAAAGTTTCTCCAGAAGTGCTTGAAATGGACGCTGGTATCAACGACCACCACACAAAGTGGCTCCTCCTCCATGGGTTCTGCTATTCGCTGGATCTGGACAGGGGGCTGCGTTGGATCTTGAAGCCCTCCTTTTCAAGCTGCAGATCCATTTGGTGTTCCTCGGGTCCTAGCGAATCATGTGCTTTCCTAAGGGCGGAGCGGTTGCGCACCCGTTCCAGAGATCGTTCCATTGACTC
>CAZERQ010000166.1:0-3180 GCA_964514465.1 uncultured Acidimicrobiales bacterium
AAATGGATGTTCCGCTACATCCAAAAACTGCCCGACCCGTCGGGGCTGGCGGCCGTCATCGGATCCTTCGCCCACAGCGTGCTGGAGGATCTGATGCTGCTGGAGCCGGCACAGCGCACCATCGACCAGGCCAAAGTCATCGCCAGGGAGAAATTCAACGACTTCTCCCGCACGCCCGGCTTCACCGAACTCAACTTGGGGCCGCCCGCCATCGCCAGATTCAAGTGGCGCGCCTGGATCTCCATCATAAAACTTTGGGGGCTGGAGGAGCCCCAGGAGGTGGACGTCAACGATGTGGAGCTGAAGCTGTCGTGTGAAGTCGCCGGCGTTCCATTCCTGGGCTTCATCGACCGGCTAGACAACACCCCCGAGGGTCTGGTCATCAACGACTACAAATCCGGCAAGCCCAATTTCGCAGCCCCCAACGCCGACCCGGAAAGGATCCATCTGGAGAACAGCCACGTGTTCCAGGTGATGCTTTATGCTGCGGCCGTGGCGCAGGAGCTGTCGCAGATGCCGGCCGGGGTGCGGTTGCTGTATCTGGGCGATCAGCCGGGCGTGCTGCCCGAGGAGGTCACACCGGAGAAGTTGGAGGATGTGTCGGCCCGGCTGGTTGAGGGTTGGCGCAACATCTCAAGCGACCGCGCCAGCGGCAGCTTCAAGGCCAAGACTTCGCCGCTGTGTGGTTGGTGCGCGTTCTTGTCGCACTGCCCGGAGGGGATGGACAAGGTGATTGAGCTCAGGGACTCGGGCAGGCTCAAGGAGAGCGCCCCGGCGTTGCGGATGAAGGAGATTTTGCTGAGCCAGGGGGCCTTTCGCCAAGAGGTTGAGAAGCAGGCGGCTGAGGGATAGGAGGCTGACAGATAGGGGGCTGACGGGCAACCCGTTGCCAAGCCAGGCTAGCAACTGAAATAAGAGTTCTCATTTAGCCAAAAAAGCCCTTATTTTTGAAATAAGGCCGGTTAGGCGACCTTATTTTGCAAATTAGAACATTAATTTAGCTAAAAAACCCTTATAATTGAAATAAGGGCGCTAGAATGTCCTTATTGGCACCCTTATTGGAACTGCGCAACGTAGCGCAATGCAACGCAACGGCGCTAGACAAACCCCGCACCCCCCGAACCCGGCAACATGAACCAAACCCAATTTCACATCACACAAGCCGCGGCATTCGCCATCGAACGCCAAAACCCGTGGCAAAGTGGAGCTGAAATCCCGCCCGAATTCGCTCCCACCAACGAACGCTACCTGGTGCAAAACCTCCACCAATGGCTCCGCAAAACCAAATCCCGCCACGCCCAAGTCATTCTGGGCCCCAGACGAGTAGGCAAGACAGTGGCACTCTTTCAGACCGTCAGAAATCTGCTGGCCGACAACGTCCATCCGTCTCGTATCTATTTCCTGCGGCTGGACGATCCCGACCTTCAGACCGACACGCTCGGGAACCTGGCGCGCTACATCATCCAGGTCAGCGGAGCGACCACGAACGAACCAGCCTATCTGATGCTGGACGAAGTCGTGCTTATGGACCAGTGGGCCCAGTGGCTGAAATCGTTCTATGACGATAACTGGCCGCTTCGGGTGGTGGCGACTTCAAGCGCACGCACGGGGTTGAAACTCGGCCAGACAGAAAGTGTGGACAGATGGCGCGAGCAGCATCTGCTGCCCTGTGGCTTGGCGGAGTCGCTAAAACTCCTGGGGGAAATGACGGGGCAGATAGAGCAGATTCCTGCCGGGCAATCTTTCCGGGAAACCATGAGCTCTGTCCATCGCTTCGGGCCGCCCGCCACGGAACTTGAGGCGCACAGGAACATGCTTTTGCAGATGGGCGGCTTCCCCGGCGTGCTGACCGCATTTCCCCCGCCCGAGCAGGCCACGCTTTTTGGAGTCGCAGAAAGGGGATACTTTCCGCACCTGCACCAAATTCAGCTCTATGAAAATGTGGTGCAAAAAAGCGTCTATATTGACATTCCAAAATATTTCAACATAACAGACCCAAGTTCGTTGGAGAATATTCTCTATCGGGCGGCCAGCCAGATGGGGAAACTCTGGGAGCCTTCCAATGTGAGCACCGATCTGGGTGTGCCCTTGACGACGCTGAAAATCTACACCAAGCATTTGGAGATGGCGTCCATCATCTTGCTGCCACAGAATTTCCCGGGCGGCGAAAGCAGGTCGCAAATCCGTGGCCGAAAAATCTATTTCACTGACACCGCTTTGCGCAACGCGGTGTTGCGATATAAGGGCACGAGAGAACACGACCCCGCCGACTATGGCCACATGCTGGAGAACATGGTTGCGTCGGCGCTGTTTGCTCTAGCTGAGCAGACGCGGTTTCGGCTGTATCACTGGAGGCAAGGCAAGTCCGGGGAGAGGGAAGTCGATGTCATATACAATGATGTCAACGACCCCCTGGCTTTTGAGGTGGGTGCTTCGTCCAAGCACAGCCTGCGTGGTTTGGCGGCGCTGATCGAAAAGCACCCCCAATTCCACGGCAGCAGTTATCTGGTGGCGCCGAACGCGGCGTTTAAGCCTGCGGAGTTCTCAGAAAATGGGATCGGTTCCGTGCCACTGGATTCGCTGTTGCTGGCGGCGGACATCCACGCAGCGCACATGCTTGAGCAGCGGTTCGCAATCTGAATTAGCCGGCGCGGGTTTCAGATTTTTGCTCGGCGAGCTCGGGCGCGCAGCAGGCGATAGAAACCGTAGAGCGACAGCAACCCGGCAACCGTCAGCACCGACCAGGCGACGCTGAAGACGACAATGGCGCGCACCACCGAATGGTCGTCCAAGCCTTGCCCGGGCAGAACCCGAGGCGACCGCAGGATGGATTTTTTCTCCCTGGCGTCCCAGCGGGCCGCGCCGTTGTGGGTGGCGCTGTGGGCCGCGCCGTTGTGGATGGCGTCGTCTGTGACTGAATGGGCCATGCTTTTAAGATTAGCAGTCGGCCGGCAAATGTCAAGCGCGAACTTCGCCGCCCGTGATCGCGCCGCCGCGTCCCAGCTTCCCGTCTGACCGCGCTGCCTCGTCCGACCCGCGCCGCCACCGCCAGCACGCTTCAACGGCCCGCGCTAAGATATAGCCGTTATGTCTGACCTGTTGGAACAGCTCCGAGCCGGCATCGGCATCGTCGGGCCCACGCAGCCGGCGCCCGACCCGGTGAATGCGATCATGATCCGC
>CAZERQ010000167.1:0-7615 GCA_964514465.1 uncultured Acidimicrobiales bacterium
TTGCGGGCCAGCTCGGTGGAGCCCACCAGGTCGTTGTTGGCGCCGGTGGAGATGACATTGAACACCAGCTCCTCGGCCACGCGCCCGCCCATGCGCACCACCAGCGAATCCTCGATGTAGTCCTGACGATAGATGTGGCGCTCCTCGTCGGGCAGCTGCATGGTCACGCCCAGGGCCATGCCGCTGGGGATGATGGTGACCTTGTGCAGCGGGTCGGCCGTGGGCATGGTGGCGGCGCAGATGGCGTGGCCGGCCTCGTGATAGGCGATGGTCTCCTTCTCCTGGTCGCTCAGCACCATGGTCTCGCGCTTTTGCCCCAAGATGATGCGGTCGCGGGCGTGCTCAAAATGCGACATGGTCACCTCCTCGGCTTCCTCGCGCACGGCATACAGCGCAGCCTCATTCACCAGGTTGGCCAGATCGGCCCCGCTCATGCCGGGTGTGCCCTTGGCCAGCACATCCAGGTCGACATCGCCCGCCAGCTCCTTGTTCTTGGAATGGACCTTGAGTATCTCCACCCGCTCGGACAGCTCCGGCAGCGGCACCACCACCTGGCGATCGAAACGGCCCGGGCGCAGCAGCGCGGGATCCAAAATGTCGGGGCGGTTGGTGGCGGCGATGACCACGATGCCCTCGGTGGTCTCAAATCCGTCCATCTCAGACAGCATCTGGTTCAGGGTCTGTTCGCGCTCGTCGTGACCGCCGCCCAGTCCGGCGCCGCGCTTGCGACCGATGGAGTCGATCTCGTCCACGAATATGATCGCCCGGCCCATCTTGCGGGCCGACTGGAACAGGTCTCTCACTCGGCTGGCGCCCACGCCCACGAACATCTCCATGAAGTCAGAGCCGGTCACCGACAAAAACGGCACGCCCGCCTCGCCCGCCACGGCCCGCGCCACCAGTGTCTTGCCCGTGCCCGGCGGCCCCACCAGCAGCACGCCCTTGGGCACCTTGGCGCCGATCTTGGCGAACTTGGACGGCTCCTTGAGGAAGTCGACAATCTCGGTGATGTCCTTTTTGACGCCCTGATAGCCGGCGATGTCGTCAAAGGTGGTGCCGGGGCGCTCGGTGCTGTAGGTCTTGGCCTTGGAGCGGCCGATGGACATTATTCCCTTCATCTGCCCCTGGGTGCGCCGGGTCATCCACCAGAAGAACAAAATCAGCAGGCCCACCGGCAAAAGTATCTGCAGCATGTTCGACCAGAAGCTGGAGGTGGGCGTGACGAAGCGGACCTGGTCGATGGCGTTGATGATGTTGCGGTCGTCCTCGGACAGCTCCAGCGGGCCGGTGGTCTTGAAGTCCTCGCCGTCTCGGAACTGGCCTTTGATGTTGCCGTTGTTGTTGTTGATCTCCACGCTGGTTACGTTGCCGGCTTCGGCGCGGTTCAGGAATTCGTCGAAGTCCACTGTGCGGCGGTCGTCTGAGGAGAACAGGCCGGGGAAC
Organism: uncultured Acidimicrobiales bacterium; assembly: GCA_964514465.1. Lineage (GTDB taxonomy): Bacteria > Actinomycetota > Acidimicrobiia > Acidimicrobiales > Hopanoidiivorantaceae > Hopanoidiivorans. The sequence continues at coordinate 1,444 of CAZERQ010000167.1, forward strand.
AAGAAGAAGCCCACCACCAGCAAAAGCAGCGTCCAGGTCAGCCACTGCACCCAGCGGGGGCGCGGTCGCTCCTGGTCGGGGTTGGTCGGGTCGTGGCGGTCGGGTCGGCGGTCGCGGCTGTAGTAGCTGTCGCCGCCCGAGTCGGTTTTGCTGTCGGGGTTGGTGTCGGGGTCGCGGTCGGGTTGGCTGTCGGCGTCGCGGTCGGGGCCGGCGTCCGGAGTTTCTGGCAAGTCAGCCTCGGGAGGAGCTTTCAGGTCGGCTTCAAGAGTGGAAGTTCCGCTTGAGCGGGTTTCGTCAGACACAGCTATTGGTTAAAATAAATTGGGATAGGAAAGCAAATGGGACAGGGGGCAAAAACTTCGGGCTTGAAGGCAAACTGGGAAAAAGGTAAATTCCCATCATTTAACTCTAATCATAAAGCACCAAATCCAAATGCCAGCATCAAACAGTGAAATTCCGAACCCCGACAGCAGCGTAGCTGGCTGGAAGTTTGTGGACGTGGTGTGGGGAACGGCCGTGGCGCTTTTGGCCAGCGTCATCGCCGGGGCTGTGGCCATCAACGTCATCGGGCCGCGCCTGACGGCACCCACTGGGGTCGGCGCCTACCTGGGCCGCGTGGCCACCCAACTCGAGCTGGGCCAGACACCCAGCGCTCCCGGGGCGTCGCTGGCCGTGCTGGTGCTGTTGCAGGTGCCGCTTTGGGCGGGCATGCTGGGCGTGCCGCTGTGGTTGGCCCGCCGCCGCCAGTTCAGCTTTGCGGCCGCGCTGAAACTCACCCAGCGCACCAAGGACATTCCGCTGGGTCTGGCCATCGGCGCGGCGGGACAGCTCATCATGGTGCCGCTCATCTATCTGGCGCTGTCGCCGCTCATCGACGCAGACGAGCTGTCGGCCCCGGCCCGCGAGCTGACCGACAAGGCCGGCGACCCGCTGGGGGTGGCGCTGCTGGTGCTGATCGTGCTGTGCGGGGCGCCGCTGGTGGAGGAGGTGTTCTTCCGGGGGGTGGTCTTCGGGGCGCTGCGCCGGCGATATTCGAGCTGGCTGGCGGTGTCGGTGTCGGCGCTGTTCTTTGCGGCATTTCACCTGCAGGTGCTGCAGTTCCCGGCGCTGCTGGCGTTCGGAATCCTGCTGGCGATCATCTTTGAGCGCACTGGCCGGCTGGGGCTGGCCATCTGGATCCATGTCGGCTTCAACGCGGTTACCGTGATTAGCCTGCTGGCCGGAAGCTGAGTTTTGGGCTGGCGGCAGCGGTAGGATTGGCAGATAGGGAATTTTAGGGAATATGGGTTTTAGACGCAGACTCAAGCGCAGCGCGCAGGGCCGATCTCAGGGCGCGGTTGGACGGCTGCTGGCTGAGGCCCGTCAGTATCTGGCCGACCGCCAAGCCAGCGCGGGCTTGGGCGCGGGTGCCGGCGCGGGCGCGGGCATAGGCGCGGGCGCGGGCGGCGGGCGCAGCACCGCGGGTTCGGGCCCTGCAACCCTGTCGCAGCGCATCCCCCAAATCACCAGTCTAGTCATCGTGGCCGGCAGCTGTCTGCTGGTGTTCTGGCAGCTGCAGCCCAACTTGATATTCACCAGCAACACCCCCACCGGCGGCGACATGGGCGCGCACGTCTGGGGCCCGGACTATCTCAAGAGCCACATCTTCTCCTGGTGGCGGCACAGCGGCTGGGCGCCCGACTGGTATGGCGGCTTCCCTGCGTTCCACTTCTATATGGTGGTGCCCTATCTGCTGATCGCGCTGGTCTCTTTGGCCATCGACTATGGCATCGCCTTCAAGCTGGTCGCCGTGCTGGGCGCGGTGCTGCTGCCGGCCGCGGCCTGGCTGCTGGGACACAAGATGGCGCTGCGTTTTCCCATTCCGCCTCTGTTCGCCCTGGCCACGGTGCCGTTCTTGTTCAACGATTTCCACCACACCCGGATCTGGGGCGGCACCCTGCCGTCGCTGCTGGCGGGGGAGTTCGCCTTCAGCTTGAGCCTGCTGATGGCGCTGCTGGCCATCGCCGTCGCCGTGCGGGGCATCCGCCAGGGCGGGCTGCGCATAACCGGAGCCGTGACGCTGGCGCTGGTGGGTCTGTGCCACATCATCCCGGCCTTCTTCGCGCTGGCCAGCCTGGCGCTTTTGGTGCTGGTGCACGACAACCGCCGGGCGGCGCTGCGCTGGCTGTCGGTGGTGGTGCCGCTGGCCGGCCTGCTGGGGGCGTTCTGGGCGCTGCCGTTCTGGTGGCGCCGGGACTTCTTCAACGACATGGGCTGGGAGCACAACCGGGACTATCTGGAGGTCCTGCTGCTGGGGCAGCACAGCCCATATTGGCGCTGGATACTGGTGGCCGCAGCAGTCGGAGCCGCCGCCAGCATGGTCTATCGCATCCGCTATGGCTGGTTCTTGGTGTCGAGCGTGATCCTGTGGGCGCTGGCCTACCGCTTCCCCTTCACCGACCTGATGCTGAACGGCCGGCTGATTCCGTTCTATCATCTCAGCCTGGCTTTGCTGGGCGCGCTGGGCGCGGGCGTGCTGGTCTGGCGGCTGTTCGGCGGCGACATGCAGAGCCTGGTCTCAGCCGGACAACGCGGCATGCGCAACATCACGCCCAAGAACTATCTGCCAGAGGCAAATGTCGAACCCAAAGCCGAACCCAAGGCCAAGATCCCCAGCGTGCCGGTGTTCCAGTTCAAGCCCAGCGTGGTGCGCCTGAAACTGAAGCGGCTGGTCAGCTTCCCCAACGTCATCTTCGCCGGGCTGGGGCTGGCGCTGGTGGTCGTGGTGGTGGACGGCTACAGCACCGCCTGGCTGGCCGAGTCGGGTTTCGAGCATCTGCTGTCGGTGCCGGCGGCCGAGGCGCAGCGGCTGGCGTCGGAGCTGGCCAGCTTCTCTCGGATCCTGCTTTTGGGGGTGCTGCTGTTGCCGGCGGCCGAGATCGTCAGACGTCTGTTCTTGTTCTATCGGCTGGACGAACGGGCCCGCCAGGGCTGGTTGGTGCTGGGGGCGCTGGCGGTGTCGCTGGTGCTGTTCGTGGCGGTGGCCATTCCGCTGCGGGCACTCGGGCCATTCGGCGAGACGGGGACCGCCACGGTCGCAGTCGAGCGCGGCGGCGAGACGGTCGAGGAGGTGCGCCAGAGCTATTCTTTGAACATTCCCTTCCTGCCCGAGATCGGGCGCAGCACCGAGCCGCTGAATGTGGTGCCGTTCTGGGCAGCCTGGAACTTCACCGGCTATGAGGGCCGGCCGGCGTTCGGGGAATACCAGGATCTGGTCGCCACCATGAAGGCTGTCGGCGATCGTCACGGCTGCGGCCGGGCCATGTGGGAATACGACCGGGAGAACCTGCTGGAATACGGCACCCCCATGGCGCCCATGCTGCTGCCCTATTGGAGCGACGGCTGCATCGGATCCATGGAGGGGCTGTATTTCGAATCCTCGGCCAGCGTGCCCTATCACTTCTTGAACCAGTCCGAGCTGTCCTCGCCGCGAGATGCCGACAATCCGGAGCAGGGCCCCAGCCGAGCCATGCGAGATCTGCCCTACCGCAGCTTCGACATCCAGGCAGGGGTGGCGCACCTGCAGCTTCTGGGCGTGCGCTATTATCTGACCGTAAACGATGCCACAGCCGAGGCCGCCCGCAGCCACCCGGCGCTGTCGGAGATAGCTTCCAGCTCGGGCAACTGGACGGTGTTCTTGGTGGCCGATGCCGCGCTGGTCGAGCCGCTTGAGTTCGAGCCGGTGGTGTGGTCTGACGTCAGCCACGGACAGGACAGCTGGCTGGAGCCGGCGGTCAGGTTCTACAACGGCGACGACTTTTCGGTGCTGCCGGCCGCCTCCGGGCCGTCGGACTGGGCCAGGATCTCAACCGTTACCCCGCTGAGCGAGGCGCCGCGCAAGGCTTTGGATCCGGTGGTGGTCAGCGATGTGGTGGCCACCGATGACTCGATTTCCTTCAGCGTGGATCGGGTGGGCGTGCCGGTGCTGGTCAAGACGTCTTATTTCCCCAACTGGCAGGCGTCGGGCGCGCAGGGGCCGTGGCGGGTGGCGCCCAACCTGATGGTGGTCGTGCCGACATCTGCTGACGTCAAGCTGAGCTATGGCTGGACATCGGTGGATGTGTTCGCCTATTTGCTGACCGGTCTGGGGCTGCTGTTGGTGCTGCTTTTGGCGTGGCGCCCGGCGGCCATAGGGTGGGGACGATTTCCAGCCCCGAAAGAGCAGCACTAGGCCGTGCGGACGTCTTTGTCGGTGGTGCTGCCGGCCTATAACGCGGCCGGTTGCGTGGCTGATTCGGTGCGGCGGCTGCGCGAGGGACTGGGCGAGGGACTGGGCGCTGGGCAGGGCGGTCGGCCTACCGGCCTGGAGATCACCGACCTGGAAATCATCGTGGTGGATGACGGCTCAAGCGACAACACCGCCGAGCTGGCGCGCCAGGCGCAAGCCGACCAGGTCATCGTTTTGGAACACAACCAGGGCAAGGGCGCGGCCGTGCGTGCGGGGATGCTGGCCGCCCACGGCGAGGTGGTGGTTTTCACCGACGTGGATCTGTCCTATGGGCCCGCCGAAATCTGCCGTCTGGTGTCGGCGCTGGACGGGGATGTCCAGGTCAGCGTGGGGGTGAGGGCGCCCAGCCAGGATCGCTCATCGGGATGGTTGCGCTGGCTGGGCAGCAGCCTGGTGGGTCTGGCGGCGCGGGCTTTCTTGAGGTTCTCCACCCGGCAAAAAGCCGTGCGCGACACGCAGTGCGGCATCAAGGCGTTCAGCTGCGCCAGCGCCCAGCGGCTGTTCTCGACTGCCATGATCAACCGGTTCGCTTTTGACATCGAGCTGTTCTATTTGATGTCGCGCTGGGACATGGACTTTGAGGCGGTGGAGGTTGTGCCCGAAGCCAACGCCAGCTCCACGGTCAGAATCCTGCGTGACGGACTGCGGACGCTGGCCGATGTTGTGCGCATCGCCAGATACGAGCGCGCGGGTGTTTATGCGGACGGCGAGGTCAGCGCGGCGTCTGGTTCAGCCGCAGCGGGCAACTCGGCGCTGGATGCCATCGTCAAGTCCTATGACATCCGCGGCAAGGTGCCTTCGCAACTCAACGAAGACTTGGCGGCGCAGCTGGCCCGAGGGTTCGTTGAATTCTGGCGACAGGACGACCCGGACGCAACCAGAATTCTGTGCGGTCGGGATATGCGTCACAGCAGTCCGGCCCTGTCGCGCAGCTTCATGCGGGCAGTGGCGGCCGGCGGATTTGAGGTGGCGGATCTGGGTTTGATTTCCACCGATATGTTGTATTTCGCCAGCGCCAGCCTGGATGCCCCGGGGGTGATGTTCACCGCTTCGCACAACCCAGCCGAATACAACGGCATCAAGGCCTGCCGGCGCCAGGCTGTGCCAGTCGGTTTTGACACGGGTCTGGCCCAAGTCAAGCAGTTCGCGCAAAATGCGGCAGGCGCGGGCACGGCGACTGGGGGCGCGGCAACCGGGGGCGCGGGAGACCCGGGCGCGGCGACCGGGGGAGCGGGAGACCCCGGCGCGGCTCCCGTCATCCGTCTGGACATAATGCCCGACTTCGTCCGACACGTCAGGTCGTTCATCGACACATCCAAGCTGCGACCACTGCGTGTGGTCATCGACTGCGCCAACGGCATGGCCGGGCATTCGATGCCGGCGGTGCTGGAAGGACTGGGCGCAGAGGGACTAGGGCTGGAGCTCATCTGGCTGTATCGCGAGCTGGACGGCAGCTTCCCCAACCACCCGGCCGACCCGCTGAATCCTCAGAACCTGTCTGACCTGCAGACCAAAGTGTTGGAGACCGATGCCGATCTGGGCATGGCATTTGATGGCGACGGCGACCGGGTGTTCTTCGTGGACGACCAGGCCGAGCCGCTGTCGGGTTCCACCACCCTGGGCCTGCTGGCTGCCGCCGTGCTGGATCGGCATCCCGGCGCGGTGGTGCTCTATAACGTGGTGTGCTCACGGGCGGTGCCTGAGATCATCGCCGAGCGCGGCGGCCGGGCCGTCTGCACCAAGGTGGGCCACTCCAACATCAAGGAGCAGATGTCGGCTGTGGGTGCGACCTTCGGCGGCGAGCACTCGGGGCACTATTATTTCAAGGACAACTTCAACGCCGACTCGGGTGCCATCACCGCGCTGTTGATGCTGGAGCTTTTGAGCCGGGCCGCGCCCGACAAG
>CAZERQ010000168.1:0-12104 GCA_964514465.1 uncultured Acidimicrobiales bacterium
CGCTCGGCGATGCCGGCGCCGATGCCACGGCTGGCTCCGGTGACGACTGCGTTCTTGCCTGTGAATCTTTTGGACATATGGATTCCTTTTTGGGTTTCGGGGGGTTGTGTGGGGCGGGGGTTCGGTGGGACGATTGTGACCTGGCGGCGCTGCGAAAACCCGCTCACAATATCTTAGGGCAAATGCCTAGAGCAGTCCCCGCCGCCCTGCCCAAATGAAGGAAAACCGTCCCCGCTAGCCAGAAAAAGCGCTGTGGCCGGTCAGCTCCTGTCCCAGCACCAGGGTGTGGACTTCGTGGGTGCCTTCATAGGTTATGACCGACTCCAGATTGGCCATGTGCCGCATCACCGGATAGTCCAGCGATATTCCGTTGGCGCCCAGCACTCCCCTGGCCGTGCGCGCCACCTCCAGGGCGGCCGCCACATTGTGCCGCTTGCCATAGCTGATCTGGGCGGGGGTCAGGCTGCCGTCGTCCTTGAGCCGCGCCAGCTGCATGGCCACCAGGGAGCTGTTGGTCAGCCAGGTCAACATGTCGGCCAACTTGGCTTGGGTGAGCTGGAAGGCGGCGATGGGCTTGGCGAACTGCTCGCGCTGGGCGGCGTATTCGCAGGCTGCCTCAAAGCAGGCCCGGGCCGCCCCCACCGCTCCGAAGATGATGCCGAAGCGGGCCTCGCTCAGACACGACAGCGCCGCGCGCATCCCCACGGCTTCTGGCAGACGCATGGACTCGGGCACCCGCACATCCTCCAGCACCAACTCGGACGTGACAGAAGCCCGCATGGACAGCTTACGCTCGATGTTGCGGGCTGAAAATCCGGGGGTGTCGGTCGGCACCAGAAATCCGCGGACGCCGCTGCCGGCCCCGGCCCCGTCTCCCCCGGCCTCGTCATCCGTCTGGGCCCAGACCAGCGCCACGTCAGCTATGGTGCCGTTGGTGATCCACAACTTGGTGCCGTTCAGCACCCAGTCGGCGCCGGATTTTTTGACGCCCGACCCTCCGGCACCCACCCTTCGCGCGGTGGTGCGCATGGACGACGGATCACTGCCGGCGTCGGGCTCGGTCAGGCCGAAGCAGCCGATCTTGCGACCAGCCGCCAGGTCGGGCAGCCACTGCTCACGCTGCTCGGGCGAGCCATACTTCCAGATGGGAAACATCACCAGCGACCCCTGCACCGAAACGAAGCTGCGCAGGCTGCTGTCGCCCGCCTCTAGCTCACGACAGGCGATGCCATATGACACCGCATCGGCCCCGGCGCAGCCATAGTCGCTCAGCTGCATCCCGAACACGCCCAGCTGCGCCAGCTCGGCAATCAGGCTCCGGTCGAATGTGGCTTGCTCGAAGTTGCGTCCGATGTCGGGCAGCACTTTGGTTTGGACGAACCGCCGCACGGTGTCGCGCAGCAGCCGCTGCTCGTCGCTCAGGGCGCGGTCGATTTCCAGCAGGTCGCTGTTGGGGCTCTTGGGGTCGCCCGGGTTGGACGGGTCACTCGAGCTGGACGGGGCGCTCGAGCTGGACGGGGCGCTGGCATCGCGGGTTCGGCTCATCAGAATAATATTTTAGGCGTCAGCACATTTTAGGCGCCAGCAAATTGTCCAGTTTTGCCCGACCCCAAATAGACTAAAAAACTATGCCTGAAAAAATAACACAGAACGCCGACGGCTCGCTCAACGTATCCGACAATCCCATCATCCCGTTCGTGGAGGGAGACGGCACTGGCATCGACATCTGGCCGGCCGCCAAAACGGTGCTGGACGCAGCCGCCGCCAGATACGGCAAACAGGTGGAGTGGCAGGAAGTCCTGGCTGGAGAAAAAGCCTTCAACGAAACCGGCGACTGGCTGCCCACAGAGACGGTCGAAACTTTCAAGGACTATCTGATCGGCATCAAGGGCCCGCTGACCACCCCGGTGGGCGGCGGCTTCAGGAGCCTGAACGTGGCGCTGCGCCAGCTGCTGGATCTGTATGTCTGTCTGCGGCCGGTGCGCTGGTTCCAGGGGGTGCCGTCTCCCGTGCGCCAGCCCGAGCTGGTGGACATGGTCATCTTCCGGGAGAACACCGAGGACATCTATGCCGGGCTCGAGGTCGAGGCAGGCAGCGCCGAGGCCAAGAAGCTGCTTGAGATCATCAAGGACATGTTCGGGCGGGAGCTGCGGGCCGATTCGGGCATCGGCATCAAGCCGGTGTCGGAGACCGGCTCGCACCGTCTGCAGCGCGCCGCGCTGAACTATGCCGTGTCGCACAAGCGGGAAAGCGTGACCTGGGTGCACAAGGGCAACATCATGAAGTTCACCGAGGGCGCCTTTCAGAAGTGGGGCTATGAGCTGGTGCGCGCGGAGTTCGCCGATGTGGCGGTGGGCTGGGACGACTGCGGCGGCGACCCGGGCGACAAGATCCTGGTCAAGGACGCCATCGCCGACATCGCCCTGCAGCAGGTGCTGACCCGGCCGGCCGAGTTTGACGTCATAGCCACCATGAACCTGAACGGCGACTATCTCTCGGACGCGCTGGCGGCCCAGGTCGGCGGCATCGGCATCGCCCCAGGCGGCAACATCAACTATGCAACCGGGCACGGCATCTTCGAAGCCACCCACGGAACCGCCCCCAAATATGCCGGACAGGACAAGGTCAATCCTTCGTCGGTGCTGCTGTCGGGGGTGATGATGTTTGAGCATCTGGGCTGGCAGGAGGCGGCGGACGACATCATCGGCGCCATGGAGGTCACCATCGCCGAAAAGATCGTGACCTATGACTTCGCCCGACTGATGGACGGCGCCCAGCAGGTGGCCTGCTCGGAATTCGCCTCGGCTATTGTCGACCGGTTGGGCCAGCGGCTGTCGTGAGCGCCAACTTGGGTGCCGCCCGAGCCGAATCCGTGAGCGCCAACCCCACCACCCCATGAGCGCCGAGCCCGTCCAACCCGTCCGCATTGCCGTCACCGGCGCGGCCGGACAAATCGGCTACAGCCTGATCTTCCGCATCGCCGCCGGCGAGTTGTTTGGCCCCGACCGGCCGGTCGAACTGCAGCTGCTGGAGATACCGCCCGCCATGAAAGCTCTGGAGGGCGTGGCCATGGAGATGCAGGACTGCGCCTTCGGCCTGCTGCGCAACATCCGTCTGACCGACGACCCCACCCAGGCGTTCGACGGCGTGCATTGCGCCTTGCTGGTCGGCAGCCGTCCCCGCACCAAGGGCATGGAGCGCAAGGATCTGATCGAGGCCAACGGCGCCATATTCACCACCCAGGGGCGCGCCATCAACGACCACGCCGACGCTGCCGTGCGGGTGCTGGTGGTCGGCAATCCCGCCAACACCAACTGCCTGATCGCCCAGTCCAACGCCCCCGACATCCCGCCGCAGCGCTTCGCCGCCATGACCCGTCTGGATCACAACCGGGCCAAGGCGCAGCTGGCCGACAGGTGCGGCGTTGAGGTGAGCGACATCACCCGCATGACCATCTGGGGCAACCACTCGGCCACGCAATATCCCGATGTCTACAACTGCCAGGTCGCCGGCTCAGACGCCCTGTCCCGCATTGGCGACGAAGCCTGGGTGTTTGACGAGTTCATTCCCCGGGTGCAGCAGCGCGGCGCCGAGATAATCGAGGCCCGGGGATCCTCCAGCGCGGCTTCGGCTGCCAATGCGGTGGTCGACAACGTCAGGGACTGGGCGCAGCAGACCGACCCCGGCGACTGGGTCAGCATGGCGGTGGCATCGGACGGCAGCTATGGCATCCCCGAAGGGTTGATCTGCTCGTTCCCCTGCACCAGCTCGGACGGCGACTGGGAAATTGTGCCAGATTTGGAGATCCAAAAACGGAGCCGAAAACTGATTGATATTTCCGTAAATGAACTAGAACAGGAAAAGCAGGCTGTTAATGAGTTAAAATTGCTGGTTTAATGAAGCACCCACAGGCAGCACTCATGAATTTGGCCGTGGAGCTGGCTCGGCTGGAAGAGATTATACGACAGCAAAGCCCGGCCGTGCCCGAAGCTGTTGACGCTCTGGTCGGCATTCGGCGCCAGCTGGCCGCCGCGCAAGGGCCGGCTGAGTCGACCGAACGGGACGGCGACTCCGAGCAAAGTGGCTCCAAGCAAAAGAACCGAGGCCCCGGGCAATCCCGGCTCACCAAGCGGCGGCTCACCAAGCAGCTGATTGACGATGTGGAACGACTCAAGCTGATGCTGGTGTCCAAAGAGGCTGCCTCACAGGAGACGTCTGAGGCGTTCAACCAATTCCGCGAAAGCGTGATTGCCGTCGCCACACAGCGCCGCAAGCATCTGGCTGATCTGGCGTTTTTGCATTCGCTGCTGGTGTCGGATAGCGCGGGGGAAGCCGCCGACGCCGCACCTCCGTCCGACACCGCGCCCGCCACCGACACCGCACCTTTGTCCGGTGCCGCGCCCGAAACCCCGTCGGTCGTGCTGGCCGAACTGGAGGACATGTTCAAGCGCTGCGGCGGCACCATCATCACCGAATACAGCGAAGCCAGCAAGGAGCACTTTGAGGTGTCGGGCAACGGAACCTCCATGCAGGTGCTACGCCCCGCCTATCTGGCCCAAAACGATGACGGCCGCACCATGGTCGTGGCTCGCGGAGCCGTCAAGAACAGCTAGCCATGGCTTCGGTTGGCATCGACTTTGGCACCACCAACTGCGTGGTCTCCGTCTTTGACGGCGACAAGGTGGAGGCCATCCGCATTGACGAACCGCCGCTGGAGTGGGGCGAGCTGGGACTTGACCGGCTGTTTCCGTCGGTCTTCGGCTTGGACAGCAGCAACCAACCGCTGTTCGGGTGGCAAGCCAAGCTGCTGCCCCAGAACCAGAAAATCGAAGCCACCAAGCGCTTCTTGTCGGTGGAGGAGCACGCCATCGTGGGCGACAAGAGCTTCACCCTGGACAAGATCGCCACGCTTATCTTCGCCCAGCTACGCCAGGCGGCCGCCAACCATTCGGGCCTGCATTTCGACAAGGCGGTGGTCACGGTTCCGTCCAACAGCCGCGGCTTGGCCCGCAAGCGCACCAAGATCTGCGCCGGCATGGGACAGATCAAGGTGCTGGCTCTGATCAACGAGCCCACCGCGGCGGCCATGTCGGCCACCCGCAACATGGACACCGAAGCCACCACCATGGTGGTCGACTGGGGCGGCGGCACGCTGGACGTCACTATTTTGGACACACAGGAAAAGGTGTTCGTGGAGCGCGCCTCGGCTGGCATACAAGCACTGGGCGGGGTTGACTTCGACTCGGCCATAATGCAGTGGCTGGCGAAGGATCTAGAGGAAGTCGAACGCTATTCCCAGGCCGAAAAGAGTTTGTTGCGCCTGGAGGTGGAGCGAGCCAAGATCCTGTTGAGCTCACAGGACGAGGCGACTATCCGTCTGCCGCGCGGCGACGCCACCCGCATCACCCGCGAGCAGTTCGAGGATGCCACCAAGCATCTGCTGGAGCGGGCCCGCGAACCGCTGGAGCGTTGCCTGGCCGACCTGCGCCAGGGCGGCGGCCCAACCAGCCAGGCCAATGGCTCGACCAGCCAAGCCGGCGGCCCCACCGAAGTCGACAGCCTGATTCTGGTGGGCGGCACCTGTCTCATCCCTTCGGTGCGCGACTTCATCAGCGAGTTCGTGCAGCTGCCCGCCGAGACCGTGGACAATCCCATGACCGCCACCTCGGAGGGCGCGGCCATCGCCTCGGCTATTTTGCAAGACGACCTGCCCGACTATGACTTCAAGGTTTCAACCCAGCATGCCCTGGGGGTTCTGGCGGTGTCCAACCACGGCGAAAAGCCCCATTTCTCCACCATCATTCCGCGCAACCAGCGGTTGCCGGCGCATGGAACCGACCAATACACTCCCGTCATCGACCACCAGGAGTGGCTGAATCTGACGGTGGTGGAGGGCGACCCCGAAAAGGCGGTCAGCAACGAAGCCAACGTTGAGCTGCAGCACTGGCGGGTGCCGATCAAGGCTCCCAGACCCATCAGCGACATCCTGTTTGACATCACCTATCGCTATGACACCGACGGCATCATCCACATCAACGTTGACAACGCCATGGATCATTCGTCTTTGTTCTCGGCCGAAGTCACCAGCGGGCAGGACAAGCATCATCTGGTTGAGGTGGCCAACAGCGCGCGCAGCACCGTGGCCACGGGTGTGCTGGACAAAAAGACGCTGGAACAGACGGCCGACGACAAGATCCATGACAACCTGAAAAAGGAGCTGTCGGACGATTTGGTGATGGCCCGCACCAAGATTTCGCCTTTCATCGACCCGGAGGAGGCGGCCAACCTGCTGGAGCTGTGCGACCGGATTGTGGAGACCAACGGCCACGACACGGTGCTGCTTCAGGCGTTGTATAACTTCATGGACAAATACAACTATCTGATCTGACCGCAGCGGGGCGCGGGCTAGCCGAAGTCGGTGGCCTGGTTCAAGCTGGAAGTGATGTCGATGATCTGCGCGGTGACGTCCTCGCGCCCCAGCAGTTCCATCACATCACCAGAAACCTTTATCTCGCCCATCAAAAATGCCACGTGGACGTCCCGCTGCTTTTGGGCTATGCCGGCTGCCACCTCCATCGACTGGGTAAACGTGACGGTTGGCTCAGCTGACACGCCCATGGCCGCGCTGGCCCCTTCCCTGTCAACTTTTACCCAATAGCTCAGCGCCTCGCCATCGGCGCGCTCCACGATGTGCTGCACGCACAAGCTGGTCAGGTCGCGCTCCGCGGCGGTCGGGCCGCGCTCTGAGTCGTCCGTGTCGCGGTCCAGACGCACTCCTGCAGCGCGAAGTTGACCGTTCAGCTGCTCAACCCATTCGGCCGACAGAAACTTCATGTGGAGGGTGAAACCAGCCGGCTAGGAACCAAGACGATGCCTGAACTTGGACTTGACATAGTCTCGGTTGGTCCAGGCAATGAAGTCAATCGAGATCTCCTTGGGGCAGGCCTCTTCGCATTCGCCGTGGTTGGTGCACGAACCGAAGAACTCCTCCATCTTTTCCACCATGGCTTCGGTGCGCTGCCAGCGTTCGGACTGACCCTGTGGCAACAGGTTGAGATGCTGCACCTTGGCCGAGCAAAACAGCTGGCCGGCGCTGTTGGGGCAGGCCGCCACGCAAGCCCCGCAGCCAATGCAAGCCGCCGCGTCAAAGGCCGCCGCCGAAGTCTTTTGCGCAATGGGCGTGAGGTTGGCGTCGGGCGCCGCCCCGGTGTTGACCGAGATGAAGCCGCCCGCCTTGATTATCTCATCCAACGGCGAGCGATCCACCGCCAGATCCTTGATGACCGGGAAGGCATCGGCGCGCCACGGCTCGATCACGATGGTATCGCGGTCGCTGAACTCGCGCATATGCAGCTGGCAGGTGGCGGTGCCTTTCTGGGGCCCGTGGGCGCGACCGTTGATCATCAGACCGCAGGTGCCGCAGATACCCTCCCGGCAGTCGCTCTCAAAACAGACCGGCTCCTGGTTCTGCTCGATCAAACGTTCGTTCAAAATGTCGAGCATCTCCAAAAAAGAGGCGTCGTCGGGGATGCCGTCGAGCTCGTAGGTGGCAAAGCCTCCCTGGTTGCCGGGCCCGTCTTGGCGCCAGATTTTCAGTGTCAAAGTTAGTGTGTTGGCCATGTGTGTTCGAGGGGGTGGGGTGTGGGACAGGGGGAAATGGACGGGGAAAGGCGCGACCTATTTGTATGACCTGACCGCCAGCTCGACTTCGGAGAACTCCAGCGGCTCGGTGTGGGCCACGGAAGCCTGCGGGTCGCCGGCCCATTCCCAAGCCGTGACGTGGGCGAAGTCCTGGTCGTTGCGGCGGGCCTCACCTTCGGGCGTCTGGTGTTCTTCCCTGAAATGTCCGCCGCAGGATTCCTCGCGCTCCTGAGCATCTCGCGCCATCAGCTGCGCCAGCTCAAAAAAGTCCGCCACCCGGCCAACCTTCTCCAGCGACTGGTTCAGGCTCTCAGCCGAACCCAGCACCCGAACATCTGACTTGAACTCCTCATACAGCGCGGGAATCTCCGAGAGCGCCTTGTCCAACCCCTCGCGCGAACGCGACATCCCCACATAGTCCCACACGATCTTGCCCAGCTCGCGGTGGAAATAGTCCACCGAGCGGGTGCCGCCCACACCCAGCCACTGCCGGGTCTGCTCGTCAACCCGCCGCTGCGCCGACACGAACGCCTCATGCGACTCGGGCACAGCCGGCTCCCCCAGCATCTGCGCCAGCCACGGGCCGATGGTCGCCGGCAAAACAAAATAGCCGTCCGCCAAACCCTGCATCAGAGCCGATGCGCCCAGTCGGTTGGCTCCGTGGTCAGAAAAGTTGGCCTCGCCCAAAACGAACAGGCCAGCCACGTTGGACATCAGCTCATAGTCCACCCACAGGCCGCCCATGGTGTAGTGCGTGGCCGGATAGATCCGCATGGGCGTGCGATAGGGATCCTCGCCGGTGATGCGCGCATAGATGTCGAACAGGTTGCCGTATTTGTCGGCGATGGCAGCCTGGCCCTGCGCGGCGATGGCGTCGCTGAAATCCAGATACACCCCATTGGCGCGCGGCCCCACCCCCCGTCCCTGATCCACCACCGCCTTGGCGCTGCGCGAGGCCACGTCCCGGGGCACCAAGTTGCCGAAGGCCGGATATTTGACCTCCAGATAATAGTCGCGCTCGCCTTCGGGAATGTCAGACGGCGGACGGCTGTCGTCGCCCGAGCGCGGCACCCAGATCCGTCCGTCGTTGCGCAGCGACTCAGACATCAGCGTGAGCTTGGACTGGAAATCGTCGCTTTGGGGGATGCAGGTGGGATGGATTTGGGTGTAGCACGGGTTGGCGAACAGGGCGCCCTGGCGATGGGCCCGCCAAGCGGCCGTGACGTTGCACATCTTGGCGTTGGTCGACAGGAAATACACGTTGCTGTAGCCCCCCGTGGCCAGCACCACCGCGTGCGCCGAATGCGAGCTGACCTGGCCCGTCAGCAAGTCCCGCACCACGATGCCCACCGCCCGTCCGTCATGGACCACCAGCTCCAGCATCTCCTTGCGGTTATGCAGGCTGACCGAGCCGGCGGCGACCTGGCGCATCAGCGCGGAATAGGCTCCCAACAGCAGCTGCTGGCCGGTCTGTCCCCGGGCATAGAACGTGCGCGACACCTGGGCGCCGCCGAAGGAGCGGTTGTCCAGCAGGCCGCCATAGTCGCGGGCGAACGGCACGCCCTGGGCCACGCACTGGTCGATGATGTTGAGCGAGATTTCAGCCAGGCGATGGACGTTGGCCTCGCGGGAGCGATAGTCGCCGCCCTTGATGGTGTCCACGAACAGGCGCCAGATGGAGTCGCCGTCGTTTTGGTAATTCTTGGCGGCGTTGATGCCACCCTGGGCGGCGATGGAATGGGCGCGGCGCGGCGAGTCGTGATAGGTGAAGGCGTGCACTTTGTAGCCCAACTCGCCCAGGGAGGCCGCCGCCGAAGCTCCTGCCAGGCCGGTGCCCACCACGATGATCTCGAACTGGCGTTTGTTCTTGGGGCTGACCAGCTTGACGTCAGACAGATAGCCCTGCCATTTGTCGGCCAGACTGCCGGACGGGACGTTGGCGGCCGGATTGGCGTTGGCGCTCATCAGCTGATCACCCCGGCCTGGACGAAAATCGGGAAGCTCAGGTTGCCCACCAAGATGACCAGCGCCACCAGCTGAGCGAAAGCCCGAAGCAGCGGATCCAGCCGGCGGCTGTTGATGCCCAGGCTCTGGAACATGCTCCAGGCCCCGTGGAAGATATGCACCGACAAGGCGACGTTGGCCACGATATACAGTATCGCCACGGGCAGATTCCCCAGGCTGGCGACCACGTTGTGATAGGGGTCGCCCTGCACGAAATCTGGATTCACCCAGCCCCAGGTCAGATCCGCCAGATGATACAGCACATACAGTCCCACGATGGGCCCCGTCCAGCGCATGGTGCGCGAAGCGTAGTTGGCCGCCACATAGCTGCGCTTGCCGGCATAGCCGACGTTGGCCTGGCGGCTGAGCCGGGTCAGGGAATAGGCGGCGTGGATATGCAGCCCGAAGGCGGCGATCAGCCCGGCGCGCAACGCCCACAGGATCCAGGTGCGGGGCACGAAGTCGCCGCCCAGATCCCGCAGCGCCTCGGCGTGCGCATGCATGTGCTCGGGCCCTTCATAGAGATGCAGGTTGCCCAGCATATGCACCACCACGAAACCCAGCAAGGCGATGCCGGTCAGCGCCATGACCCATTTCTTGCCGACCGCCGACTGATAGATCGACAGCGGCCAGGGCAGCCGGCGGCGCGGCTTCATCTCTACCAGCACAGACGAAACCCGCTCAGCCCAACACAGCCCATAGCACCAGGCCCACGCAAACAGCCAGCGCCAGAGCTACCAGCGCAAAGTCGAACCAAGACCGCCGGTGTAGGCGAGTCGGGTCAAATCCCAGGGGATCGCAACCTAAACAGGCTAGACAGGACGCCGCTCGATCAGCGCCAGGCCGTTGGTGCGCATCACCTTGCGGATGTCGTCGTCGCCAAAGCCCTCAAGGTCGTTCACAAAGGCCAGCGGATCGCTCAGCCCTTCGGCGTGCGGATAGTCGGAGCCGAAGATCATGTGGTCAGACCCGATCAGCTCGGCCAGACGCACCATATCGTCCTCATAGAACGGAGCCACCCAGAAATGGCGCCGGAAAGTCTCGATGGGATCCTCGGCGAAAGCGTGGCTCTGCTGCTTGTAGGTCTTGGCCATGCGCTGAAACAGCGGCTCCACCCAGGTCGAACCAGTCTCGATGGTCACCACCCGCAGGTTCTCAAAGCGGGCGAACACTCCCCCGCCGATGAGCGATGCCACCGTGTCGGCTATGGGTGACATGCACAGCATCGACTTGAGCGGATCCTGGCGGAAGGCCTCGAACTCGGTCTTGAAGCCCCACAGCTCGAACAGCACCTCATAGCCGGCGTCGCCGGAGTGGAACGCAATGGTTATGCCGGCATCGTTGGCGATTGACCAGAACGGGTCGTGGCGGGGGTCGCCCAAATGGCGATAGCCGTCATCGGTCAGCACCGAGGAGGCGCGCAGGTCAACCACCCGGCAGCCCTGGTCAAGCGCCCACTTCAGCTCCTCGCAGGCCTGGTTGACGTCAGACAGTGTTATATAGGGCGCGGCGATGATGCGGTCTTTATAGGCGAAGCCCCAGTCCTCGTCCAGCCAGCGGTTGAACGCCCGGAACGCCTCGCGCATGGCCGGCAGGTCGTCCTTCAGCGCCGACTCCATGCCCACGCCCAAAGTGGGGAAGAAGAAGGCCGCCTCGATGCCTTGGGCGTCCATCAGCGCCAGGCGCTTGTCGCGATCTCGGTATTCGGGGCGATCCGACAGCTGCTCCAGCTCGCCGAAGGCCTTGCGGATGTCGTCGGAGCTTTGCTTGCCACGGAAATAGTCGTCCAGGCTGCCCGGCCGTGCGATGGGGTCGAAGGTGGGGTTGGGTATGAAGCGGTTGATCTTGCCGCCCACCAGCAGACGCTTGCGCCCGTTGACCTCGGCCCACTGCATGCACCGCCTGGCCATCTTGGGATCGATGTGGCGGATGAAGGCGTCCTCGGCTTCGTAATAGTGGTTGTCGGCGTCAAAGGCCTGGTAGCCTAAATCAATCGCCGTTGCTGTTGTGTTGGTGCTGCTGGAAGTCATACAATTATAATAGCCGTCATTGCCGACATTTGCCACCGCCTCGCGCAACCTCATTCCACTCTCACCACCAAACTCCCTCGACCTACTCCCCCGCCCAATCCCATG
Organism: uncultured Acidimicrobiales bacterium; assembly: GCA_964514465.1. Lineage (GTDB taxonomy): Bacteria > Actinomycetota > Acidimicrobiia > Acidimicrobiales > Hopanoidiivorantaceae > Hopanoidiivorans. The sequence continues at coordinate 11,781 of CAZERQ010000168.1, forward strand.
GCCAAAATTCTCGTCACAGAAAAAATCGCTCCCGCCGGACTGGCGCAACTGGAAGCCGCCGGCCACACCGTCAACCAGCAGCTGGGCATGGACGAAGCCGGGTTGCTGGACGCCATTGCCGACTGCGATGCGCTGATCGTACGCTCCCAGACTCAGGTGTCGGCCCGGGTGCTGTCCGCCGCCAGCCAGCTCAGGATTGTCGCCCGGGCGGGCGTGGGGGTGGACAACGTGGACGTAGAAGCCGCCACGCAGCAAAATGTGGTGGTGGTCAACGCTCCTTTGGCCAACTCGGTTTCGGCGGCCGAGCACACCCTGGGGCTGCTG
>CAZERQ010000169.1:0-4427 GCA_964514465.1 uncultured Acidimicrobiales bacterium
CAGCTGTCGGATGCCGTCTATTCGCACGCCACGCTGCCGTTGCGGGAGTTTGAGGCTGCCCGCATGCGCATCGCCCAGATCAACAACTGCCAGCTGTGTTTGGATTGGCGCACCGAGCGGGCGGATGAGGCGGCGCCCGGCGAGCCGCTCTATGAGGCCGTGCGGGACTGGCGGGACAGCCCGGAGTTGAGCCAGCGGGAGCGGTTGGCGGCCGAATATGCCGAGCGGTTTGCCGGCGACCATCGGGGTTTGGACGATAATTTTTGGGAGCGGATGCGTGGGGCGTTCGGCGACTCGGAGATCGTGGAGCTGTCGCTGTGTTTGGCGTTGTGGTTGGGGATGGGCCGGGTCAATCAGGTTTTGGGGATTGACGTGGCCTGCACGCTGGAGGGCTAGCTTGAGAACCAGTCTGCGATGCTTTGGGCGATGACGTCTGGCGCTTGTTGGGGGCCGAAATGACCCAGCTGGTCGAAGCTGATTAATTGTGCGCTTGGTATTTTCTGGGCGGCGTGGCGGGCAAAGGATGCGGCTCTGGACTGGTCGCCGCTGACTGCTATTTTTGCGTTTAGATCCAGTTGTTCCAGGTCGTCTGGGTCTACCGGCAGCACGCCTTCGAATGTTAGGGCTTCGTGTTCGGGGTGGCAACGCAGGGCGACGGCTCCGGTGGTGGCCGCATCGGCGCTGTCGGCCGCCGTGCTGTCGGGCAAGTCCACAAAGCCGTGGTCAACATAGCTGCGGAGCGCATCGGGTCTGAAGTCGCACAGCGGCGGACGGGAGCTGTAGCGTTCGAGGGCTTGGGCGCGGCTGTCGAATATGTATTTGCGGCGGCGGGCGCCTTGTGCCAGCGAGTGGCTGTTGTCGCTGGGGGCGAAGTTGTCGGCTGGGTCGGCGGGATCGGCGGACCGGGTGGGCAGCGCTGGCGGGATGGCATGCGGCGGCAGGATGGGTTCATACAGCCACACCTTGTGAAACAGTCCCGGAGATGAGCGCTTGGCGTGCACTATGGCGGCGGCGCCCATGGAGTGGCCGACTGCATATAGGGGGTGCGGGCGGGGTTGCTGGCCCGACGGTTGCGAGTCGAGCGACACCGACTTGGCGACCGCCAGCAGATCTTCGGTCACCTGTTCCCAACTGAACGACACACCCTCGGGAGTCTGGCTGTAGCCGTGGCCTCGGAAGTCCAGAGCCAGGCAGCGGAAGTCGGCGCCGCGCTCGCCCGACTTGCCCGGCCCTCCCAGCTTGCCCAGCTCGTCGGCCACCGGAGCCCAGGTCTGCCCGTGCAGGCCGGTGGCGTGGCAGAATATTATGGTGGGGCTGCTGGTCGGGCCGTTGGTCGGGCCGCCAAGTTCGTGAACCGCCAGGCTCACCCCCTGCGAGCTAGGGCACCTCGTATAGCTCATCTGGCCCCGACAGCTCCAGCGGCCCGCCTGCCTCCTCGCGCAGCCGGGTGGTGCGGTGCTTCGAGTCGCCGTCAAACTTCGGGATGACGTGGTCGCCGAACAGACGGATGGTCTCCAGCACATACTCCTGTGGCATCTGGATCGGCATCCCGAAGGCAACCTGGTCGCAGCCGATGTCTTGGTAGGCCTTGGTCTGCTGGATGACCTCATCGGGATCGCCGCACAAGAAGAAGCCGGCCTTGATCTGCTCGTCAATCATCGCCAGGTCGGGCTCGGGCAGCAGGTCGGGCCACTCGGGCACACCTTCGGGGCGCGGGAAGGTGTCGTGATATTTGAACACCAGCGACTGCAGATATCCGATCTGGAGCATCTCGGCTGCCACCTGGCGCGCCTTTTGTCCGTCTTCCAGGCAGACCACGCCGTTGGTGATCATCACGTTGTCGTTGACATAGTCGCCCACCGGGTCGGCCGAGCCGATGGCATTTTTGTAGGCCTCAACATGCTCGGCCATCTCATATATGGCGGCCACGTTGAACCCCAGCACCCCCAGCCCGTGGCGGGCGGCCTTCTCATAGGTTGGGGTGTTGCCGGCCGCAACCCACATGGCGGGATGGGTGTGGACATATGGCTTGGGCAAAATATTGAAGCTGCCGTGGGTGCCTTTTGCGGGCGTGACGAAGGCCTTGCCGTCGGGGTGCGAATATTCCGGGCTGCCCCACATCTTTTTGAACTCCCAGATGACCTCGTCCCAGTTGGCTTTGGTCTCGTCGGGATCCAGCCCGAAGCCGCCGATCTCGTGGCTGCCGGCGCCCCGGCCCGTGCCGAACTCAAAGCGCCCCTTGGACATGTGATCCAGCATGGCGACCCGCTCGGCCAGCTTGATGGGGTGGTTGACGATGGGGTTCAGGTTGAAGATGCCCGAGCCGAGATGGATCTGGGAGGTCTGGGCGAAGGCGTAGGCCATGAACACCTCGCTGGCGGACGTGTGGGAATAGTCCTCCAGGAAGTGGTGCTCGGAGACCCAGATGTATTTCCAGTTGTGCTGGTCGGCTTCGCGGACGATCTCGAGGTCGTCCATGAGGCATTGGTGCTCCCAATAGGGGCTGCGGGCGCCGCCTCGCTTGGGGTGTCCTTGGATGAAGATTGAAAATTCCATTTGGGTTTCCTTTGTGTTTGTGGGTTGGTTTTGGGGGTTTTGTTGGGAGGGGACGGGACGGGTGGGTGGACGACGGATCAGCCGACCGGCGCGGATCAGCCGACCACCACGGGATTGATGGGACAGCCGGTGGCTCCCGTGATCTTCAGCGGGGAGACGGTCATAAAGCCCTCATAGCATTCGTCTGCCGCCATCTCCGCGAAGTTCAAGAACTCCAGCATGTATATTCCGGCCTGCACCAACAGCACCTTGTGCACGCCCAAAAAGTCGTTGTCGTCAAACGGGATGACCTCCACCGCCGCGTTGTCTGACCCGACCGCCACCACATCGTGGTCGCACAGCCAGTTGGCCGCGTCAAAGCCGATGCCGGCCTGCTCAAAGGGCACGTCCGGGGCCTGGTCGAACCACATGTCAAGATAGCCGGTGCGGATCAGGGCGATGTCGCCGGGTTGGAGCGACACACCCTGGGCTTCGGCGCAGCTCGCCAGATCCTCGTCGGTTATCTTGCGGCCCAGCTCAACCCAGCGGTCGGCACCGAAATGTTTGACCATATCGAACAGCACCGCCCGACCGCAGATAGCCTTGACCTTTTCGATACCGAGCTGTTGGGCTCCGGTTTGGGTTTTCATGGTGCTGGGCGAGATGCCGTTGTAGTGCTGGCTTTCGCCATAGACGTGGCACAGCGCATCCATGTGCGAAGTGGTGTGGGAGGCGAACACCAAAATGTCCTCGTGGGCTCCGGTGCCGGCGGCGCAGCCATAGGCGTCATACATTCCTTCGTCTGATTCGTTTTGCAGGGTCAGGCGCATGGGGGTGCCACGGTAGTCCATCAGGGGGACGCCCTGGGACTGGATGGGGATGCCCAGGCTGTATACCTTGCCGGTGGAGATGGACTGGGCGGCTCGCTGGACGGTTTCTGGGGTCATCAGGTTGAGGGCGCCGAGTTCGTCTTGGTCTCCCCAGCGGCCCCAGTTGCTTCGGGTTTGGGTGGTGTCTGTCATGGGTTGCTCCTTGGTGGCTCCTTGTGGTTTGTCTGACTGCGACTTGTCTGACTATGACTTTAGCAAATCTTGTGTGTCGGGGTTGCGCGTGTCGGGGTCTGGCTCGGCGCGCTCCACATTCTCGTCCGTGTCGGCGTTTGTCCCGGCGTCCGTCCACTCGTCCATTCCAATTCCCAACTTGGCGGCCTTGCGCTGCGCTCGCTGCTGGCGCCGTCGCTCCCAGTTCTGCTCCACCAGCTCGGCCCGTTGCTCCAGCAGTTTGTATAGCCCGGGGAACTCCGGCACTTGGCGCAGCTGGCGGGTCAGGTAAATCACGCAGCCCCAGAACACCGCCACGCCCAGTGGCCAGTTGACGATCAGGCGGATGATGATGTAGCCCTCCACCGAGTTGTTGTTGTATAGCCAGATGTCAAAGGCGGCGCTGACGACATAGTAGAGCGCGGCGACATAGGCGATCCGGTCGAGTGCGGCGGAATAGACGGGGTGGGTTTTGACCGCCTCGGAGAAGTCAAACACATAGGGCGCGGCGATGGCCAGGATGTTGCGGCCGATTTTGGCGGCGATGGCCACGCCCAGACCGATGGCGAATTTGGAGGCGATGCCGAGGCCAAAATACACGGCTTCGCTGTCGGTGATGATGCCGATGATGCCGCGGGCCACCACGAATCCGGCAACCAGGGGCAGCACCTTGCCGATGGGTATGTGTTTGCGGCGGCGGCTCCAGATGACACGCAGCGACCAGACGGTGGCCGCGGCGATGGCCCAGCCCAGGCCCCAGAATCGGTTGAATATGAGAAACAGCACGGCCGGCATGAGCGAGTCCAGCCCGGACATGAGGTTGTTGTTTTGCTGGGGTGGGGGGTTTGGGGT
>CAZERQ010000170.1:0-1764 GCA_964514465.1 uncultured Acidimicrobiales bacterium
GGGCGCGGTGTCGGCGGTCATTGTCTGCCCTATTTTAGTCCCGCCAGCAGGCCACAATCTCCTGGCTGGTCATCAGTTGCGCCAGAAAATACAAAGTGTGCTCCAGCACATCTGCGGCATAGCTCTCGGGCACGCCAGCCACGGCATCGGTCGCCACCACCGCGTTATAGCCCAAATCCACCGCGCTCATCACCAACCCGACAATGCCGATGTTCAGCGACTGGCCGCAGGCGACCACGGTTTTGATGCCCAGGTTGCGCAGGGTCTGATCCAGCGAGGTTGAGGTGAACGGGGTCATGCCGTGCGAGCGCGGCGAGATGATGTCGGCGGGCTGGCAGTTGAGTTCGGGCACCAGCTCGGAGGCGGGGCTGCCGGCCAGCAGTGGCGCCTGGGTTTCGCGGGCAGCCATGGCCAGGATGCGACAGTTTTCAGACGAGCCGGCCCTGTCGGGACGATGCTCCACCGTGCAATGCACCACCTGGACGCCGACCTTGCGGGCATGTTCGCAGAGTTGCCCGGTGGCCTTGAGCGATCCTTTCTGGACGACGGCATCTCGTATTTCTGCCAGCGGGGAGAGGTCGCCCACCACGGCGCGCTGGCACTCCATGGTCAGCACGGCGGTGTGTTCGGGTCGGAGCAGTTCGGTCAGATCAAGCGGCATCGGACGGCATCGGTGGTGGGGGCGCGGGGGAGTGGACGGGTCGCAGGTAGGAACGGGTCGCAGGTCGGACGGGACAGGTCGCAAGCTGGCGCGCGCTATCTGGGTATTTCGCTCCAGGGCATTTCCTTGTCCACCTGAGGGCCCTTGGGCAGACCCAGCACCCGCTCGCTCAATATATTGCGCATAATCTCTGAGGTGCCACCCTCGATGGAGTTGGCCCGGGCCCGCAAAAAACTGGTGGTCAGCTGGCCCAGGTCGGAATCGGAAAGGGAAGGGTAGTCGACGCTGGACGGGGAGTTGGCGCCAGACCTGGATCCGGATCCCGAACCCGAACCAGACCCAGCGGGCGCCGCCTCGTCCGAGCGGGTGAGTTGATAGCCGGGCGGGTGCAACATACCCTGGGCGCCCAGCAAATCAACCACGCATTCGGTGATGGTCTTGTTCAACTCAGCCGACAGCAACTTGCCGACCGAACCTTCAGGCCCGGGCGTGCCGGCCGTGGCGTTGGCCCGGGCGCGCATATTGGTCAGACGCAGACACTCGGCCCGGATCCACAGGTCGGCCACCCGGTCACGCTGGTGGCGATATGCCGGATCGCTCTCGTTGGGCTGGTTAGCCAGCCAAGTGTCGACCAGCGTGGCAATCGTCCCGCTGCCCTTGGGCACCACGCCGCCGCCCAGCGCGACCCGTTCGTTCATCAGGGTCGTGATGGCCACGTTCCAGCCGTTGCCCCGCTCGCCCAGGCGGTGGCTGTCGGGTATCTTGGCGTCGGTGAAGAACACCTCGTTGAACTCGGCCACGCCGGTGATTTGATATAGCGGGCGGATTTCAATGCCAGGCGCATGCATGTCGACCATGAAATAGGTCATGCCACGGTGCTTGGGCTTCTCCGGGTCGGTGCGGGCGACCAGCATGCCCCAACGGGACTTGTGCGCCAGCGATGTCCAGACCTTTTGCCCGTTGACGATCCATTCGTCGCCGTCCAGCTCGGCTTTGGTGGCCAGACCAGCCACGTCAGAGCCGGCCGACGGTTCGCTGAACAGCTGGCACCAGAGCTCCTCGCCAGTGAAGCAGGGGCGCAAAAGGTTCTGTTTGAGTTCGTC
>CAZERQ010000171.1:0-2876 GCA_964514465.1 uncultured Acidimicrobiales bacterium
CCCGTCCATCCCGGCGCGCTCCATCTCGCCTGAAAAATCCACCACCGCATCCTCGGCAAAAACCTGGCCGAAGTCGTCCCACTGCTTGGTGTCCATCAGGCGGAAATAGCGGGCCTTGACCTGCTTGATGGCTTCGATGTCGGCGCCAGTGTCGGCATCGCCACCGGCAGTGTCGGTAGCGCCACCGCCAGCACCGGCCGCGCCGGAGGCATTTGTCGTCTTACTCATATTCACCCACAATAGCACGCCACGGACTAGCCTGCAATAAATGCTTGTTTGGATTGACCTGGAGATGACCGGCCTCAACGAAGCCACCGACCACATCCTGGAGATCGCCGCGGTGGTGACCGACGACCAGCTGAACGTGCTGGATCAGGGCGTAGACCTGGTGATCCACCAACCCCCCGAAGTGCTGGAGCTGATGGATGAGGTGGTCGTCAAGATGCACAAAAAGAGCGGGCTGACAGAGGCGGTCAAGGCTTCCAAAATCAGCCTGGCGCAGGCACAGGCGCAGGTGATGGAATATATCAAGGGCCACGTCCCCGAGTCGTTCACGGCATCGCTGTGCGGCAACTCCATCTATGTCGACCGCCGATTTCTGCGCCGCTGGATGCCCGAGATCGACCAATACATGCACTATCGCATGGTGGACGTGACCTCGGTGCGGCTGGTGGCCGAATGCTGGCTGCCGGCGGTGGCCAAGAAGCGACCCAAAAAGCGCGACACCCACCGGGCGATGGACGACATCCTGGAAAGTGTCGCGGAGCTGCGCTTCTTCAAGGAGCACCTGTTCTTCCTCAAGGAGCCGCCGGACACGGCCGAGGACGACACCAAAGACTCCGTTTCTGGCGCGGCCGCTGATGCTGCCCGTCCCGCCGACGGTTCCGTGTAGTTCGCCGGTTAACCCCCAGCAAAATCACGCAAAGGCATGAGCAAGCCTGATTTCGTTATGGTGCGGGAGCTGGGAGGGCAAAGCAGATGCGAGACTTCTAAGGTATAGTGTAACTATGGCTCTTAAACAAAAGCAAGCACAACCCACCTCTCCACTCACCGACCCTGATGGGTTCACCATCGGGGAGATTGTGGACTTCATGTCTGAGGAATATGGAATAGACCTCAGCGACAAGTCAGACCATTTGGTGCTCAGCTATCTTGCCCTAGCAAGAAAGGGTGAAGATGTTGTGGGAACCTATGAGTCGTCCCAGCGCCTGGTTGCTCGCTATAAGAACCGCACACCACAAGAGGAAGCCAGCGATGCCCTCGCTCCAATGGAGGTCGAGAAGAACCTTGAGCAAGTTGAGTCGGGGTTCAAATTTAGACGTTTGCGCTAGCAATCCATTGGGCAGCACACCATGGCGGGCCAGGCATGGCAAATAACCATAGACGCTTGTGTGCTCTTCAAGCGGCTAGAACGCATTGTGTTCACGGAGCTCTTGATCAGTGGCGTGATATCCGGAGAGTTGACGGAAAATATCGTGGAGGAATTGAGGGTAAACCTCTATGACGAATATCAGATGCCGTGGGAGAAAATAGATGCTGTGATAGACGCAATTAAGCAAGCGTATTCTGTGTCGCCAGACCAGTCGCTCAGAAAATACCCTTGGTTTGAATACGAGTCAGACAAAGCACGGAAGATGGTCAGAGACAAGAACGACTACCATATTTTGCGCATAGCCGTTGACAGCAATTCTGAGTTCATCATCACGGAAAATATTCGTGATTTTCACCGGAAATATATATACAGGCGCAGAAAATTTGGGAGAGCCAAGCCCATAGCCAGAGCCATAAGAACGGTTACAACCGATGATTGGCTAACAGCAAGGCTTAAGTCCAAGCTAGATACCTACATGCACGTCAAAATTATGGAAACGGTGTCGTATTCTGCCTATATTTTAAAGATGACAGACATGGGGGACTTCCTCAGAGAGTTGAAAGATGACAAAAGGTGGGGACTAACACAACTAGGCGGCGCATTGCTTGACAAGGCAGATCGGATGCAGATAATGTTGGATGAGTTGAGGGAAAGTTGATTTGAAAGAGGCTATCCACCCTGTCCGGCATCTCCAACAACTAGGCTATTTCACATGACAACCGACCCGCCCCGGCCAAATTCGTCTCAGCCAGACTCGCCCCGGCCTGACCAGCCCAAGACCGACCCGCCCCGGCCGCATCGCCAGGAAAAGGACAAGGCCACCGAAGCCATAGACGAGCTGGCGCCCGGCGTGTTGCGGTCGCAGCTGCCGGTGGAGCTGCCCGGGCTGGGCCACGTCAACTGCTATATTCTGGAGGACGAGCGAGGCATAGCCGTGATCGACCCCGGGTTGCCCGGCACCCAGTCATTCGAGTTTCTCAAGGACAGGCTCAAGCGCGCCGGCTACAAGGTGGCCGACATCCACACGGCCATCATTACCCACTCTCATTTCGACCACTTCGGCGGCGCCGAGCACATCCGAGCCGAGACCGAAGCCGATGTTTTGACGCACGAAAGTTTCCGTCCGCTCTGGGAAGCCCGCGAAGCGGCCGAAAATCCCGACCTGGACGTTGACGATGTTGACGGCGGCACGGACGACGGCACGGACGACGGCACAGAGGGCGAAGGCAACGCTCGCGGCACCGACAAAGACGACATCCGACCGTTCTGGGAACGCAAAGGCAAGACCCCCTGGGGAACCGAGCGTAGCATGCCTTCGGCGGGCGACTTGGAAGCCTGGAAGAAGCTGTCGCAAAACGAACGCCAGTGGTTCCGCACGCCCAACCCGTCGGTCACGGTGGTGGACTCAGAAGTCATCCAGTTGGCCCGCCGTGATTGGGTGGCTGTCCACACGCCCGGACACACCGGCGACCATCTCTGCCTGTGGGATCCCGAGCACAAGATC
>CAZERQ010000172.1:0-1702 GCA_964514465.1 uncultured Acidimicrobiales bacterium
AAATTTCCCCAACTAACGCAGCCCCAAAATTTTATTGACTAAATTAGTTGCTGATGCCTGACATTCGCTGGTGGCGCAAGAAGGGTCTGCTCGTCCTGGCAGGGATGGCGGGCATGGCGGCGCTGGCCGGCCTCTATTCGCTCTACAAGGTCATCGGCCGCGCACTGGACGACAGCCAGCGGGACTGGTGGTTCATCGGCACGCTGCTGCCCCGCAGCGACGACCGCAACATGCCCCCCATCCGCGACATCCTGGCCGAGTTCAACAAACCGCTCCGGGATGGCGGCGACCCGCTGTGGAACCTCATTTTGGACGGCTCGCTGTTCACCCTCCGAGAGGCCCTGGCCGGATTCGTGCTGGGCGTCATCATCGGCATGGGCATCGCCATCTTGCTGCTGCGCTTCCGCACCCTTGAAAAAGCCACTATGCCCTACATCATCGCCTCCCAGACCGTCCCGCTCATTGCCATCACCCCCATCATCGTCATCTGGGGCCGCCGGAACTTCGGCTTTTTCCCCTGGGAGTGGCAGGACTGGATGTCGGTCTCGCTCATCGCCGTCTATCTCACCTTCTTTCCCGTGGCGGTCAACGGGCTGCGTGGCCTGCAGTCGCCCGCCCCGGACTCCCGCGAGCTGATGAACTCATATGCCGCCGGCTGGTGGCAGACGCTTTGGAAACTGCGCCTGCCGGCATCGCTGCCGTTTTTGTTCCCCGCCTTCAAGATCGCTGCCCTGGCCAGCATCATCGGCGCCATCGTGGGCGAGATCTCGGCCGCGCAATCCGAAGGTCTGGGCTATCTGATCCTGGACTTCTTCACCAAATATGCGGTCGCACCCGAACGGCTTTACGCGGCCATCATCGGCGCTGCCCTGCTGGGCCTGTTCGCAGCCGGCATCATCACCACGGCTGAGTTTATGTTGAACGTGCGCCGCCGCCAGGTTGCGGGCGCGAAGAGTTAGGACAGACCAGGAAGCTAGAGGAAAGACTAGGAAGGCACAGGAAAGGAAACCGCAATGCCACCAGACAACCAAGCCGCAGGCGACAACCCGACCGGCGCCAACCAAACCGGCACCGTGGAAATCCAAGACGTCAGCCACGTGTTCCTACCCCACAGCCCATCGCGGGTTACCGCCCTGGCCAACACCGACCTGCACATCCCGGCCGGCTCGTTCGCCACACTGATCGGGCCGTCGGGCTGCGGTAAGAGCACCTTGCTGCGGCTCATGGCCGGCCTCATCCAACCAACCCAGGGCCAGGCCAATGTCAACGGCCGACCCGCCGACCAGGCCCGCAAGAACCGCGACTATGGCATGGCCTTCCAGACAGCCAGCCTGTTCGAGTGGCGCACCGTGCGCAAAAACATCGAACTGCCCCTGGAGCTGATGGGCTGGAGCCGCTCCGCCCGGCAACAGCGCGCCGAGGAAATGCTGGATCTGGTGCGGCTGTCGGACTTCGCCGGCAACTATCCCAGCGAGCTCTCGGGCGGAATGCAACAGCGGGTGGCCATCGCCCGGGCCCTGTCGTTCGAGCCGAGCCTGCTGCTCATGGACGAGCCGTTCGGCGCGCTGGACGAGATGACCCGCGAGCACATGCAAGCCGAGCTGCTCAACATCTGGCAGGAGACGCAGACCACCATCGTGTTCGTCACGCACTCCATCCCCGAGGCCGTGTTTTTGTCGACCAAGGTGTGCGTGATGATGCC
>CAZERQ010000173.1:0-9811 GCA_964514465.1 uncultured Acidimicrobiales bacterium
CTGCTCCAGCTTCAGCCCCAACCCCAACCGCGCCCAAAACTCCGCGCTGGTGGCAAAAGTCCGCCACCTCTGCAATTGCCTGCGCGCTGAAATCCAGCTTGACCTGCTGGCGCGACACGTTGACCGTCTTGATGTCGCCAATATATGTCGGACTGCCAGCTTGCCCCCAGGGGCCCTCGCCCAAATCGGCCGCCGACAGCGTGGTGATCAGGTTGCCGTCGGCTTGTGCCCAGGCTTCTGGATCCTTTATCTTGCAGGGGTCGCACAACCTTTCAGCGCAAGACAGCACCGCCGGCGCAGCCAGCCATATCTCGCAGAGTTCGTCATCGTGCTCCAGCTCTAAGTGGAAGGTGGGCGCGGTGCCGGGTGAGGGCACGCCGTCGGCCGTCTGCAAGCCGTCGTCCACCAACTCATAACGTCTGACCCCCGCCGCAAACGGCAACCCCAGCAGCTGAGCCAACTGCGGCGGCACCTGGCCCGTGTCGGCGTCCAGCGAATTCAGGCCGCACAGGATCAAGTCAAACGGCCCCACCAACTCAACCGCCTCGGCCAGCGCCCGCGCCGTCGCCAAAGTGTCCGAGCCCGCAAACGCCTCATCACAGATGTGAAATCCCCGGTCGGCCCCGAACAGCAGAGCCTCGCGGCACACGGTCTCGGCTCCGGGCGGGCCCATGGTCATCACCGCCAGGCTCCCGCCGGTCAGCTCCGCCAGATGTTTGCCGGCCGCGACCGCCCGGCGGCAATAGTCGTTCATATGCTGGATCTGGCTGTCGCGCACCAGACGTTTGTCTGCGCCCAGGCGCATGTCTTCAAAGACGGGAATTTGTTTGGCCAAAGCCAGGATGCGCAGCGGCTGCATTAATAAGGTCTGTCGGGGAGGGGGTGGGTAAGTTGAGTGGCCGGCGGTGCTAGCGCGCAAACCCGCGCCCAGTCCCGCGCCCAAACCCGCGCTCAGTAATGCAGCGGGTCAAGCACATCTCGGGCGGCGTGCAGGTGGGCGGTCTCGTTGATGGTGGCCAGCCGCAGACTGCCGTTCCAGTCGTTGGTGGACAGCCGCGAGATGGAGGTGTAGTCCAGGTGGGCGAAAAACATTTCGTCCAGACCGATGACGTGCGCGGCGATGGCGTTCAGGGTGGCGCCGTGGGCCACGATAGCCACACAATCACCCTGCTCATAACGCCCGACCAGCCGCTCAAACGCCTCCACCACCTCGCGCCGAAATGCCACCGGCTCAAGATAGCCCAACTCCTCCCACTGCTGGTTCTTCATCATCTCATAGATCTCGTGCTTCTCCTTGCGCAGCTCCTCGATGGGAATGTAGTGCGAGGACTGACGGTCGATCTCGGAGAACTCCGGGATGATCTCAACTTGGAGGCGCAGCTCGCGTGCCAGCGGCTCGGCGGTCTGGCGGGCGCGCAGCTTGGGGCTGGAGATGATGTGCGCGATGGGTTCGGTCGCCAGCCAGCGAGCCAGACGATTGGCCTGCTCGTGTCCGACTTCGGTCAGGGCGGGGTCGGCCGGGCCGTCAGAATTCTCGATGCGCTCGGGCAGGCCGTGGCGAATAAGTATGAACTCCACAGCCCTCATTCTACAGGCAAGGCTGCCCGCGCCGAAATCTCGGGGCCGCGCAAAATTTCGGGCCGCGCCGAAATCTGCGGGCAAACTAAAAGCATGGCACTATCACACAGAGACATCATCTTGGAGCGCGACCGCACCGACCGGCTGCTGGGCGAGATGGAACGCATCGCCGAGGCACACCGGGACGTGGTGGTGCCGGCCGCCCGGGGCTGGGTCAACCTGCGGCCGTATTTCGGGGAGCAGCACGACAGCGACATGAAATGGGAGCCTCCGCTACGCCGACTGTTCAGCGCCCGCGGGCCGTTCGTTCCCCAGGCGACCTGGGTGCCGGCCTTCACCAAGAAGCGCGGCGATGTGCCGGCGTCCATCGGTCTGTCTCATCCCAGGGGGCCGTCGGCGATCAAGCAGCTGGCCCAGGCCGGAGTGCTGGTGCCACAGGATTGGGTGGTGCGACAGGATCACAGCCGCCGGGGGATCGTGATCGAGGCGGGGCCGGGCGCGGGCTGCCGCGGAATACTCGAGTTCATGCTGGACGCCTCCGAGGAGCTAAGCGGGGTCGAGTTGCCGGGGCGCTGGAAAGCCGAAGTGATCGAGGTGTGAGCGCGCCGGTGCCCGGGGCGCGGACGTGGGTGGCGGCGCGCCGGCGCTGTCTGCAATCGGCCAAGATGTATGTAAAGTGAAAATATCAACGCAAGCACAAGGCAGCCCCGGGATTTGCGGGGAACCAACAGGAAACTCACAGGAAAGGAACACGGACAATGACGGTGAAGGTAGGCATAAACGGCTTCGGTCGGATCGGCAGGAATTTCTATAGGGCGGCCGCCCAGATGGGAGCGGACATCCAGATTGTGGCGGTGAACGACCTGGGCTCGGTGGAGCAGATGGCGCACCTGCTGCGCTATGACAGCGTCCACGGCAGGCTTGACCGTCCGGTGTCGGTGGACGGCTCGGCGCTGGTGATCGGCGCGGCCGGCTCGGGCAACGCGGCCGGCAAAACCGAGCGCATCGAAGTCCTGGCCGAACGCGACCCTGCCAAACTCCCCTGGGGCGACCTGGGCGCCGACATCGTGGTCGAGTCCACCGGTCTGTTTACATCGCGCGACAAAGCCGCAGCACACCTGTCGGCCGGCGCCCGCAAGGTGGTCATCTCCGCGCCCGGCAAGGACGTGGACGCCACCTTCGTCATGGGCGTCAACGACGACAGCTACGACCCCGCAACCCATCACGTCATCTCCAACGCCTCGTGCACCACCAACTGCTTCGTGCCGCTGGTCAAGGTGCTAGACGATGCCTTCGGCGTGGCCAAAGGGTTCATGACCACCACCCACGCCTACACCGGCGACCAGTCCATCGTGGACGGGCCGCACTCCGATCCGCGCCGCGCCCGCGCCGCCGCGGTCAACATCGTGCCGACCTCAACCGGCGCCGCCCGAGCCACCGGCCTGGTGCTGTCGGCCATGGACGGCCTTTTGGACGGGGCTGCGCTTCGGGTTCCCATCCCAGATGGCTCCATCACCGACTTCGTGGCCGTGCTTGGGGCCGAGCCGTCGGTGGACGAGATCAACCGAGCCTATGAGTCCGCCGCCCAGAGCGGGCCGCTGGCCAAGGTGCTGGAATATTCCCGGGATCCGCTGGTGTCAAGCGACATCGTGGGCTCGCCCGCATCGTGCATTTTCGACTCGGGTCTGACCATGGCGCACGGCAATCTGGTGAAGGTCTTTGGCTGGTATGACAACGAATGGGGCTATTCCAACCGGCTGGTCGACCTGGTGCTGGTGGCGGCCGGCTGAAGCAACCCATGTGGCCTGAACCCATGCGTCAGCTGGAGGATCTGCCCGACCTGGCGGGGCGCTCGGTGCTGCTACGCGCAGACGTGAACGTGCCCTTGGCGGACGGAATGATCGCAGACGATTTCCGCATCCGCGCCAGCCTGGACACGCTGGTCTGGCTGCTGCGCCGGGGCGCCAAGGTGGAGCTGGCCAGCCATCTGGGTCGTCCCAAAGGTGAGGCCCGGCCCGAATATTCGCTGGCGCCGGTGGAGCTGCGGCTCAGGCAGCTGCTGGAGGACGAGCTCAAGTCAGACGCCGGCACCTACGCCACCGATTTTTTGCGGGTGCGCGAAAACCTGCGCTTTGACCCGCGCGAAACAGCCAACGATCCGGCATTCGTCAAGGAGCTCATCGCCGGGCACGACTGCTATGTCAACGACGCTTTCGGGGCGTCGCACCGCGAGCACGCCTCCATCGTCGGCCCGCCGCAGTTCTTGCCGTCGGCCGCCGGACGGCTCTTGGCGCGCGAAGCCGAGGTGCTGTCGGGTCTGCGGTCGGCGCCGGCCCGTCCGTTCGTGGCGGTTCTGGGGGGCGCCAAGATCAGCGACAAGCTGGGGGTGGTCAAGGCACTGTTGGAGGTGGTGGATCAGCTGATTGTCGGCGGGGCCATGGCGTTCAGCTTCTTGGCTGCTCGGGGGCACCGCGTGGGCAGCTCGCTGTTTGAGCCTGACTTTGTCGACCAGTGCCGCCAGCTGCTGGATGCGGGGTGCCCCATTTTGCTGCCCAGCGATCTGGTCGCCAGCGATGCCGACGGAGAGCCGCGCCAGTCGGGTTTGGATCTGGCGCCCGAGTGGGCCGGCAAGGACATCGGGCCCGGGTCGGCGGCCGAGTTCGCCGATGCCATAATGTCTGCCCGCTCGGTGTTTTGGAACGGGCCCATGGGGGTGTTCGAGGAGCAGCCGTTCGCGGCCGGCACAGCAGCCGTGGCGGAGGCCGTCAACACCACTTCGGCATATACGGTCATCGGCGGCGGCGACACCGCGGCCGCGGCAGCCCAGTTCGGCTTCACCGACGGCGTCGACCATATCTCCACCGGCGGCGGCGCTTCGCTGGAACTGTTGGAGCGCGGCGACCTGCCGGGTCTGGCGGTGCTGCGATGAACGCGAAGCCAGCCGCCAAGCCGGCCACCAAGTCGGCCGCCAAGTCGGCCACCCCAGCGCGCCGTCCCCTGATCAGCGGCAACTGGAAGATGAACCTGACCCACCTGCAGGCCATACAGCTCATCCAGCAGCTGTCCTATGCGCTGGAGGCGGCCGACTATGAGCACACCGAGGTTTCTGTCCATCCGCCATTCACCTGTCTGAGGGCGCTGCAGACCCTGCTTGACGCCGACCGCATCCCGATCGCGCTGGGCGCCCAGAACTGCCATCAAGAAGATGCGGGTGCGTTCACCGGCGAGGTGTCGGCGGCCATGCTGTCGGCGCTGGATGTGCGCTATGTGATCGTGGGCCATTCGGAGCGGCGTGAGCTGTTCGGGGAAAGCGATGCGGTCGTGGCCGCCAAGCTGAAGGCTGTGCTGGCCGCCGATATGGTGCCGATTTTGGCAGTGGGAGAGACCATCGAGGAGCGACAGCAAGGCGACACCCAAGCCAAGATTGCCCGCCAGCTGACCAGCGCGCTGGGGGATCTGTCCAAGCAGCTGCCGTTTGCCGGCCGGGGTGCTGGCCGGGGTGCTGCCGGTGGGGGTTCCGCCAGTCGGAGTTCCGCCAGCCGAGGGAACGCCGGCTGGGAAAATCTGGTGGTGGCATACGAGCCGATCTGGGCCATCGGCACCGGCCGCTCGGCCACGCCCCAGGATGCCGAGGAGGTCTGCGGGTTCATTCGGTCGCAGCTGGCGGAGCTGTTTGACGACAAGACGGCCGACCAGATCCGCATCCAATATGGCGGCTCGGTCAAGCCGGTCACCATCTCCGACCTGATGGCCCAGCCCAATATCGACGGGGCCCTGGTGGGCGGCGCCAGCATCGAGGCGGCTGATTTCGCTCGGATCGTGCGCTACAGGTTGGAAGGCTGAAAAAACCACCGCAAACCCGCCATCCGCCGCTAGCATATAGTTCCTGTGATCATATTTGTCATCATTTTGCAAGTCATCTCCGCCGTTTTGGGCGTGGTGCTTGTGCTGCTCCATAGCGGGCGCGGCGGCGGTCTGTCCGATATGTTCGGCGGCGGCCTGGGCGTGACCGCGGCCGGCTCAACCGTGGTCGAGCGCAACCTTGACCGCATGACAATTGTCTGCGCCTTGATCTTCGGCTTCACCACACTGGCGCTGGCGCTGATGTTTGACTAGCGCTGATGTTTGACTAGCGCCCAAATCTTTGGCTAGAATAACTCACACATAAACCCTCAGTCGGAGTGGCGGAATTTGGTAGACGCGCATGGTTGAGGGCCATGTGCCCGCTTAGGGCGTGGGGGTTCAAGTCCCCCCTCCGACACAGCTTGAGCGACTCAGCCAGCGCGTGACCTAGCGCGGCGAGTTAGCGCGACTGATCTTCGTCCAGCAGATTGCCCCGATAGGTCGGGTTGCGGGTGTTGTCGATGTTGGCGTGGCGCTGCCTGATGGGTTCGGCATACACCGGATCCGTCCAGATATAGAACTGCCCGGCCCGCACCGCCTCAAACACCAGCTCGGCCACTTCGGGAGGCTCCACCGCCTGGGTGTAGATCTCGGCCAGCAGCCCCTGCCGCTGCACATCGCGCTCGGTCGGTTCGGGCGGGACGAACGGGCGCCGCAGATGCTCGGGCCGGTTGCGCTCTGAGTTGATGATGTTGGTGCGCACGATGCCCGGGCACAGGCACGACACCCCCAGCGTGGATTTCTTCTCGGCCAGCTCGGCGAACAGGGTTTCTGAGATGGTCACCACCGCGTGCTTGGAGGCGTTGTAGGGCGCCATGTTGGGATAGGAGGTCATGCCGGCGACCGAGGCTGTGTTGACAATGTGTCCGTCCCCGTGCTCCAGCATGTGCGGATAGAACACCCTGAGCCCGTGGATCACGCCCCACAGGTTGACACCCAGGATCCATTGCCAGTCCTGCAGCGTCAGCGTCTCGAGGTGGCCGCCTCCGCCCACCCCGGCGTTGTTGAACAACAAGTTCACCTGGCCGAACTGCTCCAGCACCTGGGCGCCCAGCTCGTCCATTTGCGCGGCGTCCGACACGTCTGTTTTCATGCCCACCGCTTCGATGCCCGCCTGCGACAGCTCAGCCACGGCCTGATCCAGCGCGGCCTGCTCCACATCGGCAATCACCACACGGCACCCCGCCGAACCGAACCGCTCGGCGAACGCCCGCCCCATGCCGCTGGCGCCTCCGGTGATGACCGCTGTTTTGCCTTCAAATGTTTCCATTGGGTTGTGTCCTTTTGGGTTGGGGGTGTTGTTTGAGACAGGTGTGTCTTGGCCGGGTGTGTCTTGGTGGGCCAAGTGCTGTCTGGAATAATGATAGCCGGGCGCGGCCTAGAGGGTTGCCGGACGCGCGGCTAGAACCAGCCAGCTGCCTCGGCGCCAGCTGCCGCCGCGACGGGTGCTAAGATGAACACCCGGCGGCTCTGCCAGGCCTGCGCCGACTCTTCGGCCAGCCACCAGGCCCCGAAGAAAAATCCCGCCGCCAGCGCGCCGGCAACCACGCAGGACAGCGCGACTTCCCAACGTCTGAAGCGGGCGAAAATCTGCCCCGGCGCAACGCCACCAACCGCGCCACCGCCACCGCCACCGCCGCCACCGCCAGCGACCTGCAAAGCCCTGAAATAGCCCGCCTGCGCCAGACGATAGATCAACAGATAGCAAACTCCGATCAGCGCCCCGCCCACCATTCCGCCCAGATGACCGCCCACCGAGATGCCCGGCACGGTGAAGGTCAGCAACAAATTGATCAACAGCAAAAACACCAGCCCCGAAATGTTGATCTGTCCGCCGAACAGCCGGCTCAGCACCAGCACCGCGGCCATCAGCCCGAAGATCGCCCCCGACGCCCCCACGGTCACCACGCTGGGGCTGTCGTATTCCCAGACCATCACCCCGAAGGCACCCGCCAGCAGCGCCCCGAAATACAAAAAGAAGAACCGCGACACCCCCAACAGCGACTCCAGCGGCCGCCCCAGCATCCACAACAGCAGCATGTTGAACACCACGTGCGCGATGCCGCTGTGCAAGAAGCCGCCGGTGAACAGCCGCCACCATTCGTTGTCCAGCCCGATGAGCAGGCCGACCTCGCCGTAGTCGACGTCAAACTGGGTGGTCTTGGTGGGCCACAGGGTGCCGGCGGAGATGGTGCCCCGGATGAACACCACCGCGTTTATGGCAATGAGGATGTGGGTCAGGCCCGGTCTTTGGGTTTGGGTCATCGGGGTTGTCGGTTGTGGGTCATCGGGTCTTCGGTCGTGCGCCTTTGCGGTTGGCTAGAATTTTGGATACCTGTGCATACATTAATATATGGTCAAACATACGCGCATCAGGGGGGATGGGACGAGGTGCTGCTGATAGCGGGGCCGCTGGCCTTGTTTTTGGCCGTGGTGATCGTGGCTGCCTCTCGGCTGAAGAAGATGCAGTCGCCCGACCCGGCGCCTGACGACCCGACCCCCGTCCAACCAACCCAAACCCAACCAACACCCGAGGAGGCTAACAGGTGAAAACATACCAAACATCACACATCCGCAACGTGGCCCTGCTGGGATCGCCCGGCAGCGGCAAGACAACCCTGGTGGAGGCCATGCTATATCGCGCCGGCGTGCTCAACCGCATCGGCAGCGTGGAGGCGGGTTCCACCGTCAGCGACGCCTCGCCCGAGGAGCACGAGACAGCCAGCTCGCAGGTGCTGTCGCTGGTTGCGTTCGAATGGGATAACCACAAAATCAATCTATTGGATGTTCCGGGATCTTTGGATTTTGCCGGCGAGATGGCAGCGGCGCTGGCGGCGGCCGATCTGGCCATCTTCGTGGTGGACGCCACCGCCGGTGTGGATCACGGGCTGCTGAACGCCTGGCGCAAAGCGGCCGAGATCGAGCTGCCGCGCATGTTCTTCGTCAACAAGCTAGACCGCGAGTTCGTCTCCTTCGACAAGGTGCTGTCCAGCCTGCGCGACAACTTCGGCGCCGGCGTGGCCCCCCTGGAGCTGCCGCTGGGCGAGGGCCCCGAATTCCACGGCATCGCCGACCTGCTGACCGACCAGGCCTGGGTGTATGACAGCGGCCAGCCGCAAAAAGCCGACATCCCCGAAGACATGCAAGAACAGGAAAAGCAGGTGCGCGAAGCCTTGGTGGAGGGCATCGTGGTGGCCGACGACGACCTGCTGGAGAGCTATCTGGACGGCAATATCCCCGACTTCGCCACGCTGGAGACCGTGCTGGGCCAGGGCGTGGCCGGCTCCTCGGTGTTCCCGGTGGTCTGCGGCTCGGCCACCGTGCCCATTGCGGTGGATCGGCTGTGCAACTACATCTGCGAGATCGGCCCGTCGCCCGAGCAGCGTCCAGACATCTCGGTGGAGCTGGGCGGATCAGACGTCGCCATCCAGCCCGACAACAACTCAGAGGCGCTGCTGTTCGTGTTCAAGACCATCAACGATCCCTATCTGGGCACCTTGTCGTTTTTCAAGGCGCTGACCGGCCAGGTCAAACCCGACGCCGAATTCACGAACCTGCGCACCGGCGGCACCGAGCGGGCCAAGACGCTGTTGACCCTGCAGGGTTCAGACAGCCTGGATCTGAGCCAGGTCGCCGCCGGGGACATCGCAGTGCTGGCGAAGCTGTCCGACACCCAGACGGCCGATGTCTTGTCGGGCGGGCCCAGCTCGGCCAAGGTGTCGCTGCTGAAGTTGCCCCAGCCGATGTTGTCGGTGGGGGTGGTGCCGCGCACCCGGGCCGACGAAGACAAGCTGTCGCAAGCGTTGCGGCGGGCGTGCGAGGAGGATCCGACCCTGCGGCTGGAGCGTAACGACGAGACCCAGCAGACTTTGCTGTCGGGGCTGGGCGAGACGCATCTGCGGTTTTCGCTCAAGCGCATCGAGCGCAAGTTCAGCGTGGGCGTGGACACCACCGACCTGCGGGTGCCCTACCGCGAGACCATCACCAAGGTCGCCTCGGCCGAGGGCAAGCACAAAAAACAAAGCGGCGGCCACGGGCAATTCGGCATCGCCTCGGTGCGCATCGAGCCGCTTGAGCGAGGCGAGGGATTCGAGTTCGAAAACGAGATCAGCGGAGGGGTCATTCCGCGCCAGTATATTCCCGCGGTGGAGGCCGGCATCGCCGAGGCCATGTCGGATGGCGGACAGGCCGGCTATCCGGTGGTGGACATGCGCGCCGCGGTCTATGACGGCAAGCACCATTCGGTGGACTCCTCTGAGTTCAGCTTCAAGATGGCCGGCAAGCTGGCGTTCCAGGAGGCGCTGGGCGATGCCGGGCCGGTGATCCTGGA
>CAZERQ010000174.1:0-5996 GCA_964514465.1 uncultured Acidimicrobiales bacterium
TCTGAAGTTTTTCAAACGCTTCACCAGGCGGAAAATACCAAAGATGAGAGAGCGTGAAATACTTTCGGGTGGCCGCATCTTTGACTCCACAAGCTTGGTTCGCCAGGTAAAACGGCAATCCCGTCCGTTTCCATTCAGCCCTGAGCCACTCTTTGGTGGAAAGAACTTCGCCGCCCGCCGTGAATTGCGGTGCCTTGGCATATTGGACGCACGCCTCCGTCACAACCGGGATTTTCCGAATTGTCTTGCTGTTGACATTTCCTGCAATGTGAGCCAGCCCCTTGTCCCAGACATGAAATGCGCGATATTCCCAGCCAAGCTTGATCAGAACCGGATGGACGGTGGCCCAGCCCACTTCGGTGTTCCAAAACCAAAGCGTGGTCTGGGGTGTGGCGATTTCTGACCACTTCTGGATGTGCGGCTCATACCACTCAGCCAGCCCGTCATGTGTGGGAGGGTCGCCCGGGAAACCGCCGATGCCGTAGGGCCCGTCGGAGATTATGACAGTCGGTGTCTCCCATGTGTCATAGAGATCCAGAGCGTCGCCGTGGTGTATTCTGATGCGACTTGTTTGGCTGGCGCGGCTCCTTGTTGTGCTGGCGTTATTCTGGGTGCCATTGCTCTCAGCTAGGTTGCCGACACGAAAATGGTGGAATTCAAGCTCGCGCAACTCGTCCAGTCGGTTCTCGCCCTTGCGCTTGTTGCGCTGGCGTTCGGCAGGGTTAGCTTGCTTCACACTGCTCCTTGCTGACATACCAAACCATTTTATGGCCGCACTATGTCCGCATCGGTTATTTTGACATTATTTTGTGTGGCCAACTCGCCGCAATCGCTAATTCCAGTCGAGGTAGGGCTGGTCGCGCCAGAGGCGTTCTAGGTCGTAGTAGTCGCGGGCTTTGGGGTCAAAGATGTGCACCACGAAATCTCCGTAGTCCATCAGCACCCACGACAGATCCTCCTTGCCTTCGGCTCGGCTGGGACGGGGGCCTCCCTGGGCGGCGATCTGCTGCTCGATCTCTTCCATGATGGCTTTCACTTGGCGCTGGTTGCCGCCGTTGGTGATGACGAAAAAGTCGGTGATGCCGACAACCTGGCTGACGTCTATGACGACCGTGCCGCGGCCGAGTTTGTCGTCGGCGATGCGGGCGGCGGCGATGGCCCAGTTGCGCGAGGTGGGGTCGGTGGGCGAGTTGGGCGCGGGCGGGGCAGGCGCGGGCGCGCGTCCGTATAATTCTCGCTCGGCAATCACGTCAACGACCGCTGCGGGCACCAGGTCGGTGTTGGGGCAACCGCTGGCGATCCATTCTTTTATCTGCGTGCTAGAGACATCGACTAGGTCGCCCGATATGTTTCGGCCCGACCAGCCTTCGGGCAGTTGCTGGCGCGCATGATCCGGCAGCGCATGACCCGGCCGTTCAACCACCACCAAGCTGGCCAGTTGCTTAATCACCTCGGGGCGCTTCCAAGTTTCTAGTTGGCTCACCAAGTCGCTGCCGATCACCAACAGCAACTCAGCTTCGGGGTGTTGCCGGGCCAACTCTTCCAGCGTGTCGGCCGTGTAGGAGTCGCCGCCTCGATCTATCTCCAGCTCGCAGACTTCGAACTTGTCGCGCTGGGGATGGTTGTGTGTGGCGGCTTTTACCATGGCCAGGCGATCTTGCGCGGGGGTAATTTGTGGCACGTCGTCAGGGAGCGCGTCAGCGGAGTCGGGCGCGGTTGCAGACGAGTCGGTGGCGAGCTTTTGCCAGGGTTGGCCCGCCACCACGAACAGGACTTTGTCGACATCGCATTCTCGCAACACGGCTTCGGCGGCCGCCATATGTCCGCGGTGCGGTGGGTCAAAAGTGCCGCCGAAAATCGCCAGCCGCTGGCTTGACTCGCGCTGGCTTGAGTCGCGCTGAATTGACTCGCTCTGGTTGGGTTCAGTTTGCTGGTTCAGGTTTTTCCCCGGGTTTGGATGTGCTTGCGAACGTATTGTAGGTGGGTTTGCTGATGGATCTAATGGGTGGCTATGTGTGCGCATTTGCGACAATTTTTCGTCTGTCAATTGCAGCCTCACATCACCAGTCCAAAAGAATTTCACATTCTGACTTGACAAGACCCAAAAAATGTGCCATAATGGAGTTTACATCAAGCCATCGCCTTTGGAGCAAGTCTTATGACTAACCAAGCAGCCGAGCCAGGCAGACATAGTCGCAGCGGACATAGTCGCAACAGACAAAGTCAAAGCAGACACAGCAGACCGAACCAAGGCAAGCAGATGTTGCCCGCGGGAAACGGGAATATTTGAGGTCGTGGGAGAGTTATATATATACAGACAGATTTTGTGCGCATTGCCGTGCCAGACAGCAGCAAGCATCGCAGCACCGCAGCGCCACAAAAAACCAGAATAAACCAAGGAGACAGACAGACAAAATGAGCGACCTAGTAAGTCAATACCTAAACGAAATCGGGCTTGTTCCCCTGCTGGACAGCCAAAAGGAGCGCGAGCTTTCCCAGGCCATCGAGCAGGGCCACATTGCCCAGGAGCAAAAGGACATCGCCGCCGAGTTGTTCCCCGAGGCAGTGGCAGCCGCCGCGCCCAGGGGCCACAACCAGGGGCAGTCCATGTCCAAGACGCTCGACAAAACCGCCGAAGACAGGGCCAAGGTGGTCAAGGCGAAGGCCGCCAAGGCTCGGGCATCCAAGTCCAAGGTGGCCCAGCAGCCGCCCACCAAGGCGCAGATCAGGGCATGGGATCGCGCCATCAGGGAAGCGGCCGCGGCCAAGGATCACTTCATCCGCGCCAACCTGCGACTGGTGGTGAGCGTGGCCAGGCGCTATCCCCTGCCGCCCGGCATGGAGCTTTTGGATCTGATACAGGAAGGCAACCTGGGCCTGGAGCACGCGGTCGACAAGTTCGACTGGCGCAAGGGTTTCAAGTTCTCCACCTATGCCACTTTTTGGATCCGCCAGTCTATCGGCCGGGCCCTGGATCAGCGCGCCACGCTGGTGCGGCTGCCGGGCGAT
This sequence comes from uncultured Acidimicrobiales bacterium, assembly GCA_964514465.1. Lineage (GTDB taxonomy): Bacteria > Actinomycetota > Acidimicrobiia > Acidimicrobiales > Hopanoidiivorantaceae > Hopanoidiivorans. The sequence goes on from CAZERQ010000174.1 coordinate 3,010, forward strand.
CGCGCCGCGGGGCTGCGTGCGGCTCTGCGCGAGACTTCCGGAGACAGCAGCGACCTCGACCCCGAGAACGCCATGTTGCACCGCCTGACCACCCCCGCCGCGCTGGATCGCCAAGTGGGCGAGGACGGCACCACCGAGCTGGTTGACCTGCTGGCCGACACAGCCGTGGGCCCCGAGGACAAGGTGCTGGACGGCGACCACAACCAGCGGCTGTATGCCATCGTGACCGAGCATCTGGACGCCCGTTCCATCGAGGCGCTTGGGTATCGCTTGGGAATGTTTGACGGCAAGCGTCGCAGCTATAGGGAGGTCGGCGAGGAGCTGGGGGTTACGGCCGAGGCTGCCCGCCGGCTGGTGAAGCGTTCGCTGGACACCCTGCGACGCTATATCCCCGAGGACATGCTGGAGGACTATCCCGATCTGCTGGAGGACGCGCGGGCCGGCAAATATGGCGGGGCTGGCGCTGACGCGAACGACGATGACGACGACATCCAGTCGCAGCCCGAGACCAAGGTCGCCTAGGCGCCGCGTTGCCATGACAGCCGCAACCAAGGCTACCGCAGCCAAGACCAAAACCAAGTCCCGGGCCAGGGCCTGGCACCCCGACAGCTGGCGCGACAAGCCAGCCGCGCAGCAACCCGAATGGCCAGACGAGGACTCCCTGCGCCAGACCTGCAAGTCGCTGTCGGAGTTGCCCCCGCTTGTGTTCGCCGGCGAGAGCCGCAACCTGTTGGAGCAGCTGGCGTCGGTCAGCCGAGGCGAAGCGTTCTTGCTTCAGGCGGGCGACTGCGCCGAGTCCTTTGATGCGCTTTCGGCCGATTTGATCCGGGACAAGTTGCGGGTCATCTTGCAGATGGCCGTGGTGCTGACCTGGGCTTCGGGCATGCCGGTGGTCAAGGTGGGACGCATCGCCGGCCAGTTCGCCAAGCCCCGATCCAGCCCGACCGAGACGGTCGATGAAGTCGAGCTGCCGTCGTTCCGCGGGCATATGGTCAACGACCCGGCCTTTGATTCATCCTCCCGCATGGCCCGGGCCGACCGACTGCTGACGGCCTATCACCAGTCTTCCTCCACGCTCAACCTGCTGCGGGCATTCACCAAGGGCGGCTTTGCCGATCTCAACCAGGTGCACGAATGGAACCAGGAGTTCGTGGCATCGTCGCCGCTGGGCCAACGCTATGAGCAGGTGGCGGCCGGCATTGACGCGGCGCTGTCGTTCATGGGTGCGTGCGGGCTGAGCAGCGACACCGAGCCGAAGCTGCGCATGGTGGATCTGTATACCAGCCACGAGGCGCTGATCCTGGAATATGAGGAGGCGCTGACCCGGGTGGATTCGCTGTCGGGCGACTGGTATGACTGCTCGGCGCACATGCTCTGGGTGGGCGAGCGCACCCGCCAGACCGACGGCGCGCACCTGGAGTTCTTGCGCGGGGTGCACAATCCGCTGGCATGCAAGCTGGGGCCATCCGCCACGCCCGCCGAAGCGCTGGAGATCTGCGAGGTCTTGAATCCCGAGCGTGTGCCGGGGCGCCTGACTTTGATTTCGCGCATGGGGGCCGGCAAGGTGGGTGAGGGTCTGGCGCCGCTGGTGGAGGCGGTCAGCGAGGCGGGCCATCCCGTGGTCTGGGCCTGCGATCCGATGCACGGCAACACCTTCACTTCCGACACCGGCCTGAAGACCCGGCACTTTGACGACATCTGCGAGGAGATCAACGGCTTCTTTGAGGTGCATCGCAAGCTGGGCACACACCCCGGCGGGATACACCTGGAGCTGACCGGCGAGAACGTGACCGAGTGCCTGGGCGGTTCGTCCAACTTCGCGCATTCCGATCTGGAGCATCGCTATGAGACGGTGTGCGACCCTCGGCTGAATGCCACCCAGTCGCTGGACATGGCGTTCCGTGTGGCGGAGCTGCTACGGGGCTAGTTTGGTTGGGGGGTTGGCGTTGAGGGATTGGGGCTTAGAGATTGGGGGTGCCGGCCCACTGTTGCGCCTGGTCGAATAGCTGTTGCAGCTGCCGGGTCAGCTCTTCGGTGAAGGCGTCCAGCTCCTCGCGGGGAACTCGCCGCGACTGGGCTGGGGGCGCCAGTAGATCCCCATAGACCATGCGCACCCGATGAGGCCTGGGCCACTTCACCCCGATCGGCATCACCCGCTCCGTCCCTCCCACACCCAACGGCAGCACCGGCACGCCCGACTTGGCCGACAGCCAGGCCACCCCCTCAAACAGCGGCTGCAGTTTGGGCCCCTGCTGGCGGGCACCTTCTGGAAACACCACCAGCACTTCACCGCGCTCCAGTGCCGCCAAAGCCAGCTTCAGGGCGCGCCTGTCCAGCTTGTCGCGGGCCACCGGAAAGCCGCAAAAGAAATGAATGAACCTGGCCCAAAACGGGCTTTTGAACAGCGAGTCCTTGGCCATGTATTGCGGCGCACGCCTGATGGCCATGCCCACAAACGGTGTGTCGAGATTGGAGCGGTGGCCTCCGGGCGCCACTATCACGGGGCCGGTGCGGGGCAGCTTGTCGGCGCCTTTGACCCGATAGCGGAAATATGCCTTGCCGATGACAACAGCCAGGGCGCGCACGAAGAGGTAGCCCAGGCGGTGTGGCAGCGTGTGCTTGGTGCCGTATTTTTGGGCGACCGGGAAGTCGTGCGGGTTGAATCTGGGCGCGGCGGGGTCGGGTGCGTCAGCCGAAATACGGTCCAGCAACAACTCCACGGTCTGCGCCACCGTCAGCTCGCTGGTGTCGATCTCCAGCGCATCGCCGGCCTTGAGCAGCGGCGAGTGCTGTCGGCTTTGGTCGGTCTGGTCGCGGTGCGCCATGTCAGACAGCTCCCGGGACACCTTTGAGTTCTGCTCCTCGGCGCGCCGGTTGGCCCGCACCTGAGCTGAAGCCGTGAGATAGAACTTGTGATCCGCTTGGGGGAACACAGCCGTGCCGATGTCTCGTCCCTCCACAACCGCCTTTGCGCGTGAGCCGACCCA
>CAZERQ010000175.1:0-4181 GCA_964514465.1 uncultured Acidimicrobiales bacterium
GGTGGTTGTGGAAAGCCTTGACCCTCAGGGAGTGCCTGACCTGCCGGCTGCCGAGCCAGGCGACAAGATTTTGCGGGAGGACGGCAACGTCTATACGCTCGGAGATGATGCCTATATGCTGCTGGATGACGAGGGTTATATCCTGAACCCCATCGGCCTGTACCGCTGGCCAAGACAGGATAGAACGAAGCTCATCATGGAGATATCAGGCGAGTTGAGGCGTCTGGGGATTGACGTGTGGGAAGATTGATGGGCAAGCGTCGTAAATTAATGCAATCCAAGGGTTGCCTGCTGGACACCGAAGTCGTGCGCTGCCTGATGTCGCGCGATGGCAGCCCGCACTCCGAACACAAGGAAGTTTTTCTCGGACTTATGCAGCGGGTTGACACCTGCGTTTCGCCGGTTACCATTGGCGAAGTTCAGCGGCTCCGCTGGTTCAGGGAGATCCGCGGTGACCTGGCCGAGCAGACGCTGATATTCGTTGACAGCCTTCCCTGCCTGGACTTGACTAGGAGAACCGCCAGGTTCTACGCGAAGCTGGTCTGGCGAAAAGTCAAAACGGGACTTCCCCAGCAGAACAACCGCTGGCAAGTCGCGCTGGCGCAGAGCAACAAGATGTCGCTGGCCACACTGGACGAGGAGATAATTAAACAAGCCGGTGGCGTTCGTGGTGTCACACTCGTCGCGCCTGCCACTCTCTTGCCAGAGCAACTGCGCGGTCGGCCCGGTCGGCTCAGATCACGCAACCCACTCCGCCGGTTCAGTTGGCGTAGCTCGCACAGCCCACACAACCGACGCAAAACCGGCTTAGTTGAGTGAGCAGTATAGGATGAAATTATGACGTGGATGAGCGGCCTTGTCGGACGCACAAAAAAGCCTGTGGTGGAATGCCTTTCCTTTGATGAATACGGGGAGTGCAAAGAGATTGGACCTGGCAGCAAGGTGCGGCGTGAGGACGGCAAGGTGTATACCGTCGCCAAGGATGACTACACGCTGATTGACGACAAGGGCTACTTGGTGTGCCCTGGCGACCTGACTCGTTACAGACGACAGAAGGCAATGAAGGAGATCATGAAGATTGCCGCATATCGGCGCAAAAAGGGCATCTGAGCAAGCAACTTGTGGTTGATGTCGTGGAAAAGGTTGTATTTGATACCAACGTGGTCCAGGCATTGACAGCCCCTTACCGAGAAGGCAATAAGGAAATCAAGCTGTATATTCGGGGAATATATGACAGCCACAGGGGAGACTTCTACTGCTATGTCTCGCCGATCACCATTGCCGAAATAACCCATCAGGCTTGGTTCTCCGACCTGGGGTGGCTCCGCAAGCGCGCCATCAAAAGAGTCCTCAGGCGCCTGGGGTGTCTGAATATCACTCCCGAAGTGGGCGACCATTTCGCAGGTCTCAAATGGCGGCAAGGCACCAAGGGCTCGCCCCAGGAAAACGACCAGTGGCAGACTGCTTTGATCGTCCATTACAAAACCAGCCTTTTGACGCTGGACAAGAACCTCTCGCTCCAGGCGTCGCACATCAAATCCGCAAAAATCATCAACCCGCTGCTGGACAGTTCCGCCCAGTAGCGTCTGCCCGCTCTTGTTAGCGTCTGTGCGTTTAGCCAGGGCGGAGGCAGCTTCGGATTGCGGAAGTAGCTTCGGATCGCGACGGCCGGGCCAACCCGCGACGCACGGGCCAGACCGTAGCGACGGCCAGCGTCAGACGGCGACCTCCTGCTGGAAGCGAGTCAAAAGCTCGGGGGTTTCGTGGGGCGACCAGTTGAAGTCGGGAATGATCAGCTCGTCCACGCCGATGTCCTGATAGACAGCCACCTGCGACTGCATCGCCTCGGCATCACCCAGCAGGGCCGGGCGCCCCGGCGGAATGCGCTCCCGCTGGCGTTTCAGTTCCTCGTCAGTGTCGGCCCAATACAGCAGCGACACAGCCGTGCGCCAAAGTGACTTGGGATCGCGCCCCCGGGCTTCGCACAACTCATCTAGCCGTTTCATCTTGGGGGCGACCTCCTCGGGCGTGCCCCACATGTTCCATTCGTCGGCGTGGCTGGCCACAATCGGCAGCATCCGGCGCTCGCCTTCGGCCCCGATCATGATCGGCGGGGCGGACTCGGGCTTGGGCATCATGGGCGCCTCGTCCAGCTGATAGTGCGTGCCTGAAAAAGTCGCCCTGGGGTTGTCGAACAGCAGCCTGATCAGCTGGCAGGCTTCGGCAAACCTGTCGATCCGCTCTTTGGTGGTGCCGAAATGGATGCCATAGCGCCGATGCTCGTTTTCCTGCCAGCCGGCGCCGATGCCCAGCACGAACCTGCCCTGGCTGATTTCCTGGGCACCGGCGGCCATGTTGGCCACCACGGCTGGATGGCGGTAGGTGTTGCCCAGAACCAGATGGCCGATGCGCACGCGTGGCACCTGGGCTGCCAGGGCGGCGGCCAATGTCCAGGCTTCGCGCACTTCGCCCAGCTCCGGCTCCTCGCCTTGCTGTTCGGGGTAGCCCTCGGGCGGCGGCATAAAATGGTCGGGGATCCAGATGCCGTCCCAGCCGAGTTGTTCTGCCAACTGCGACATTTCCAGCATGTGCTGCCAGGGATTGGAGGTGTCAAGCCAGTAGCTGAATTTCATTTTTGTGTGGGTGTGTTTTGGTCGGGGGTGGGGACGGGGTCGGTGGCCGCCTATGGACTGCCGGCACCGGCCACATCAACCCGCACGGCATAGATGCGGGCGGTCGGGGCCCGGCGCACGACTTCGCGTTTCCAGTCGATCGCCACGCAGATGCATAACGTGCGCCGGTCGGCGCCAGCCAGCACGCACGCAACAGGCATGACATCGCCATAAATATATTGGTCGGTGATCTGGCCGCCCTCAAGCACCCGCAGCACCCGTCTGCCTCGGGGATCGGCCACCCACACGGCACCTTGTTCGTCCAGACAGATGCCGTCGGGCGTGGCGATGCGCAGCTCTTCGGTGGCGGGAGTCAGCTGCGCGAACAGCCGGCGGCCAGACAGGGTGCCGTCCGGGGCAATGTCAAAAGCGGTCAGACGTGAGGCGGCGCTTTCGGCCACGATCAGGGTCTTTTGGTCGGGCGTGAGGATGTGGCCGTTGGGGGCTTCCAGCTGGTCGGCGCCGATGCTGGCCTGGCCTTGCGGCGTTACCCTGACGGTCTCAGCCGACTTGCGCTGGGCGATGCCGCCAGTGCCGCTTGTGCCGCCGGAGTCATCAGCGTCGCCGTGGATGCGATATCCCATGTGGCCCACATAAGCCGTGCCGTCAGCCGCCACGATCATGTCGTTGATGTCGCCGTCCACCAGCTGCGACAGGTCGGCGTGCTGGGTCAGGGTGCCGTCTGGCTCCTGGCGATATAGCTTCTGGTTTTCCATGGCCACCACCAGCAGCCGTCCGTCGGGCAGCCAGCCCAGACCCGAGGGGTTGTCAAAGTCCATCTCCAGCACGGTCTCGGCGAGGGTGTCGGCGGTGGCTATGTCGGCGGTGGCATCCAGCGACTGGCTGACTGGCATCCGCACCACCCGATGTCCGTGCATGTCGCTGAACCACAGATAGTTGTCGTGCCAGCGTGGGCCTTCGGTGAAATAGAGTCCCTCGAGAATGGGGACGGGGGTTTGCATGGTTTTGGTGTTTGACGACAGTGGGCGTGAACGGACGAAGTTTACTCAAACTAAAATCTAGCACATGGCCGACCCCACCGCCCAACCCGCCACCCAACCCGCTACCGACCCTACCGTCCAACCCGCCGCTGACCCCGCCACCCAACCAGTCGCCGACCCCGCCACCCGCCGCATGGGTTTTGAGTTTTCAACCGAGGTGTCCGCCCCGCAGGAAATAATGTGGGCCACCATGACCGACCACGTGCGCTGGAGCGAATGGATGCCGGGCAAGCAAGTCGTGCTGGAAACCCTGGGGGCGCCCGAACCAAACGGACTTGGAGCCGTCCGGGTTTTCAAGGTCATCGGAGGTCTGTCGGCCAGCCGGGAGGAGGTCGTGGGCTGGGAGCCGCCGCATTCGATGTCATACACCCTGCGGTCGTCATTCCCCATGAAGAACTATCTTGCCACCATGCAACTGGTGCCCGAGGGACGAGACAGCTGTCGTCTGTTCTGGAAATCCAGCTGGGAGTCGGGCGTGCCGGTGTGGTTGGGCGGACGGCTGGTGGGC
>CAZERQ010000176.1:0-3910 GCA_964514465.1 uncultured Acidimicrobiales bacterium
GCCTCAGCAGATTTCCAGCATCCGCTCCAGCGCCAGCATGGCCTCGCCGGCCACCTCGGGAGCAACCTGGATCTGGTTGCGCACCTTGCCCTCCACCAGACCTTCCAGCACCCACGCCAGATGCGCGGCATCGATGCGGAACATGGTGGCGCACGGGCACACCAGCGGATCCAGCGACACCACCGTCTTGTCTGGCGTCTCGTTGTTCAGACGGTTGACCAGATGGATTTCGGTGCCCACCCCGATCACGCTTTGCGGCGGCGCCTGGGCCACATATGAAATTATGTGCTCTGTCGAGCCGGTGCTGTCGGCCACCTCCACCACGCTGTGGTCGCATTCGGGGTGCACCACCACCAGACCGCCCGGATGCTGCTCGCGGAACTCGGCCACCTGCTGCGGAGTGAACCGCTGATGCACCGAGCAGTGCCCCTTCCACAACAGCAAGATCGCCTCCTTGCAGTCCTTCTCCTCCAGGCCGCCCAGCTCGCGCCGGGGGTTCCACAGCTTCATGTCGTCCGGGCCGAAGCCCAGGTCAAAGCCGGTGTTGCGCCCCAGATGCTGGTCGGGGAAGAACAGCACCTTGTCGCCGCGCTCCAGCGCCCAGCGCAGCACGGCCTCGGCGTTGCTTGACGTGCACACCGCGCCGCCGTTGCGCCCCACGAAAGCCTTCAGGTCGGCGGCTGCGTTCATATAGGTGACCGGCACCACCCGGCTAATGTCAACCACCGATTCCAACTCCTCCCAGCACTGCTCCACGTCCTCCAGGTCGGCCATGTCGGCCATGGAACAGCCGGCGTTCAGGTCGGGCAAGATGACGGTCTGGTCGTCGGTCGTCAAGATGTCGGCCGATTCGGCCATGAAGTGGACTCCGCAAAACACGATGTAGCGGGCCTGCGGGCGGGCGGATGCCAGCTGCGACAGCTTGAAGGAGTCGCCCCGGGCGTCGGCCCAGCACATGACCTCGTCTCGCTGATAGTGATGCCCCAGGATGAACAGCGACTCGCCCAAGGTGGCCTTGGCGGCGCCAATCCAGTCGTGCAGCTGGTCGTCTGATGCGGTGGTGTAGCGCTCCGGCAAGCGGGTTTGAATACGCAGCATAATTATATTGTCCTTTTCTCTAGAGAGAACCTTGATGTGGCCGGTGGGGACAGCCGGGTCGCCTCGCCCACGGGTATGTCGGCCTCAAGGTTTGATATGTTGCTGGATTCCCGGCCAGCGTGTTTTTATTCTAGCGCGGATTTTGGGGTTGCGTGTGTGATTTGCGGTGCGCCCGTGATTTGCGCGCCTTCCCTTTTCACGGCAGATTCGTTGCCCCCGTCGCCTCCAGCAGCGCCGCCAAGCCAGCCCCGGCCACCAGAAACGGGCCGAACGGCGACTCCACCCGCAGCCCCTCGCGCACCCCGTGCCTGAGCAAAAACCAGACCGACAGCGGAAATGCCAGCACGAACCCCAGCACCAGACCCAGCCAGGCCGCGCCGATGCCGAACCAGCCGACCGCCAGGCCGTTGATGGTGACCAGACGGACATCGCCGAAGCCCATGCCCTGGGGATAGATGTAGTAGATGATGAAGAATATGGCGCCGCACGATGCCCCTGCCAGCGCCACGCTCAGGATCCGCACGGGTTCGCCTTCTGTCAGCGCCGCGGCCGCATGCAGCACCAGCACCGCCGCGCCCGTGGGCCAGATGATCTTTTTGGGCAAGAGCTTGGTGCGCAGGTCGATGACCGACACCCAGATTGCGCCTGTCGCCCAGGCCGCCATGCCGGCTGAGACCAGGGCGATGCCTGTTGCCGTCACGCCACTAGGCCTGGGGTCGTTCGTTGTAGCCCACCAGCACCTTGCCGAAGTCGGTCTGGGCGATGACCGAAATGGACGCCGGATGAGAATGGATCCGGGTGACCATGGTCGGCTCGCCGCCCAGCGCCCAGATGATGGCCGCCTTGATGGGCGTGGCGTGCGAACACACCAGCACGGTGCTCTCCTGGTGGCTGTCCATCAGATCCTCGCAGGCCTGGCCAACCCGCCTGAACAAGGAAGCGATGGACTCCCCGCCCGGAGGTGTGAAGTCGGGGTCGGTGCTCCATTTCTCGATCAGCAGCTCGGCCCGCTCCATGACCGGCTCGCCTTCCCACTCGCCATAGTTGATCTCGGCGAAGCGGGCGTCCTGCGACATCGGCAGTTGGTCGAAGCCGGCGTGCTGGATGGTTTGCATCGTCCGCTTGAGCGGCGACGACACAACTCTGTCCACGTGATAGAAATGGCGGATGAAGCGGCCCACCTTGTGCGACTGCTCCTGGCCGTGTTCGTCCAGCGCCGGATCGGTTACGCCTTGCAGCTTGTTCTGGTCGTTCAGCACCGTGCGGCCGTGTCGCAGTAAAATCAGGGTGGGCGTTCCCACGGTCGGCAGCATCGCCGGGTTGGGGCCAGCGCCGGCACCGGAGCCAACGCCGGCCGCGGCTAGGTCAGTCCCAGTATTACTCGGCATTTCAATATGTCCTTGGCCAGCTGTTCCTTCAGTTCATCCACGCCACCGAAGCGCCTCTCGCTGCGCAGGAAGTCCGCGAACTCGACCTCCACGACCTGGCCGTATAGGTCTCCGTCAAAATCCAGCACATGCGCCTCCAGTGTGGAGTGCTCGGCGTGGCGATAGAAGGTCGGACGGCGCCCGATGTTGATGGCGCAGGGACGTCTGATCTGTCCTTCGTCGGTGAACCAGCCGGCATACACCCCGTCTGCAGGCCAAGCCCGGTCGTGCGACACCGGCAGATTGGCCGTGGGGAAACCGATGGTGCGCCCGCGCTTGTCGCCCTCCACCACTTCGCCCTCGATGGCATATGGCCGGCCCAGCATCTTGGCCACCTCGCTGACACGGCCGCCGGCCAGGGCGCGCCTGATGGCGGTGGACGAAATCGGCTCGGGCGCAGACGGCAGGCTGTATAGCCCCACCGCCTCCACCTCAAAGCCGTGGGCTGCGCTCTCCTGTCGTAGGGTGTCGACCGTGCCGGCCCGGCTGTTGCCGAAGTGGAAATCCTCGCCCACGATGATGGCCTTGGCGTTCAGCGAGTCCACCAGAAAATCCTGGACGAAGCTCTCGGGCGAGATCTGTGCGACCTGTTCGTTGAACTCCAGCACCACCGTTCGCTCGATGCCGCACTGCTCGAACAGCGACAGCTTGCGGGGCAGGTCGGTGAGCAGCTGCGGGGCGCTTTCGGGGCGCAGCAAAAACGCCGGGTGCGGTTCGAAGGTCAGCACCGTTGAGAGCAGGTAGTCCTGGGTGGCCTGGCCGGTTACCTTGGCCAGTATCTCCTGGTGGCCCAGATGAACCCCGTCAAAGACGCCTATGGCCACCGCCGACGGCGGCGACATGGATGGTATTTCCCGCTGAACTTCCACTTATTGAAAGGCTAGCATAATGTCAATGGCTCACAACTCTGCCAAGCGAGCGAACCCGACCGCGGCCGACGCGCTTGCCGCGCCCGACCTTGACTTCACCGGCGCCAGCGTCATCGTCACCGGCGGCACCAAAGGCTTGGGCAAGGGAATCGCACAGGCATTCCTGGGTGCCGGCGCCAATGTGGTGGTGTGCGCCCGCAAGGAACCAGACGAGTTGCCGTCTGCCGGCGAGGCCCAGGCTATGTTCGTGGCGGCCGATGTGCGCCAACCCGACGACATCCAGCAAGTGGTCGAGCGGACTTTGGCGGCGCACCAGCGCATAGACGTGTTGGTCAACAACGCCGGCGGCGCTCCGCCCGCGGCATCGGCTGAGGCGTCGGCGCGCTTCAACGAGCGGGTGGTGGCGCTGAACCTGCTGGCACCCATAATGTTCGCCCAGGCCGTCCAACCCACCATGAACGCCCAGCCCGAGGGCGGCGTGATACTCAACATCGCCAGCGAAGCGGCACTGCGCGC
>CAZERQ010000177.1:0-2303 GCA_964514465.1 uncultured Acidimicrobiales bacterium
CATTGGTCTATGGTGTGTCGGTGTCACTTAGCCGACAGACAATCATTCACAGCACCCACGATGCCCTTGGCGTCTAGGCCAAGGCCTGACAGGATGTCGTCGGCGCTACCTTGGGGGATGTAGTTGGCGGGCACGCCCAGGGTGCGGATTTGCGGGGTTGCCTGCCGGGTCTCTGGTGGGTTCGCCTGTTCATCACAAAACTCTCTCACCTGGCGGGCAATGTGCTCTCCTGCGCCACCGGTCACCAGGCCGTCCTCAACTGTAATCACCATATCATGCCGGGCGGCATCGGCGATCATCTCTGGGTCGGTGGGCGTCACCACTCGCACATCCCATACCGAAACCGGCACGCCCCGCTCTGCCAGTTGCTCCCCTGCCTCTTCTGCCGCGGCCAGCATCTTGCCCACCGCCAGCAGGCACACGCTCGCGCTCTGGGAGGTGGAACTGGTTTCGCTCTGGGGGGCAAGGCTGGTTTCGCGCTGGGGAGTGGGCTTGGGGGCAAGGCTGGCCTCGCGCACACGCCGACCCCGCAACCCCGACCCAACCTCATGCTCCCCGACCTGTGGTGCCGCGGTCTTGGACCACCGAATCGCCACCGGCCCATCCTTAATGTCAAACGCCTCCTCCAGCATCACCTGCAACTCCTGGTATGACGACGGCGCAAACAACGTCATGCCCGGCACCTTGGTCAACAACACCATGTCCAGCACCCCGTGATGCGACGGCCCGTCATCGCCCGTGATCCCCGCCCGATCCAGCGCAAGCACAACCGGCAGCCGCAACAGCCCAACGTCCAAGTTGACCTGGTCAATCGCCCGCGTCAAAAATGTCGAATAAACCGCCACCACCGGCCGCAGCCCGCCCATGGCCATCCCCGCCGCACTGGCCACCGCGTGCTGCTCGGCAATCCCCACGTCCAGGCACCGCTCGGGAAACCGCTCGGCAAACTGCAACAGTCCGGTCGAGTCCGGCATGGCCGCCGTAATCGCCACCACATCGTCGCGCCGCTCGCCCACCTTCACCAATGTCTCCGCAAACGCCTGGGTATAGCTGCCGGGCTTGAGCTCCGAAGTGTCGTGCATCCGCTTGATGGGATCGTTCTCGGCCGGCGCATAGCCCCGTCCCTTCTCGGTCATGGCGTGCACCACCACCGGCTCGCCCAGCATGGCGGCATGCTCCAGCGCCCTCACCATGCCCTCGATGTCGTGCCCGTCAAACGGCCCCGTGTAGCTCACCCCCAAATGCTCAAAGAAAGTCATCGGCTCCCACATCTCACGCACCCCCGCCTTGACCGCATCCACCGTCCGCTCCAGCTGCGCGCCCACCAGAGGCAGACCCCGGATGAACCGCTCGGCCCGCTCCTGCTGGCGCAGATAATGCGGATTGATGCGCAGCCGCGCCAGGCTCTCGCCCAGCTTGGACACCGTGGGCGCATATGACCGGCCGTTGTCGTTCAGCACAATCACCACCGGACAATCCGAGTGCCCCAGATTGTTCAGCCCCTCAAACGCCAGCCCGCCGGTCATGGCCCCGTCGCCGATGACCGCCACCACCCGGCGCCGCCTGCCACCCTGAGCCGCAGCCGTCTCAAAAGCCGTGGCCAGCCCGTGCGCATAACTCAAGCTGGTGGAGGCGTGGCTGTTCTCAATCCAGTCGTGCGCCGACTCCTCACGGGACGGATAACCCGACAGGCCGCCGCCCTTGCGCAGCTGGTCGAACTGGCTGGCCCGCCCGGTGAGGATCTTATGGACATATGCCTGATGGCCCGTGTCCCACAAAATCGCATCGTGGGGCGAGTTGAACGCCCGATGGATGGCGATGGTCAGCTCCACCACGCCCAGGTTCGGCCCCAGATGCCCGCCCGCGGCCGACACCTTCTCCACGATGAACTCACGGATTTCGGCGGCCAGGATGTCGAGCTCGGCGAAGCTGAGGCCGCTCAGGTCGCTGGGTTGGCGTATGTCTTGGAGCAGCATGGTCATAGCCTAGCGCAACGGCGGCGGCGACAAAGAATCCCGCGCCAGCGGCGACCGCTCCATGAACCGAGCCCAGCGGCGATGCGCATACGTCCCCGCAAAATACGCCAACAAAACCGCCCCCGCCCCGCCCGCAGCGTCCAGCCAGAAATGGTTGGCCGTCACCACAATCGAAAACAAGGTCGCCCACGGATACAGCATCATCAACAGCTTCGGCAGCCAGCGCCGCACCCGGGGATAGATCACGATCGTGCTCCACAGCGCCCAGGCGAAATGCATGCTGGGCATGGCGGCATACTGGTTGGAGATGCTTTGCAGCGCCCCCGA
>CAZERQ010000178.1:0-8305 GCA_964514465.1 uncultured Acidimicrobiales bacterium
CTCTTGCTTCTGGCTTTCGGGAGCCACAAGGCTGCTCCAGTCCAGCAAGCTCTTGAGGGGGAGATTACCCCCCGGGTGCCGGCTTCGGCCGTCAGGTTGCATTCTCGCGCCACAGTCATATTGGACACCGCAGCGGCCAGCAAATTATCCGGCTAGCTGTGGGTGGTCGTTAGTCGGCCCTGCCAACTGTCCGGCTCCAGCCGTGCGGCCCACCCAATCCGTCAGGGCAACTCCAAACGTTTGCCTGAGTCCAGGGCTTCCTGTGGATCCATCAGGGCGTTGGTCGCGACCACGGCAGCTTCGGCAACATTTGGGTCACCCCAGGGCATCGAAGCAGTCCAGCGCCAGGCGAAATCCATCACCCGCACCAGCGCAGTCGTGTCACCATCGTGGGCAGAAAACCGCCTGAGGCCAGCGATGTATTCTGAGCGGAAAATGTTGGGGACAATAATCCGGCAAGCCCCCGCATGGCTCAGCTCGGCATTCATCATCAGCCTGGCCGCTCGGCCGTTGCCGTCAGCGAACGGGTGCACTTCGCTGACCACCAGCAGCATAAACAGCGCCCGCTGGATGCCTTCCTCCAGTGAAGCCAGCAGCGACAGCCCTTTGCGCAAGGTGCCCTCCACAAGCTGCGGGGCGACAAAGACATAGCCGCCAATCTGGTTGTTCGCGGTCTTCCACTTGTCCGGCCGTAGCTCGGGGCGACCTCGCATGATCTGGCTATAGCGCTGTTGGAGCAGGGCAACCAGTTCGTCCGGCTCGGTGGATGTCTTGGCGCGAAGCTCCGGGTCGGCGATGCAGCTATATGTCCCCAAGATGTCGTGCCCGTCGGCGGGACGTTCGGGTGGTGGAGTCTGGGTTTCAATGATCTGGCGCGCCTGGGGAAGCGTGAATTCGGTGCCTTCAATGAAGTTGGAGAAATAGCTTTCGTAAAACGCCAGCGCCTCAGCGTGCTCGGGAGCTTCCTGAGCCGGCACCTGTTCCTGGGTCTGCACCTGTTCCAGGGCCAGATTGGCCGGCAAAGTTCGGGCCGCGGTCTCAAGGATCGCCACCACCCTGGTGTCCCAGGCTTCGCCCTTAAGGTGTGCCTTGAAGAAGTCGCTGGACTGACGGCGTGGCTGCAGCTGTCCGTCAAGTCGTCCCAAGAGCGTTTCGACTTGAGCCAAGTGCCTGGGTGCGTAATGCTGTCTGGCCAACTCCAGCGCATCCGACTTGAGTCGTTGAATCCGCTGAGCATCCCAGGCGATGGCCTTGGCGACCAGCCAGTCTTCCAGTTCTTCGAGTGTCAGCGTGTTGGCTGTCTTGTTGCCGTGGCTTCTCGTGACCCTTAGGTTGTCCAGCAGGATTCGGGAATTGCCGGACATGAGCAAACCCTGGGCAAAGAGGGTGTCGCCCGGCTGTCGCTTGCCCTGGCGAATTCTTACCTCAAGGCCAGGCAGTTTGATTTGGCGCCTCGATGTTTCGGCTGCCAGGGTCAACAGGTTGTCTCGGGTGATTGCCTCGGGGCGGGCAGCTGAGCGGTCCACGATGACAGCCCCGGGGACAAGGTGGTGGGCAATCTGGGCCCAGTTCCTGTGAATCAGATTTTCTGGTGTCGCAGACAGGTCGGCGGTAAAGACCCTGGGGGCGAGCCGGCGGATTTTGCCTGCCGCGACTGCTTTGCCCAGGGTTGTGTGCGAAGCTGCGTCGTCAAAGAAAACTGTTCCGGGGCCTGTTGGCCAGAGCGGAGATCTTGCCATAAGTTTAGTATAATGCGCCATTAGCTAACAAAGTTGCATAAATTTGGCGATTAGACCGCAAAACTTGCAGAAATTTCGCGATTAGGCTTGTGTGCGGGTAGCGGCAAGAACCACGCGGACGGGGCACGGCGCGGCTGGGGCACGGCGCGGACGGGGCGCGGCGCGGCTGGGTAGGGACGGGTGATCTCGGGCAAGGACAGGTGCTCCCGGGCGCGGGCGCGTGCCGCACCAGTCGGCTAAACTGGTTCAATGGCAACAGCGATAATAACAGGAGCAGGCCAGGGATTGGGCCGAGCGATTTCAAACCGGCTACGCGCCGACGGCTGGGACATCATTGCGGTCGACAAAAATCTGGAGACTGCCCAGCGCACCGCCAGCGAAACCGACGGCTATGCCATCGTGTGCGATGTGTCCGACCGCAGCGCAGTCATGGACATGGCACAAGAGATCGCCGGTCGCACATCCGACGTGGCGGGGTTGGTCAACAACGCCGGCATCTGGCGCTATTCGGGTCTGTTGGGCATCACCGAGCAGGACGCCCTGGACGTCCTCAGCGTCAACCTGTTGGGCACGATTTGGTGTTCGCAGGCCGTCATTCCCCTGATGCAAAAGCACGGCCGCGGCTCCATCGTCAATTTTTCCTCGGTGGCTTCGCTGATGAGTGCCAGCGGCGTGGGCATCTATCCCGCTTCCAAGTCGGCCATCGAAACCATCACCCGACAGACCGCCCTGGAGTTCGCCCCCGAAGGCATCCGGGCCAACTCGGTGGCGCCCGGCATGATCGTCACCGAGAGCACCGCGCCCAACTATGAGGGCGAGATGCGAGACATCCGGGCCCAGATGATTCCCATGCGTGAGGTCGGCGAGCCGGAGGTGATTGCCGATGTGGTGTCGTTTTTGATGTCAGACGATGCCCGCTATGTGTCGGGCCAGCTGGTTGCGGTGGACGGAGCCATGAGCTGCGGACAGGCCGGCACGGCGCCGGTGGCTCAGGATTGAGCGCGGGTTGGGGGCGGGCGCGGTTCAGGATTGAGTTGGCTGACAGAATAACTTGAGCGGGGGCAGTTTGACCAACTCCGCAATCCTGGCTTCATAGTCGGCCCTGGAGATTTCCGTGACTCCCAACGACTTCAGGTGTCGGGTTTGCCATTGCACGTCAATCAACGAGCCGGGCTGGTCGGACATGGACTCGGCCAAAGCCGCCATCGCCGTCTTGGACGCATCGGTCGCCGCCGAGAACATCGACTCGCCCGTGAACAACTGACCGATGGCGATGCCGAATAGTCCGCCCACTAACTGGCCCTGCGGCTCCCACACTTCGATGCTGTGCGCCCAGCCCAGATCGAACAGCGATTTGTAGGCCTGCTGCATTTCGGGAGTGAGCCAGACCCCTTTTGAGTGCGCCGCCCGGCAGCCTGCCACCACCGCTTCGAATTCCAGATCCACGGTGACCTTGAAGCGGCGCCGGGATCGCTTGAGGGATCGGCTCAGGTGGATGTCTTTGGGGACGAGCACTCCGCGGGGGTTGGGCGACCACCAGCCGAGCGTGAGTTGCGGGTGGCTTTTGGGTGAGGGCGTTTTAGCGGGCGGCTGCTCGGCTGCCTTCTTTCCCAGACTGACGGGCATGGCGAAGATGCCGCGGCGGTAGGCTTCCAGCAGGGTGCCCGGGTGGAGGTCGCCGCCCACACCCACGAAGTCGGAGTCCAGATTTTCGGTGGACGGGAACTCCCAGCGGGACGGGGGTGGTTCTATGGGTGGATTACGCGGGGTGGGCGAACTGGACGGGGTGGACGGCAGCATAATTGTCGGTAATGCGAGCAATGAAATATAAATTATAATGAGTGAGCCAGACACAAGAAAATGCCGACAAGCTGCTGTCGTATCTGCCCGAGACGGGGAATGGGCCCGAGCCGGGGAATGGAATCGGCAAGACCCTGGTGCTGCCCCTGTCTTTGCACGACAGCATCTCCGAGTTGCGCCAGCGGGCCAGCGGCAAGATTTTGGAGATCAGCACGGATGCGCTCAGCGGCGAGGTGGACAGTGGCTCTGGCGGCGACGGCGACTTTGACTATATTATCTCTGTCGGCGCGCTGGCTGTGTGTCGTGATTTCGACGGATTTGTCGGCCAGGTCAAGCAGCTGTTGGCGCCCGGGGGTCAGCTGTTGTTCTGCGAACCCGAGGCGGTCACGGCTGCGCGGCGCGGTCGTGGCGGGGGAGTGGTCGAAAGGCGCGGCGGGCGCGGCGGCGACATCAACCCCGACATCACCTTGCGGCTGTGGCGCAACGACATGACGGTACTGTGGGTCAATCGCCACACAGCCCCCAACACTGCTTCGCCCACAGCCAGATTCTGGAACCTAAAGCCCAAGACCCACTGGCACAGATATTTTTGCGGCGCGGCTAACTGCGGTTGATTTGCGGGGCGGGGTTTGCGGCGTGGGGTTTGCGGCGTGGGGTTTGCAGGGCGGGGCCTGCAGCGTGCGCCAACCCCGGCGGCTAGCTCTGGCTAATCTCCACCGACACCAGCACGACCGGCGGGTTGGGCGATCCGCCCAGCGGGTTGGCGGGGTCGTCCTGGTGGCTGGCCAGGATCGCTTCCAACACGTCCAAGCCCGAGATGGTCTCGCCGAACACAACATAGACTCCCTGCCCGTCCAGCAACGCCGTCTGCTCATTGACCGCAAAGAAGAACTGCGCGCCGGCGCTGTTGGGCGCCCCGGTTCGGGCCATGACAATCATCCCCGGACGATAGCTGAAGCCGGTGCCTTCGTCCAAGATGGTGTAGCCGGGGCCGGGGTCGGCGGCCGAGTTGGTGGTTGGCGATCCGCCCTGGATGATGCCGATGCTGGGGTCGGTGCGGTGCAGCAGGGTGCCGTCGTAATAGCCGCTTTGCGCCAGCGAGGCAAAGTTGTTGGCGGTGCCGGGGGTGTTCTGCGTGTCGAGGGCCACCGTGAAGTTGCCCAGCGAGGTGGCGAAGGTGGCGGTGTATTGCGCTCCTGGCTGCAGGCAGTTGGCAAAGGAGTCGGCGAACTCAAGTGTTGGGCTGGCGGGCTTCTCCTGCGGGCATGGGGTGGTGCCGTAGTCGCTGTCGGTGTAGGGGGTGTAGTTGGGTAGCATTATTTCCTCGATGGTGGTTGTGGGTGGGACAGTGGTTGTTGACGGGACGGTTGTTGATGGGACGGTGGTGTCGGACGGTTCAGGAGCGGTGGTGGTTGTGGTTTCGACGGGCGGCTCGGCGGCGGTCGTAGCTGGCGCGGTGGTGGTCGTGGCGGCGTCCGGCGCGGTGGTGGTTGTGGCGGCGTCCGGCGCGGTGGTGGTCGCAACCGCGTCGTCAGGCTCATCTGTCGCGTCAGCCGTCGCATCTCTCGAGCTGATCTCCAACGACAAAAGCTCAACCGGCGGGTTCGGCGCGCCACCCAGATCAGAAGTGGGGTCGTCCTGGTGGCTGGCCAAGATCGCCTCCAGCACATCCTGTCCGGCAATAGTATCGCCAAACACCACATAGGTGCCCTGTCCGTCCAGCGCAGCCGTCTGCTCATTGACCGCAAAGAAGAACTGCGCGCCCGCGCTGTCGGGCCCGGCACTGCGAGCCATCACCAGCATCCCGGGGTGATAGTTGAAGCCGGTGCCCTCGTCTTTTATGGTGTAGCCGGGGCCGGGGTCGGCGGCCGAGTTGGTGGTTGGCGATCCGCCCTGGATGATGCCGATGCTGGGGTCGGTGCGGTGCAGCAGGGTGCCGTCATAATATCCGCTTTGCGCCAGCGAGACGAAGTTGTTGGCGGTGCCGGGCGTGTTTTGCGAATCAAGGTCAACGATGATGTCGCCCAGCGAGGTGACGAAGGTGGCGGTGTATTGCGTGTTCGGCAGCAGGCAGTTGGCAAAGGAGTCGGCGAAGTTCAGCGTTGGAGTGGCGGGCTTTTGCGTGGGGCACGGGGTGGTGCCGTAGTCGCTGTCGGCATAGGGGGTGTAGTCGGCCGTCGTGGCGTCGGCAATGTTGGCAATGTTGGACGGCTCGGACGGGTCAGACGGCGTCTGGTCGTCTGGCGAAGTTGTCGTGGTCGGGGTGTCGCTGTCGCCGATGACCACATCAGCCGTGTCATCGTCATCGCCCTGGAACAAGGGGATCACGACATACCACGCCAGCAGCAGCACCACCACCACGCCGCCGAAAATGCTCCAGTTCCTGATGGTGCGCTTGCGCTTTATGCGGGCGGCCAACTCCTGTTCGGCCTGGCGTCTGAGTTGGCGCCCGGCTTTCTGGCGCGCTCGCTTGGCTGCCTTGCCGCTCAACTGGGCCGACTGCTTGGACTGCTTGGACTGACTGGACTGGCCGGACTGACCGGGCTGGCCGGTGGCGGCGGTGTCGTTCGTGTTACCATTATTCACAACAAAAGAATTTTAGCTAAAAGTTGAAAAACTGCCACGCCCCACAAAAAACCGACCCCAATAGCTAGCCTTAATGCAGTGGCAGTTATTGTTCAAAAATTCGGCGGCACGGCCGTGGGCGACGCCGGGCGCATCAAGGAAGTGGCCAGCCACATCGCCTTCACGCATCGCCGCAGCGACTTTCCGGTGGTGGTGGTCAGCGCCATGGGCAAAGAGACCGACGAGCTATACAGCCTGGCCGCCCAGGTCACCAGCCAACGGGCCGGCCGCGAGATGGACATGCTCATCACCGCCGGCGAGCGCAAGGCCATCGCCCTGATCTGCATGGCTTTGGGCGAGCTGGGGCTGGCGGCCAAGTCATTCACCGGCAGCCAGGCCGGGTTCATCACCGACGAAATCCACCAGGACGCCCGCATCCAGGAGATACAGCCCCAGCGCATCCGCCAGGCCATCGATGAAGGCATCATTCCCGTGGTGGCCGGGGCCCAGGGCGTGTCCGGCGCCGGCGATGTGACGTTTCTGGGACGGGGCGGATCGGACACCACTGCGGTCGCCCTGGCGCACGCCATCGGCGCCGAGCTGTGTGAGCTATATACCGATGTGTCGGGTGTGTTCACGGCCGACCCCCGGCTGGTGCCCCACGCCCGCCGCATAGCCGAGATTTCGTTTGACGAGATGCTGGAGATGACTGCCACGGGCTGCCCCAAGCCGGCCATGCGCTCGGTGCTGGTGGCGCGCACCTATAATATGGCGCTGCACATCCGCTCGGCTTTCACCTGGGAGCCGGGCACCATCGTCAAGGAACTGGCGCCTGGCGCCGACGCTGACCCCGACCCCGACTCCAACCCTGACCCCAACCCCGACCCCAAATCACAGGAGACCCCCACCATGGAACGTCCCATCATCTCAGCCGTAACCCACGACGACAGCGAAGCCAAGGTCACCTTGCTGGCGGTGCCCGACCGACCGGGCGTGGCGGCCAAGGTGTTCCGGCGCATCGCCGACCTCAATTTGAACATCGACATGATCGTCCAAAACGTCTCCGAGGAAGGCGTGACCGACATCTCCTTCACGCTGCCCAAAGCCGACTTGGACTCCGGCGTGGCCAGCATGGAAGCGGTGATGGACGACATCGGCGGCAAGGGCGTGACTGCCAACCGCGACATCGCCCGGGTGAGCCTGATCGGTGCGCAGATGAAATCGCATCCCGGCGTGGCGGCCCAGATGTTTGAGGTGCTGGCCGACAACCAAATCAACATTGACATGATCACCACGTCTGCTATCCGCATCAGCTGCGTGGTCGCCGAGGGCGATATGGAGAAGGCGGTGCTGGCGCTGCATTCGGCTTTCGGACTGGACCAGGCTGCCTAGCCGCGGGCGCGCGGCCGGACGGGGCCCCAAACCTAAAAATGCATATAGTGGCCGCCGTTGGCGTCGATGGTGTGTCCGGTAACCGCTGCCGACAGGTCGGACGCCAAGAACACCACCGCACCTGAAATCTCCCGCGAGTCGGGTATGCGCCGCAGGGCCAGCTGGTCGGTGACTTCGCTTTGCACCTCCTCAAACGTCAGGTTGCGCTGCTCGGCCTGCGTCTCAAAATACCAGCGCACCGACGGCCCCCAGATATATCCCGGCGCAACGCTGTTGACCCTGATTCCGTGCGGGCCCATCTCGGTCGCCAGGGTGCGCGCCAAAGAGAACAGCGCGGACTTGGCCGCGGCATAGGCGCCGAAGAACGGCTCGGCCCGGCGGATGGACATGGTGTTGATCATCACCACCGACCCCGACTGCTGCTGTTTCATCTGGGGCAGCACAGCCTGGGTGAGCTGAAGCGCCGCGGTGCAGTTGAACGCCACGCTGTTGTGCCAGCTCTCAAGCGGCAGATCCTCCAGGCGCTCGAACGGCGGCTGCGAAAAGGCGTTGTTCACCAGCACGTCAATGCTTCCGAATTCGGCCACCGCCGCGTCCGCCAGCGCCTGGCACTGTTGCGGGTCGGTGACGTCGGTGGGCACGCACAGCGCCTGGCGTCCCAGCCCGCGCACTTCCTCGGCGACTTCCTCCAGACGTTCGGGCGTGCGCGACGCCAACACGATGCGCGCCCCGTGCTCGGCGCACAACAACGAGATGTCGCGCCCCATGCCCGGGCCGATGCCCGAGACGATGACGACCTTGTCCTCAAG
>CAZERQ010000179.1:0-18400 GCA_964514465.1 uncultured Acidimicrobiales bacterium
CCCGCGGCCATGGGGCACTCCTCGACAATATAGTCGATGTCCGCCAGCACGCAATAGGCGGCCGTCTCACGTTCCGTCAGGCGCACCAGCGGCTTAATCTTTTTGGGGAAGCCGCCGCGGGCGGGCAGCACCGGATGCTGGCGGATGAGATACTGACTCTGCCAACGCAAGACGTTACCCATCAACACGCTGGCTTCGTCGTCCAGGTTGTGGCCGGTCACCAGCGCGTCATAGCCGCCCCGGTTGGAAGCCTCGTCAAAAATGTGGCGCTTGGACAGACCGCAGGCCGAGCAGGGCGGCCGTCTGGTCTGCTTGGCGGCCGACGGCACGTCAAAGTCATAGTCGGCCGAAAGCTCCACGATCTCCAGGTGCTGGCTGCGGGAGGCGGCGTAGGCCTCGGCATAGCTTTTGGAGTGGTCGCTGTATTCGCCGATGCCCAAGCCGATGTAGAGCCCGTCAACCTGATAGCCCAAGTCCAACAGAATGTCCCACAGCGCCAGTGAATCCTTGCCGCCCGAAACCGCGATCAGCAGCTTGTCTCCGGGGCTGGCCATGTCGTGTTCGCCAATGGCCTTGGCCGTCTGGTCGCGGCACAGACGCAGAAAATGCTGCTTGCAGAAGTGGGCATTGTGGCGGCGCAGCTTGATGACGCCGGGGGCTCGGCAGACGCGGCACTTGCTGGCCGACTGCGTGGCTGCCCCGGACCCGCCTGAGATGACCGGGCGGATCTCCACGTCTGACTGGTCGTCCAGCAGCACGTCATCGGGCAGCAGGGTGCCGTCTTGGATGACCAGCACGGTCTCGGGGGCGATGTCCAGTTTCTTCAGCAGGACGGACACCCGCATTGGGCCCGACAGCTCAACGACACGGTTAGGGTTGCGCAGCTTGACTTTCACTTGACCGGGTTTCACTTGATCAGGTTGGTGCGCTTGACTTGGATGACCGCGGTGTTGCGGCGGCCCCGGCGCCAGCCATAGAAATATGCCGCCGCCAAGCCCAACCCCGCGGCCAGCATCTTGATGGTGCCTTCCGACAGGGTGGAGTCCTCCTGTCCGAGATAGGGCATGCTGTCGCGCAGCTCGGTCAGCTTGGAGGCCAGATCCTCGCGGGTGATCTCCTGGGACAGGTCGGCTTCGGCCTCGCTGTCGGAAGACTTGCTGTCATCGGCTTGGCTGCCGGCGCCCTTGGCGTCGCTGCCATTCTGGGCGCGAGTTTTGCTGGACAGGTTCATGATTTGCGTTGCTCCTTGCGTTGCTCCTTTGGCAGACCGCTGGGTTTTTTCGACATGGCCAGGGCGGCGACCAGCATCAGCAACAGCAGCCCCCCGGTGGTGATCAGATACGGCAGCCAGCTGAGGTTGCCCGTGAAGGTGGATCCCGTCTCAGATTGGATGGCGCGCAAGCCCGCCAGCGCGAGCATGGCTAGTCCGCTCAGCAAGAACACAGCCCCGGCCAGGCCGAAGATCAGCCAGCGCAACAGGGCGCGCAGTGGCTGGACGGTCTGCTGTCTGAAATATTCGCGCAGCAGCAGGCCGAACTCTTCGCCCAGACGGGTGGTGTGCAGGGCGGCGAAGGGGGAACCCTTGTCGCCTGAGAACAAGTCCTTGAAGCTGAAGGGGCCTGACTCGGATTGGGAATCGGATTGAGAAGACGGAGAATCCATTAACTTCAGATTAGCCGCCCGCCAAACAAATCAGAGATTCAGCTCTCAATTCAGCCGTCAAGATATTGCTGCAACAGCAGCGCTATTTCTTGTGTGGCTGCTTCCATCTGGGCAGTTGTTGCCTGTGCCTGGTCGTAATTTATCAGCAGGGCAAAACTCAGGGATTGCTGCTGTTGGGACTGCTGGGTGGACTGTTGGGTGGACTGCTGGTGGCCCGGGATGAAGCCCGACAGAGCGACCACGCCAGGCAACGAGCCGGTCTTGGCGAGCAGTCGTCCGTCCAGGGGTGTGTCGGTGAAACGTTGCGACAGTGTGCCAGTGCGTCCGGCGATGGCCATGGCGGATGCCAAGTTGGAGTCGGGCCCGAATGTGTCCAGCACATCTGCTATGACCTGGCAGCTCAGCAGGTTGCCGCGATCCAGACCGGAGCCGTCCCTGGGGGTTCCGACCCAACTGCTGATGCCGTTGGCTGACAGGATCTCGCCCACGTATTGCGCGCCCAGTTGGGTGCTGCCGGGTTGGGTGGCCAGCGGGTTCTCGTCTGGGTCTTCGGTTTGGGGAATGATGCGCTCGGGTTCGGTGGTTGTGGTTGGGGTGGTGTCGTCAGGCGCAGCGTCATCAGGCGCAGTGTCGTCAGGCGCGGCCGGCGCGGTGGTCTCAGTTGGTGCTGGCTCGGACGCGGCGTCATCTGGCGCGGTGGTCACAGTTGGGGCAGGCGCGTCAGGCGCGTCCGTGTCGTCGGGCGCGTCAGGCGCGGTCGTGTCGTCGGGCGCGGTGGTTTCTGTTGGCGCGGTATCCTGCGGTGGCTCCTGCTCCTGGGGTGTCTGATAGGCAACATCGACACGGGCACCCTGTTCGGTCTGGGTATCTGACTCGGCACTAGCATCCGGCTCGGCCTCAATATCCGGAGCAACCTCAACATCCGGCTCAGCGCGGGCATCCAGATAATTGTTGTATACCGCAATCTCCTTGAGTAACAGCTCAGCCGAAGTGTTGTCGCTGTCAGCCAGCAACGACTCCATCAGCTCCGACAGCGGCGCCGAGTCAATGCGCGCCAGTTCAATGTATCCCCCCAGATCATCAGCCACGCCCGCCGAGCGAGGCCGCCCCGTGATGACCACCTCCAGATTTTCCAGCAGGTCGTCAAACAGCGACGCGCTCTGCTGTGCCGGGTCGGCCGCCGCAACGGGAACCTCGCCCAGATCCCGGCGGGCAGTGTAGTTCAGATAGCCGTCATTGATCAGCAGCGCACTGAGCGGCCCCACAAAAAAATTGGCGGCAGCATCTGAGGCCTGGCGGCGGCTGTCATAGCGGGTCTCCACCCCCACGATGCTGCCATTCACCAGGCGCAACCCCCGGTCGTGGAGCTGTTGCGCCAGCTCCTCTGCCATCGTGTGCGCCGCGGGAGGCTGGGTGAAAGTCGCCACGTAATCGGCGGTGTAGAGCAGCGGGTCGCCTCCGCCCACCAGATACAGGTCGCCGAAGATCACACCATCCGACAGCGGCTGGGACGCCAGCACCCGGGTGCTCAGACGATAGTCCGGCCCCAGCGACAACAGCGCGGCCGCAGCGGTGATGATCTTTTGGTTGGAAGCCGGCACCAGCGACAGCTGCGGGTTGTGCTCGAACACTGTCCCCAAGGTCGGTCGGCTGTCGCTCTGGCTCGTGCCGCTGCTTTCGCCTCCGCCCGCGTCTCGTTGTCGCACCACCATGCAGCTCTTCGTCCCGTCCGGCAAGCCATCCAATGCAACTCGCAGTCGGCCAGCCAGCTCTGCAACCTCCGGCCCGCCCAGCTGCGTGATGGTATCCAAAATGTTGGCAGCACCCGACCCGGCGGCGGAAGTGTCGGCGTCCAGCGGCGTGGTGCCGTCGCCCAAGCTGTCGCCCGAAGCATCGTCCAAACCGGTCGGGCTAGCAGCGGGCACCTGCGCTGGCGCGGCTGGCTGAGCAGCGCCGTCGGGCTCGGTGGCGGACTCCATATACCAAGCCACCAGAGCCACAGCCAGCAGGGCGGCAGGAATGACAATGCGAAAGATGACGGGGGGCACCACCTAACATTATGCCTTCAAATGTCTCTAACTGGCAAAATCAGGCTAAGTTTGAAAGAGTGGAACGGCAACAAAACAGCGAGTCTTTTGCGATGGCATTGTCGGAGCACCCCGATGCGTTCGAGGCAGCCGGCGAAACCGTGGGACGAGTCATGGAGCAGCTGGACGGACAACCCACCTTTGCGGTGGCGTTCGCTTCGGCCTCCCATCGCGAGCAGATGCATGAGGCCATGGCACTGGTGTCGAATATATTGAAGCCCAAATGTTTGCTGGGGACTTTGTGCGGCACGGTCATCGGGGGCAATCGCGAGCTGGCGTCGACTCCGGCGCTGGCGCTGTGGGCCACCAGCCAGGCCGAGGCGCGCGGCGTGCGTCTGACAGATGAGTTGGACCCGGAGCAGCTGCAGTTTGAGACGGCGCCGGGTGAGGCGTCTGACACGGACGGCGATGCGGGTGACGAGCCCGCCGACTCCCCCGACCAACCTCGAGACACGCTGATCTTGCTGGGCGACCCTTTCAGCTTCCCTGTCGAAGAGATCCTCGACTCGCTGACGACCACCTGTCCGAACCTGCAGGTCATCGGCGGGCTGGTTTCGGGCGCGCACCGGCCGGGACAGAACCAGCTCTGGCTGGACAACCTCTGCTATGAGGACGGTGCCGTGGGAGCGATCCTGCGCGGCTCGGCGCCCGGAAGCATCCGAACCAAGACATCCCAGGGATGCCAGCCGGTCGGCACTCCGTTCACCGTAACCGGCGCCAGCGACGGTGTGATATCTGAGATGGGCGGGCGCCCCGCGCTGCACCGGTTGCGCGACCTGGTGTCCACGGCATCGCCCACCCAGCGTGAGCTCATGCGCGGCGGCGTACATGTCGGCATCGCCGTGGACGAGAGCCAACTGGACTATCGCGACTTTTTGATCCGAGGCATACACAGCATCAACCAGGACGACGGCACCATCGTGATCGGCACGCATGTGGATGTGGGCGCCACCGTGCAGTTCCACGTGCGCAACGCCCGGAACGCGGCCAACGATCTGCGCAACCGACTGGGGCCCGAGTCCCCCGGCGGCGCGCTGATGTTTACATGCAACGGCCGGGGTGCGCACATGTTTGAGGCAGTCGATCGGGAGGCCACCTTGATCAACCGGCTACTTAACGAAGTGCCGCTGGCCGGAATGTCTTGCGTCGGGGAAATCGCACAGATAGGCAACCAGAATTTGCTGTTGGGTTTCACCGCGTCGCTGGCGTTGTTTGGCGAGTAATTGGGCGAATGACTGCGCCAAGAGCATGACCGCGCCACCAGCATGACCCCACCCGCCGCCGCCCCGTCCGACACACGCGACAACCTGGACGCCCTGTCCATCGCCGCCATCCGGGGCATAGCCATGGACGCCCCGCATGCCGCCCGCTCCGGACACCAAGGCACGGCCATGGCGCTGGCTCCGGTCGCGCACGTGCTGTGGCACCGCATAATGACATTCGACCCCCGCCAACCCGACTGGCCCGACCGGGATCGCTTCATGCTGAGCTGCGGGCACGCCTCGGCGCTGCTCTATGCCATGTTGCACCTGAGCGGCTATGACCTGAGCTTGTCCGACCTGAAGTCATTCCGACAACTCGGCAGCCCCACCGCCGGCCACCCCGAAGCCGGCCACGTGCCCGGAGTCGAAGTCACCACCGGCCCTCTGGGGCAGGGGTTCGCCAACGCGGTCGGCATGGGCATCGCCGAAAGCTGGCTACGCCACCGCTTCTCCCCCGAGTTGTGCGACCACCACATCTATGTGCTGTGCAGCGACGGCGACCTGGCCGAAGGCGTCAGCCACGAGGCGGCATCGCTGGCGGGGCATCTGGGCTTGGGACGTCTGGTCTATATATATGACGACAACCGCATCTCCATTGACGGTGCCACCACGAGCTGGTTGTCAGACGATGCCATCGGACGATTTGAGTCATACGGCTGGCACACTCGGCAGCTGGGCGAGGCGGGCGAGGATCTGGATGCGCTTGAGACGGCCATCGCTGAGGCGCGCGATGTTGCCGATGCGCCGTCTTTGCTGGTGCTGCGAACCCACATCGCCCACCCCTCCCCCGACCTGCTGGATCAGCCGGCCGCCCACGGCTATGCCCTGTTTGACGATGAGATCGCCCGGGCCAAGGACATCCTGGGCATTCCCGCGCAGGAGACTTTCTGGGTGCCAGACGAGGTGCTCCGGCATTATGAGAGCGCGGGCGAACGGGGGCGCCGGGCGCGCTTGGCGTGGGAGCAGCGCCTGGCCGATGCCGATGGCGCGACAGATGCCAACCGCGGCGCCACAGCCAACCGCGGCCGGGCCGCCCAGTTCAAAGCGACCCTGGCCGGCTCCTACCCCGACGATTGGCACCAGAGCCTGAGCTTCGAGGCCGGAGAGTCCCTGGCCACCCGTCAAGCCAGCGCCCAGTGTCTGAACCAGCTGGCCGCCCGGGTTCCGGGGGTGCTGGCGGGCGGAGCCGACCTGACCGGCAACACCGGCACCAAGCTGGGCGAGGCGCAGCTGCTGTCGCGCGACTGCCCGGACGGACAGCAGATTTTCTACGGAGTGCGCGAGCACGCCATGGGCTCGGCCATGGTCGGCATGGCGCGCCACGGCGGGGTGCTGCCGGTGGGCGGTACGTTCCTGGTGTTCAGCGACTACATGCGCCCGGCGGTTCGGCTGGCTGCATTGAGCGGAGCCAGGGCGGTGTTCGTGTGGAGCCATGACTCTGTGGCGGTCGGCGAGGACGGCCCCACGCACCAGCCGGTGGAGCATCTGGCGGCGCTGCGGGCCATTCCGAATTTGTCTGTCATACGTCCGGCCGATGCCAACGAGACGGTGGGAGCCTGGACAGCGGCGCTGGCCAACGATGGCCCCACGGCTTTGATTTTGACGAGACAGGGCGTGCCGATTTTGGAGCAGACCAGCGCGGACGAAGTTATGCGGGGTGCCTATGTGCTGGGGCCTGGCGGCACGGCTGGTTCGGCCGCAGCAGCCGACTCCCCCGCCGACCTGATCCTGATCAGCACCGGCAGCGAAGTGTGTCTGTGTCTGGGAGCCGCCGAGATGCTTGCCCAGCGTGACATCCGCACCCAGGTTGTGTCTATGCCGTCATGGGACTTGTTCGAACGCCAGCCCGCGGCATACCAACAGTCTGTGTTGCCCCCCGGCGTCCCTAAAATATCTGTGGAAGCAGCCAGCACCCTGGGTTGGCATCGCTGGGCCGACCACGCCCTGGGCATCGATCGATTCGGAGCCTCCGCCCCCGGCGCCGAAGTCATGGCGGCATGCGGAATGACCCCACAGGCAGTCTGCGACCAGGCCGCCCAGTGGCTTGAGACACGCACGCAAGCGCCACAGTGAGACCACCAGAAAGGGACACGAAATGACACACCAAACCAATCGGAAAGACACACCATGAACGGACATCTGGCACTACTGCACAAACAATTCGGGCAAAGCATCTGGATCGACCACCTCTCGCGCAGCTGGCTGGAACAAGGCTGCCTCGACCAGTGGATCAGACGGGGCTGCCGCGGCATCACCTCCAACCCCACCATATTCGAAAAGGCATTTTCGGGCGAGAAATCATATGACCTCGACCTCAAGCGACTGATGGGCGGCTCCCGCTCGGTCGAGCAGGCCTATTGGGAGATGGTGGCGCACGATGTCGCCCTGGCCAGCCAGAAACTGCTGCCCGTCCACGAAGCCAGTCAGGGCAGCGACGGGTTCGTGTCGGTTGAGGTGAACCCCGCCCTGGCCAACGACACCGAGGCCACCATCGCCGAGGCGGTCGCCCTGCGCCAGCGCTTCGCCAACGACAACGTGCTGATCAAGGTTCCCGCCACCAAAGCTGGTGTGGCTGCCATGGGCCCGCTGATCAAGCAGGGCATAAACCTGAACATAACCCTGATTTTTTCGCTGGAGCGCTATCGGGAAGTCGCCGAGGCCTACATCTGTGCGGTGGAGGATCTGGCACAGGGCGACAATCCGGCACAGGCAGCCAAGGCAGTGGGCGTGGCGTCGTTTTTTGTGAGCCGGGTCGACACCGAAGTGGACGCCCGGCTCGAGAAACTGGCACAAGACTTTGGCGGGCAGCTTCCGGTGCAGCCGGGTCAGGCTGCCGTGGCGCAGGCCAAGCTGGCCTATGAGATTTTTGTGAGCCTGTTCACATCTTCTCGCTGGCAGAAGCTGAGCGTTCTGGGGGCACGGCAGCAACGTCCGCTGTGGGCATCCACCTCCACCAAGAACCCAGCCTACAAGGACACGTTATATGTGGACAGCCTGATTGGGTTCAACACGGTCAACACCCTGCCCGAGTCCACTGCCGAGGCATTTGACGATCACGGCCGACTGGACAACACCGTTACCGCCGGGATTGAGCAGTGCCATCAGCTTTGGCAGGACTTAGCTGACTGCGGGGTTGACATGGATGACGTGGCCCAGACCCTGGAGCAGCAGGGCTTGGAGTCGTTCGCCAAGTCGTTTGATCAGGCTCTGGGTGCGCTGCAGCTTAAGTCCGAGATGCTGATTTGAGGGACGACGCGCCGATGTCCGCCAACCCCGCGCCTGCCGTCACTGCGCCTGCCGTCACTGCGCCTGCCGATCTGTCCGAGCACCTGGACCTGCTGGAGCTCCCGCTGGACGAACTGTGTCTGCTGGCCGCCAACACCCGCGACCAGAGCTTCGGCTGGCAGATGACTTTTTCCCCCAAGGTTTTCATTCCGCTGACCAAGCTGTGCCGCGACCGCTGCGGATACTGCACCTTCGCCGAACCGCCGGCTCGTCTGGCCGCGCCCTACATGGAGCTGGACGAAGTCCTGGAGGTCGCCCGCCAAGGTGCCGAAGCCGGCTGCCACGAAGCCCTGTTCACCCTGGGCGAACGTCCCGAGCTGCGCTATCCGGCGGCGCAGGAATGGCTGGACCAGCGCGGCTATGGCTCGACCGTGGACTACCTGGCCGCCACCTCAAAGGCAGTGCTGGACGAAACCGGCCTGCTCCCCCACGCCAACGCCGGCGCCATGTTCCCCCACGAGCTGGCGCAGCTGCGCGAGAGCTGTCCGTCGCAGGGGATGATGCTGGAGACGCTGAACCCGAACCTGCGTTGCCACCACAACTCGCCCGACAAGGAACCCGAGCGCCGACTGGCGACCCTGCACGAAGCCGGCAAGCTGTCGGTTCCGTTCACCACCGGCATCCTGGTGGGCATCGGCGAATCGCGCCGGGATCGTCTTGAAGCGCTGGCGGCCATCGCCCACGCCCACCGGCTATACGGCCACATCCAAGAGGTGATCGTCCAGAATTTCCTGCCCAAGCCCGACACCGCCATGCACCAATCCGAACCCTGCCCGCAGGACGAATTCCTGCAGGCCATCGCTCTGGCCCGCCTGGTTCTGCCGGCCGACATTCATGTCCAGGCTCCGCCGAATTTGAGCGAGGATTTCGGACAGCTGATCGCCGCCGGTATAGACGATTGGGGTGGCGTGTCGCCCGTCACTGCCGATTATGTCAACCCCGAGCGACCCTGGCCGGCGCTGGAGAGGCTGCGTGAGGTGACCGAGGCGGCGGGGCGATCGCTGGCGCCCCGGCTGTGCGTCTATCCCGAGTTCGCCCGCCAACCGCTGCGGTGGCTGGACGATGATGTGCGCTTCGGGGTGATGGACAACTCAGACGCCAGCGGCCTGGCTCGCGATCACGACTTGGGATGGTATTCTGGTGCGCCCAAGAGCCCGCCGGAGATTTTGCCGCGGTATAGTTCGCCGCCGCAAGATGTTGCCAACGGAAATGCCGCGCTGTCGGCCGTGGCCGAGGGCGGGCAAGCCAGCCGAACCCCAGCCAGCCGGATCCTGGCCAACCAAATCCCAGCCAGCGGAGCCGTGGCCGAAGTGCTGCGCGGGCTTGAGCTGGGCCACCAGCCCGAGGAAGCAGAGATCGTGACCTTGTTTGAAGCCCGCGGACCGGACCTGCTGGCCGTTGCCCAAGCCGCCGATGAGCTGCGCCAAAAACTGGTGGGAGACGAAGTGACCTGGGTGTTCAACCGCAACATCAACTACACCAACGTCTGCACCTTCAAGTGCCGCTTCTGCGGATTCTCCAAAGGCCCGCTGTCGCTGAACCTGCGCGGCGATCCGTATCTTTTGACCCTGGACGACATCGCCCAGCGCTCAGCCGAGGCAGCCGAACTGGGCGCCACCGAGGTCTGTCTGCAAGGCGGCATACACCCGGACTTTGACGGCGACTACTACATTGACGTGGCCCAGGCCGTGTCCCAAGCCGCGCCCGACATCCACATCCACGGCTTCACCGCCCTTGAGGTCACCGAAGGGGCGCGCCGCCTGGACGAACCGCTCAAGCAATATCTCAAGCGTCTGATGGCAGCCGGCCTCAAGTCGCTGCCCGGCACCGCCGCTGAAATCCTGGACGATGAAATCCGAGACATAATCTGCCCCGACAAGATCACCACCGACGAATGGCTGGAGGCGCATCGCACGGCGCACGGCATCGGTCTGCGCTCCAACATCACCATCATGTTCGGCTCGGTGGAACGCCCCCAGCACTGGGCCCGTCACCTGCTGCGCACCAAGGAGCTGCAGCGAGAGACCGGCGGCTTCACCGAGTTCGTGCCGCTGCCTTTCGTGCATATGGCCTCGCCGATCTATCTGCGCCGACAATCCCGGCGGGGGCCAACCTTCAGGGAGACCCTGCTGATGCATTCGGTGGCGCGCCTGGTCTATGCGGAGCTGGTGCCCAACATCCAGGTCTCCTGGGTCAAGCTGGGCCTGGAGGGCGCGGCGCAGGCTTTGCGTGCGGGTGCCAATGATTTGGGCGGCACTTTGATCAACGAGAATATCTCACGCGCGGCGGGGGCCGAGCACGGGCAGATGGCCACGGCCGAGGATTTTTTGGAGATCACACAGCAGCTGGGCCGCCAGTTGCGCCAGCGCACAACGTTGTATGGGACGGCGCCCGCGGCAACAACCCAGCACGCGCCCGCGCCACAGCCTGCGACCGCGACAGCAACCTCGTGAAGCTGCAAAACCTCAAGCGCTTCATACTCAGCCTCTCCCCCGGCCGCCGGGCGCCGCGCCTGCTGCTCGGGGCTGTGGCTGTTGGCGCTTCGGTCGGTCTGGTGGTGTCCGGCTTTGAGCAGCTGACCGAAAAGATCCTTTTGGGCGAGCTGTTCTCGCTGCCCCTGTGGCAACAATCCCTGGCTCCGCTGGCCGGACTGGCGCTGTCGGCCGTGATCCTGCGATATGTCGGCGGCAAGGGCACCAGCTCGGCCACCTCCGACGACTATGTCAAGGCGTTCCACGAGCGCACACCCAAACTCCCGCTCAGACAGCTGCCGGCCAAACTCCTGGCGGGCGCGTCCACCATCGGGCTGGGCGGCTCGGTCGGACTGGAGGGCCCGTCCATCTATGCGGGCTCGTCGGTCGCGCTCAATGGGCCAGCCAGCTGGGGCGACAGATGGTATTCCAGAGACGAAGTCAAGATGCTGCTGACGGCTGGCGCCGCCGCGGGCGTGGCCGCCATTTTCCGCGCACCCGCCACGGGGGTAATGTTTGCGCTGGAAGCCCCCTACCGTGACGATGTCGGCCGCCGCGCGCTGCTGCCGTCGCTGATTGCTTCGGCGGTCAGCTTTTTGGTGTTCGCCGTGCTGCACAGCCCCGACCCGGTGTTCGCCAGCCTGGGCCAAGAAAGCCTGGATTTGAACGTGGCCGACTTGCTGGGCGGCGCTTTGCTGGGCATCGCGGCCGGACTGGGCGGGCGCGGCTTTTCGTGGCTGACACGTCTGGCCAAGCGGATCCAGCAGCGCTTTGCCTGGGTGTGGCGCTTTCTGGTTTGCTCGGCTTTGCTTTGCGGCATGGTCTGGCTGACCAACCAGCTGTTTGACGAGCCGCTGAGTCTGGGGCCGGGCAACGAGGCGGTGGAATGGGTGCTGACCCCCGAGCACAGCTTTTGGCTGATCGCCTTGCTGTTCGCCATCCGGGCGGCCGCCACCCTCACCACCGTGGCCGGCGGGGGCACCGGCGGGCTGTTCATCCCGCTGGCTGTCCAAGGCGTAATCATGGGGACGTTCATCGGGCAGCTGCTCAACTCCGACTCCATCAGCCTGTATCCCACGCTGGGGCTGGCCGCGTTTTTGGGCGCGGGCTACAAGACCCCCATCGCCGCGGTCATGTTCGTGGCCGAGTCCACCCGGGGGTCGCCTTTCGTGGTGCCGGCTCTGGTGGCGGCCGCGGTGTCGCAGCTGGTGGCCGGTCGCAGTTCGGTGTCGATGCATCAGGTGTCTGAGCGTCTAGGCCATCTGGAGCGCCGGCTGACCTTGCCCATCTCGGCGGCGCTGACCACCGACACCTTGTCTGTGCCGCCCGACGCCACGGTGTCTGAGTTCGTGTTCTTCCATGCGCTCAGGCGCCGGGTGCGCGACGTGCCTGTGGTGGACGGCGTCCGCTACATCGGCATGTGCGGGCTGGATCAGGCCAACGAGATTGACCGCGAGCTGTGGGAGACGACTTTGACCAGCGAGGCAATCGTGCCGGATTATCCGACCATACAGCTGACCGCGACCTTGCGCGATGCGGTGCTGGCCATGGAAGCAGCCGATGTGGATGTGCTGCCGGTGCTGGACGCCCAGGGCAACTTCGCCGGCGTGGTTTCAAACGATGACATTGTGCGCCTGGAGGAGATAATGAGCGAGACCAGCCCCAGCTAGCGGGGTCGGGGCTGCCGCTCGGGGTGGGCCGCTCGGGTCGGCGGCTCGGGAGCGCGCCGGTGGGGGCGGCGGTCAGACGCCCTGCAACAGATCCAGCATGATGTGCCCATGCCCCTGGCAGTCGTGGCACTGGTCGGTGAATGACTCCACCAGACCTTCCCCGATGCGCTTGCGGGTCATCTGCACCAGTCCCAGCTCTGACACCTCGCTCACATACACCCGGGTCTTGTCGCGGCGCAGCGCATCCTTGAACACACTCAGCAGCTGCTTGCGCTGGTCGGCCTGGTCCATGTCAATGAAGTCAATCACGATGATGCCGCCGATGTCTCGCAGGCGCAACTGGCGGGCAATCTCCTCGGCTGCCTCCTGGTTGTTCTGGAAGATGGTGTCGCTCAGGTTGGTGGTGCCCAGGTTGCGCCCGGTGTTGACGTCAATCACGGTCAGCGCCTCGGTGTCCTCAATGATGATCGATCCGCCAGACGGCAGCCACACCTTGCTGTCCAGCGCCTTGCGCAGCTGCGACTTGACGTGATAGCGGTCAAACAGCGACAGCGGATCGGCGTCCTCGTCATAGAACTGCACCCGGTTGGCCAGCTTGGGGGCGATGCTTTTGACATAGCTCTTTATGTCCTTGTAGGTCTTGTGGTCGTTGACGATCACCGAGCGGTAGTCGCTGCTGAACTGCTCGCGGATGACCTGCATCACCATCAGCGGCTCCTCGTGCAACAAGCTGGGGATCTTGGCGTTCTTCTGGCGCTTTTGAATCTCCTCCCAGTCGTTCACCAGCCGGTTGATGTCGCCCTCCACGTCTCGTTCGGCCGCGTTGCGGATGGCCGTGCGCACGATGATCCCGAACCCCTTGGGGCGGATGCGGTTGATCAGGTCGCGGTAGCGCTTGCGCTCCTTGTCGGTCAGCTGCTTAGACACGCTCAGGCCGCTCTGGTTGGGCATCAGCACCACATAGCGGCCGGCCAGCGAAACTTCCTGGGTCAGCCGGGCGCCCTTTTGCCCGATCGGGTTCTTGGTTACCTGGCACATGATGTTCTGCTTGGGCTTGAGCACTTCTCCGATGAGCGGCTCGTCGGCGCTACGCTCGAAATCGTCCGGGTTATAGACCACATCGCCCTGGTAGAGCACGGCATTTTTCTTGGTGCCGATGTCAACGAAAGCCGACTCCATGCCGGGCAGCACGTTCTCCACGCGGCCCATATAAATGTTGCCGTGGATCTGGGAGCTGTCCCGGGTGGTGCTGCCGACCTGGTATTCCACCAGCGAGCGCCCCTCCAGCAGAGCCATGTGGATGTGCTCTTCGCCGACATGCACCAGCATCATATAGCGCCCCAGGGTTTGGTCTGAGTTGCTGTCGCTGTCTAGGCTGTCGGCGTTGGTGGTTTTGTCAGACGACGATCTGGCGGACGACGACCTGGAGGACGATGACCTGTCAGACGACGACCTGGCGGATCCTCCCCTGGATGACCTGTCGTTCGCTTTTCTGTCGCCCCTGCCGTTGGCGCTACCGTCGGCCCGGCCGGATTTTGCTCCCCCACGTTTTTGTTGGTCGCCCCGGTTTTGGTCTCCCCGTGAGCCGTCCCGACTCTGACTATCCCGGTTCTGGCCACGCTGTTCTCGGCCACCCGCCTGGGAACCGTTCTGTGTCAAAAAGCCGGCCGGGATTGAGTCCCCGATGCGCGGCTTCCTCACGGATGCTGAGTCTTGTTCGTTTGAATTCCCAACTTGGCGGTCTGTGTCCTTATGTGCGGAGCTTTCGGTTGATGTCTGGCTGTCTTTCATTGGTTAGTTCCATCCCTTGTTTGGTGGTCAGCATCCCCAAACCCCCCGAGGTGCATTCAAGCCGAGGGCCCAAAAACGAGCCGGGCGCAAAACCCGAGCTGAGCGCGGAGACACGGCCCGAGCTGAGCCTGGGTGCAAAACCCAAACTGAGCCTGGGCGCAAGTTCCAAGCTGGGCGCAAGACCTGTGTTGTTGGCACCCTGGAAAACGACTCTCCGGGCGACCTGCCTGCACAGGAAATTGATGGGAATGATGAGGTATTTACGTAACATTGTTTGCGAAAATGTTTCTTGTCGTTGTTTTGGTTGGCAAGCGCAAATCCGTTTCAAATGCGCTTAGTTGAATTTTAGTCTATAGTGGGTTGCGCGAATTTCAAACATTTGATTATTTCGCCGGCGCGCTCGGGTGCGGCGGGCCAGCGGGCGTGGCGACATGCCGCGGCAACAGACGGGGCGGGCGGCTAGCGGATGTATCCCGGATTGGCCGTCGGATCGCCGGAGACTTCGTGTCCCAGCACCAGCCCCACCGCCAGACAAGTTGCCAGCATGGACGACCCGCCATATGACAGCAGCGGAAACGGAATGCCCGTGACCGGCATGATCCCCACGGTCATCCCGGCCGCCTGGAACCCCTGGAACGCCAGCATCGCCAGCACGCCCGTGGCCAACAATTTGCTGTAGGCATCCGTGCTCTGTCGCCCCACCTTGGCCAGCCGCCACAAAAGCAGCAAATAAAACAGCACGGTCGCCCCCGCCCCCACGAAACCCAGCTCCTCCCCGATGGCTGTGAAGATGAAGTCGGTGTGCTGCTCGGGCACCCGGCCCGACTGGGTCTGTGAGCCCTGCCCGTAGCCTTGCCCCCAAAAGCCTCCGTTGCCGATGGCGATTTGGGCTTGCTCGATGTTGTAGGTGTCGGTCTGCGGGCTGTCGGGGCTGACGAACACACTCAGGCGCTCGCGCTGATATGACTCCAGCAGCGACGAGCTCAGCAACAATCCCACCGCCACCGCGCCCAGCACGGCCAACAAGATCGCCTGGCGCAGCCGCACCCCGCCGGCCACGATCATGACGATGGCGATGACCACGAATATAACCGCCGTGCCGGCATCTGACTCCAGCAAAATCATCACCGTTGGAACCGCAGCCACAGCCAGGCACGCCAGCAGCTGCGTGGCGCGCAACGCCCCTGTGGAGTTGGACAGAAACGACGCCAGCGCAACGATCAGCGACAGCTTGGCGAACTCCGACGGCTGGAACTGAAACGACGACACCTCGAACCAGGCCTGCGCGCCGCGCTGCTCCGAACCCAGCGGCGACAGCACCAGCACCAGGCTCAGCACCGACAGACCATAGAGCCACCAGGCAGCCTGGCGGATTCTCTGGCTGGGCACCCAGGCGGCCGCGAACATGAGCACCACCCCCACCGACAAGAACAGGGCCTGGCGGTCGGAGAACAGACGCAGATAGCTGGTTGGGTCGGGGCCGCGGCTGGAGCTGTATATCATGGCCACGCCAAGACAGCCCAGCGCCAAAAGCAGCAGCACCGCGGGCAGATCCACGCGGTGGCGCAAGGCGGCTTCGTCGCTGAGTTGGCGGGGGGATGGTATGGACAGGCTCACGGGGTCGGCTCCGGTCTCACTCAGCCCCGCCCGGCCAAGTCCAGCGTTGCGAAATCCTGATCCGCCAGCACCTCGGCCACCGGCACCTGATCGGAGGCCAGCGCCTGAAGCACCTGGCGCGCCACCGGTGCGGCCGCCTGTCCGCCGAAGCCGGCTTCCTCCAGCACCACCGCGATGGCATAGTTGGCCGGGCCAGGTTGCCCCACCGGTCCGAACGCCATGAACACAGAGGTGTCGTTCTTGTCGGCCACCTCCACCGTGCCGGTCTTGCCCGCCACCAGCCAGTCCGTGTCAAAGCCGGCGAACGCCGCCGCCGCGGTGCCGTTGTAGCCGCTGGCGTTATAGGTCGTGACCCCCATCATCCCGTCCAAAATCGGCTGATACACCACCTGGGGCATATACAGCTCGCGCACCACCCGGGGGCTATAGCTGATCTCCAGTTCGCCGCTCACGGGGTTGATCACCGACTTGGCGATGTTGGAGGCATACAGCGTGCCCTGGTTGGCCAGCACCCCGACGGCATTGGCCAGCTGCAGCGGTGTGGCGGCCATGTCTCCTTGTCCGATGGCGATGTTCAAGGTGTCGCCCACCCGCCAGTCGGGATCGGGGAACGCCTCGGGGTTGGCTTCGTGGCGCGCCCGCTTGATATCTGAGTCCGGCACCAGCCCCTGATATTCGAACGGCAGCGCAATCCCGGTAGACGAGCCGAAGCCGAATTCCCGAGCCGTCTTTTGAACCTGCTCCTCGTCAAAGCCGGGGCGGATGGAGAACTCCTCGGCCAGCTGATAGTAATAGACGTCGCTTGAGACCGTCAGCGACAGCCGCAGGTCGATGTTGCCGTAGGCTTCGCCGCGGGCGTTGGTGAACTCGCACTGGCCGATGCAGTCCGTCAGGATGTGCGAGCCGGTGTCTTCGATCAGCTCGTGGATGTTCACATAGCCGCGGCTGCCGATCAGACCTGACGACAGCGCGGCATAGGCGGTGAAGGGTTTCATGGTGGAGCCGATGGAATAGGCGCCGGCCACGGCCCGGTTGTTGAACGGGGCATAGCTGTCGGGGTCGATCAGCTGCTCGAATTGCTCGGCGGTGATGCCCAGCACGAACTGGCTTGGGTCATATGACGGATATGACGCCATGGCCAGAACCTCCCCGCTGAACGGATCGGTCAGCACCGC
This sequence comes from uncultured Acidimicrobiales bacterium, assembly GCA_964514465.1. Taxonomy (GTDB): domain Bacteria; phylum Actinomycetota; class Acidimicrobiia; order Acidimicrobiales; family Hopanoidiivorantaceae; genus Hopanoidiivorans. The sequence goes on from CAZERQ010000179.1 coordinate 17,021, forward strand.
GGCCCCGGCTGGCGCGGGATAGGTGGCCGCGGGCAGCAGCGGATTGACCAGTGCGGCATCCTCTTCGGCCTGGTCGACCTCGCGGCTCTGGGCCTCCAGCAGTCCGCGTTCCAGCTCCCGCTCCACCAGCGCCTGCAGGTTGATGTCGATGGTGAGTTGGACGTCATAGCCGGCTTGGGGCGCCACGATCTGTCGGTCGCTGACCACCCGTCCGCTGGGCGCGGTCTGTATTTCGCGCCAGCCCGGCGTGCCGCGCAGCACGTCTTCGAAGGCCAGCTCCACCCCGGCCTTGCCGATCTCGTCATTGGGGCCATAGCGCTTGGGGTGATCCTGGCGGGCTTCAATTTCCTCCAGCGTGATGGAGCCGACATAGCCCAGCACGTGCGCGGCCAGCGAGCCATAGGGATAGAAGCGGACGGAGGTCTCCTGCAGGCTCACCCCGGGCAGCTCCTCGCCGCGCTCGCCCACGATGATGGCGAACTCCGGGCGCACGTTGTAGGCGATCGGGATCTGCTGGTCGAGGCCATAGCGCAGGTCGCCCACCTGAGCGGCGATGTCGGCCACCTTGATGGGCCGGCCGTGGCGCGAGATCTCCCGGGCAAGCTGAAGCAGATAGACATCGAGCTGTTCGGGCGTCAGCTGTTCGCGCACCACTCGGGCGTCCAGGGTAACCACGTTGACCTTGCGGTTGTCCACCAGCACCCGGCCGTTGGCGTCCAGGATCCGTCCGCGCAGCGCCTTGACCGGTGCGTATGTTGTCTGGTTGGCCGGCTCATATGTCTGTGCCTGGATCTGGAACTCCTCGGTCTCAAGCACCTGCAGATACCACAGCCGCACCAAAAGTCCGGCGAACATCAGCACCACCACGCCGAAGATGGTGCCGATGCGCACGGTGGTGGACCGGAGCGGAGATCCGGTGGATTTGAACGGGGATGCGGCGGAGCGAAGGGAAGACGAAGCGGCGGACCGAGGCTGCGAGGCGGCGGAGCGAAGGGAAGATCCGGTGGATTTGAACGGGGATGCGGCGGCCATTAATTTATGAATTATATTTGACAGGTTGGAGATTAAACTTTGAGGCGGCTAGCGTGACGCTGGCTCAGGGGGTCTCGTTGCCAAGCGCAGCACCGCCCACATGGCCGGGCTCAGCGCCACCGCGAAAATCGCGTTGACCCACAGCACGCGCGGGAAATGTTCGTTGATGAGGAAGTCCTGTCCCAGCAACTCTCCGGTGGAAACGAACAGCACCAGACCAAACAGCATGCCCGCCGCGCCATACAGACAGCTCTGCCACCAAAAACGAGCCTCCATCATGGCCGACAGCTGCGCCAGGGCATAGCTGGTCAGGGTGAAGGTCAGCGCTCCCAGACCCAGCGGCGTGGG
>CAZERQ010000180.1:0-8650 GCA_964514465.1 uncultured Acidimicrobiales bacterium
GACAACCCCACAGCCCGGGCCCTGCTCAACGCGGGCGCGCTGTTTCTGGTGCCCGAGCAGCCCATAACCTATGCCTCGGGCATGGTCTCACCGGCCTACATGGACACCCGGCGGCTGCTGGCCGACCCGCCAAGCTGGAGCCGGGTCATCACCGAACTCTGCCGGGCCGCCCAAGCCAAAGATCCCCAGGTCATCGCCGGGGTTGCGGTCGGCGGGGTGCCGCACAGCACAGCCGTGGCCCGCGAGCTCGGCCTGCCGTCCAGCTTCATCCGGGTCGCCAAAAAAACTTATGGCCGCGGCAAGAACATCGAGGGGGCCGATGTCGCCGGCCGGCGGGTCGTGTTGGTGGAGGACGTGGTTACCTCCGGGGAGTCGAGCCTGTCGGCAGTCGGGCTGTTGCGGGAGCACGGAGCCGAGGTGGTGGGCTGTGTGGCCATTGCCAGCTATGGATTTGATGACACTTTTGGTGCCTTTGATGAGGCCGGCGTGGAGCTGACTATTTTGGCGCTGTTCGCGCAGGTGTTGTCGGCCGCGGAACAGGCAACCGCGGAACTGGCGGCTCCAGAACAGGCAACCACAGAGCAGGGCGGTGGATTCCCTGCTTCCGCCATTGCCGAAGCCCGCCGCTGGCACGCCGACCCGCACGGCTGGGCGGACAAGTTGAATGCATGATGGCCAGCGCCGCGACCTTCGCCGACCGCCTCGCCGCCAGTATCGCCCGCTCCGACAGCCTGGCCTGCGTGGGGCTGGATCCGCCCGGTAGCCTGCTCACCGAGTCCAGCCCGAAGGACAAAGCGCAGCTGCTGGCCGCCTGGGGAGTCGACCTGATTCGCCAAACCCATCCATATGTGTGCGCCTTCAAACCCAATCTTGCGTTCTATGAGGCCTATGGCTCGGCCGGCATTCTGGCGCTTGAGGCGACCCTCAGATACCTGGACGAGAACCACCCCGAGATCATCACAATCGGGGATGCCAAGCGCGGCGACATCGGCTCAACCAGCCAGGCGCACGCCAGCTTCTTGCTGGACCATCTCAACTTTGATGCCGTGACGCTCAATCCGTATCTGGGGTTTGACACGCTGAAGCCGTTTTTGGAGCGGGCCGACAAGGGCAGCATTGTGGTGTGTCGCACGTCCAACCCCACGGCCGATGATTTTCAATTGCTTGGGGTTGGAGGGATGGACGGGGAGACGGGCAGCGCGCCGGCAGACAGACCGCGGCCGCTGTGGCAACACATTCTGCATATCGCCGCCGCCGAGTGGAACCAAAACAACAACTGCCTGGCCGTGATCGGCGCGACCCGACCGGACGACCTGCGGACAGCGCGCCAGATCGCAGGAGAGCATTTCTTTTTTCTGGTGCCGGGCGTGGGGGCACAGGGCGCCGACCTGGGCAAAGCCGTGGCCGCTGGAGTAAACCAAGCCAGAGCTGGCATAATCGTCAACAGTTCCCGTAGCATCGCCGAGTCCCCCTCCCCCGCCAAAGCCGCCGCCACGCTGCGCGACAACATCAACCGAGCCCGCGGCAGCTGAGCCACAGCCAGCTGTCCTGAAAATTAACACCCCCCATGTATAATATTTTCGTCAGCGACAAGCACCTGCTGGCCCGAGAACCCCACTTACTCCCCCGACAAGACAATGACACGCACCAACGTCAAACCCGAAATTCTGCGCTGGGCACGAGAACGATCCCAGTTGCCCCATGACAAGCTGGTCAAGAAATTCCCCAAGTTGCAAGAATGGGAAAGCGGCAAGCTATCTCCAACTTTTAAGCAGCTCAAGACCTTTGCCAATGCCACCTATGTGCCTTATGGCTTCATGTTCCTGCCCGAGCCGCCCGACCTGGATCTGCCGATAGCCGATTTCCGCACGCTAAAAAATACACGCAGCAGAGACAAGGAGCCCAGGGAAATCACCCTGAATCTGCTGGACACGATTCATGCCATGCAACGGCGCCAAGCTTGGCTGACCGAGGAACGCATGAAATACTTTTCTCCATTGGATTTTGTCGGCAGCGCCAGCCTGTCTGACAACCCCGAAACAATCGGACAGGAAATGCGGAGACTAGTTGGGCTGGAGGAGAACTGGGCCGACAAGGCGAGAAACTGGAGCGGAGCGGTCAGCACACTGCGAGAGGCCATTGAGGCGCTGGGGGTCATCGCGGTGATAAACGGGGTGGTTGGCAACAACACCCATCGTAAACTTGACGTTGAGGAATTTCGTGGTTTCGCTCTGGTTGACGAATGGGCCCCGCTGATTTTCGCGAACGGTGCCGACACAAAATCTGCGCAGATGTTCACCCTGGCCCACGAGTTGGCGCACGTCTGGCTCGGGGAGCAGGCAACAGGCCTGTCTGGGTTCGACGGTATTTTCCCCAACAGCGGGCAAGACGTAGAAGTTGAGATGTTTTGCGATCAGGTAGCGGCTGAGTTTTTGGTGCCAAAGGCGCAGTTGCGCGCTTGGTGGGCAGATCTCAAGCCAGACGCAGCTCCCCCAGAAGCCGCGCTCTTCGAGGAGTTGGCCCGCCAGTTCAAAGTCAGCCCCATTGTGATCGGGCGGCGAGCCATGGATCTGAAACTGGTGGGGCGAAAGGAGTTTTTTGGGTTCTATGACGAATACACACAGCGGGAGATCAACAAAAACCCTGGCGCAGGTGGCACAGGTGGTGATTTCTACAACAACCAGAATTTGCGCGTGGGTAAGCGATTCGCCACCAGCGTCATTTGGGCCGCCAAGGAGGGCAGTATTGGATTTCTGGACGCATACAAGCTAACTGGCCTAAAGGGCGGAACCTTCCACAAATATGCCAAATACTTGGGGATAGAACTGCCATGAGCAACCAGGCTTACGTCATCGATGCAGATGTGTTGATCGCCGCCAAAAACTCCTACTACGGATTTGACATCTGCCCGGGTTTCTGGGACAGTCTGCTGCACCACCATGAGGCGGGCCGAGTCTTTAGCTTGGATGAAGTCAAGGACGAAATATTTGAATGGGAGCAGGCAGACAACCTGATTGATTGGGTCAATGACCGAGTGCCACCGGAGTTTTTCATCGGCACACAGAATCCGCTTGTTGCATCTGAATATAGCGACATCATGCAGTGGGTGAATCAGCACCCACAATATAGGGATGAGGCAAAAACTGACTTCACCCAGGGAGCGGATGGGTGGCTGATTGCGCATGCCAAATTGCATGACATCACCTTGGTCACAAATGAAAAATCTGCACCAAATTCCGAAAGAAGAATTTTCATTCCCGATGTCGGCAGACACTTTGGCGTGGATCCAATCAACACCTTTGAAATGCTGGGGGAGTTGGGGGTGCGCCTTGATTTCACCCCGCCACGCAAATGAGAGACAACCTTGGCCGGTAAGGGAGAAACACCCGCGGCCGCACTAGCCGGCTGAGACGGGGATCCGGGCACGGTGGCCGTTGGTTGCGCGGGCGGCGTGGCCATTGGCGGATTGGCCGTTGGCGGACGAGGCAGGCACGGTAGAACGGGCGATGTAGTCCTCGAACTCGTCCCTGAACCGTCCCAGCGCCGATTCCACCGGCGAGACCACTGACGGGCCCAGCGGGCAGATGGTGGTCATCTTGGGCGGCCAGGCCAAACCGGGGCTGATGTTGTCGCAGATGTCCAGCAGCAAATCCAGATCCTCGGGCCGCCCCTGCAGCGCCATGATACGGCTCAAGATCGCCTCCAGCCAGTTGGTGCCTTCCCTGCAGGGCGTGCATTTGCCGCACGACTCGCGCGCAAAGAACCGCACCAGATTATGACACGCCGCCACCGCGTCGGTGGTCTCGTCCATCACCACAATCGCACCCGACCCCAGCATCGAACCGGCCTCGTCCACCGTGGCTTTGTCAAGCGGCAGATCCAGATGCTCGGCATAGAACCAGGGCGCCGACGCCCCGCCGGGAATGAACATCTTCAGCCCTCGGTCGCCGGCGATGCCCCCGCCATAGTCTCCGGAAAATATCACATCCCGGAAAGTCGTGGTGCCGAACTCCACCTCAAAAACCCCGGGGCGCTTCACGTGGCCCGACACCGCAAACATGCGCGTGCCGGTGGACTGCTCGCTGCCCAAAGCGGCGAACCTATCGCCCCCGTGCTCCACAATCCAGGGCACATTCGACAACGTCTCCACATTGTTAACGATGGTGGGCTGGCCATACAACCCGATGGCAGCCGGAAAAGCCGGGGGCTTCAGCCGGGGCATGCCCCGCTTGCCCTCCAGACTCTCCAGCAGCGCGGTCTCCTCGCCCACGATGTATGCCCCGGCGCCCCAATGCAAAACGATGTCCACCGAAAAATCGGTGCCCAAAATGTTGCGCCCGACATAACCTGCCTCATAGGCCTCGTTCAGCGCCGCGGCGATGTTCTCCTGGGCCTGGGCCATCTCGCCGCGCACATACAAAAAACACTGCGCCAGCCCCAGCGCATAGCAGGTGATCAGGCAGCCCTCGATCAGCTGGTGCGGGTCGCGCTCCATCAGCAGTCTGTCCTTATATGTCCCCGGCTCGCTTTCGTCCCCGTTCACCACCAGATACTTGGGCCACACATCGGGCGGACAGAACCCCCACTTCACTCCCGCCGGGAAACCCGCCCCGCCGCGACCCAGCAGGCTGGCCGACCTAACCTCTTCGTGGACTTGGCTGGGCGACATCTCCAAGGCACGGCGCAGGCCTCGGTAGCCGCCGGCGGACAGATATGTGGCCAGCGTGTGGGAGTTATCCATGCCGAAGCGTTTGGTGATGATCGGCTCGGGCACGGCTAGTTTCCCTCGTTGGTGTTGACGTTACCATTGGCAGCCAACCAGACGGGCACCTCTGAAACTTCCGGCGAGGCTGGCCCGGCGGCACGCTCGGGTGCAATGTGCTGGCGAACTCGGGCAAGCACCCCGTGGGGCGGCACTTCCGTCTGGCCCACCTTCACCGCGGCACCGGTCGACCCGCCACTAGCTGATCCGTCGCCAGCCGACCCACCAGCAGCCAACAGATCCACCAGCTCATCGAAATCCTGATGGCTGACCGGCCCGAAATAGCGATAGTTGGCCTGCAGCGCCGGAGCCTCCGTGCACGCCGCAATGCATTCGACCGCCTCCAGCGAGAACATCCCGTCTGGCGTGGTGCCCCCCGAGGCAATCCCCAGCTTGTCCTCGGCGTGGTGCAACAAATCCACACCCCCGCACAAGAAACACGAGATGCCGTGGCAGATGTTGATCTGATAGCGCCCCGGCTGGGTCTGCTTGAACATCTCATAGAACGACAAAGTCCCCAGCACTTCGGCTGACGTGGCACCCACCAACTCGGCTATCTCCACCATGGCCTCACGGCTGACATAGCCGCTTTGCTCCTGCGCCAGATGCAGCAGCGGTATCAGCGCCGAGCGTGGCTTGGGATAGCGAGACAGGATTTCGCCGGCCAGCTTGGAGTTTTCGGTGGTGAAATAGGCCATCAGCAACCCGCCGCGCGCATCACCGATCCACCTCGCCCATGATCGGATCCACCGAGGAAATAATCGCCACCGCGTCTGCCACCAGCGCGCCCTGCATCATATGCGGCAGCACCTGCAGATTGACGAAACTCGGCGCCCGGATGTGCATCCGCATGGGCTGCGAGCTCCCGTCTGAAACCAGATAGCAACCCAACTCCCCGCGCGGTGACTCCACCGCCACATAGGCCTCGCCCTCGGGCACCTTGAAGCCCTCGGTGAAAATCTTGAAGTGATGTATCAGCGCCTCCATCGACTCGTCTATGCGGGCCCGGGGCGGCGGGGTGACCTTCTTGTCCTGCACCCGATAGTCGCCCGACGGGATCCGATCCACAATCTGTCGCACGATGCGGATGGACTCCCGAATCTCATTCAGACGGATGGCATAGCGGTCAAAGCAGTCGCCATAGGTGCCGCAGATCACGTCAAATTCCAGCTGGTCATAGGCCAGATAGGGCATGTTGCGGCGCAGATCCCATTCATATCCGGTGGAGCGCAGGATCGGCCCGGTCACCCCCAAGTCCAGACACTGCTGCGCTGAGATGGCGCCCACCCCCTGCAGACGCTGGCGCCAGATTGGTTGGCCCGTCAGCAAGATGTCGTATTCCTCAAGGCGCGGCTCCACCAGATCGCACAGCTTCAGCGTGTCGCGCTGCCAGCCGTCGGGCAGGTCGGCGGCCACTCCGCCGGGGCGAATATAGTTGTGGTTCATCCGCAGGCCGGTGATCTTCTCCAGCAGCCGCAGCACCTCCTCGCGCTCGCGCCAGCCATACAGCATCATCGACACGGCACCGATGTCCATGCCGTTGGTGGCCTGGAACAAAAGGTGCGAACTCATCCGGTTCAGCTCGCAAAGCAACATCCGAATCCACACCGCCCGGGGCGGCAGCTCCAGCCCCAAAAGCTCCTCGGTGGCCATGGAAAAAACCAGCTCGTTGAACAGCGGGGCGGCATAGTCCATGCGGGTAACGTTGGTGGGGCCCTGCAGATACGACAGCGTCTCGCCCGTCTTTTCCATGCCGGTGTGGAGATAGCCGATGACCGGTTTGGAGCGCAGCACCACTTCCCCGTCCAGCTCCAGCATCAGCCGCAGGACGCCGTGGGTGCTGGGATGCTGCGGGCCCATGTTGACCAGCATGGTGCCTTGCTTGGTGGGGGGCGAGTTGGGGTCGCGCAGGACCGGGGACGGGGCGGACGCGACGGTGGACGCGGGAGCGACGGCGGACGCGGACGGGGTGGCTGGCGCGGACGTGGCCTGAGCGACGGCGGACGGCACAGGCGCGGTCATCGGCTGGGGGCGTCCTTAAACTGGACCGGAACCTGCCCCACCGAATAGTCCCGCCGCAGCGGGTGGCCGTCCCAGTCGTCGGGCATCAATATGCGGGTGAGGTCGGGGTGGCCGACGAACTCGATGCCGAACATGTCATAGATCTCGCGCTCCATGTTCTCACATCCCGGATACAGCTCGCAGAGCGACGGCAGGCTCGGGTCGTCAGCCGGTATCTGCACTCGGGCGCGCAAGCGACCGGGCGGGTCGGCGTGGGAGATGAAAACCGCCACCACCTCAAAGCGCTGGGGTTCAACCATGGCCGGCAGACCCTGGCGCTGCGGCTGTGTCAGATAGTCGACCGCACACAGATCCACGCACTGAACATAGCCGTCTGCCTTCAGCTCGGCCGCCAAACCCAGCAGCTCGTCTCGGCCGGGGTGCAACACTGTCTGGTTGCGCACCAGTGTGGCGGGCACGGAATAGTTGTCCGCGCTGTTCGTGTCGGCTACGTTGTCCGCGCCACCCGCGCTGGCCGCCGTGTCGCTCGCGCTGTTCGTGTCGCTGTCGTCCGCTGTCAAGGTTCCGCGTTCCGGTTGGCTGCGTTCCGTTTTGGCTTCAGCGCACCATCGCAGCCGCGGTCTGGCCGTCACGCTGCTCGATTATGATGCCCCCGCCGGCGCCACCTGCCCCGCCGGCGCCACCAGCCCCGCCGCCAGCCTTGCGCCGCATCATCTCACCGCCTTGTATCTTGTCGTGCAACGTCAAAATAGCGTGCAGCAGGGTTTCGGGTCCGGGCGGGCAACCCGGCGCATACACGTCCACCGGCACAATCTGATCCACCCCCTGCACCAGGGCATAGTTGTTGAACATGCCGCCGCTGGAAGCGCACACACCCATGGAGATAACCCATTTGGGCTCCATCATCTGGTCGTAGATCCGGCGCAAAATGGGAGCCATCTTCTGCGACAGGCGCCCCGCCACGATCATCAGGTCGGCTTGGCGCGGCGATGCCCGAAACACCTCCATGCCATAGCGCGCCAAATCAAAATGCGCCCCGCCCGTGGCCATCATCTCAATGGCACAGCAGGCCAGACCGAAAGTCGCCGGCCAGCAGCTGCGGGCGCGGGCCCACTTGACCACTTCCTCCAGTTGCCCGGTGATGAAGTTGTGCTGCAGACCCTCCAGCCCGTCGGTGAGGATGCCGGGCTCGGGCGGCGGAACGAAAACCTGCGATGGCTCAGACATTTCTGGCGGACGACTCAGTGGCGGACGGCTCGGGTCGGACGGCTCAGGTCAGACGATTCGGGACAAACAGATCGGATCAGACGGCTCACGCAGAAACCCGCGAACCCACGCGCCTAACTGTCGTGGCGGCGGTGCGCTCGGGCGAGACGGCTGACGGGGCGGCAACCCGCTTGTCGGGCCCCCAGTTCAAGGCACCGTTGCTGATCAGATACAAAAACGACTCAAACACGGCAAAGGAAAAAATCAGCACTGCCACGAAACCAAATAGGCCCAGCGCCCCCAGCGAAACCGCCCAGGGATACAAGAAAATAATCTCCACATCAAACACGATGAACAGCATGGCCACCAAAAAGAACCTGACCGTGTGGCGTTGGGTGCCGTCGTCCAGCGGTTCAACTCCGCATTCATAGGGCGCTTGCTTGGCGGCGGTCTTGCGCCGGGGGGCCAGCAGTCGGGAAGCGAAAATGCTCAGCACGGCGAACACCACAGCCAGCACGCCCAAGGCCACGATCGGGAGATATTGTCCCAGCATAATTCCTATTTTAGCGGGTGGCGCGGGACGAACCGCGGCGCGGCGGGCGGGACGAACCGCGGCGCGGCGGGCGGGACGAACCGGGGCGCGGCGGGCGGGACGAACCG
>CAZERQ010000181.1:0-2665 GCA_964514465.1 uncultured Acidimicrobiales bacterium
GAGCCGAACACTCCCGTCGCGGCTGCCTTGAACTGCTCCACAAAACCGTCAAAGGAGCCAAAGCTCTGGTCGATGGCCGCGGCCAATGTCTTGTCTTCGGGCTGGCCACCGCCCTGGGGATGCATGGAGTTCCAAAAGAAAGTGTGGTTCCAAATCTGGGCGGCATTGTTGAACAGCGCGCCGTCGGCCTGGGCGATGATGTCCTCCAGCCGCTGGCTCTCCCAGTCGGTGCCCTGGGTCAGACGGTTGAGGTTGGCGACATAGCCGGCATGATGCTTGCCATAGTGGAAGCTGATGGTCTGCTCGCTGGTGACCGGAGCCAGCGCGCCCGGCGGATAGGGAAGTTCGGGAAGTTCAAATGGCACAATTTCAGGCTATTGGCAGAAGCGGGTGGTGGGGCGCGGGATTGGGCGAGGCGGGATTGGGCAATGGCGCAAGCTATCCCAGTGCGATGTCCTGGGGCAAAATCGGAACCCGGGTCAGATCAAGACCGCAGGCGTCGCGCACGGCCGCCGCCACCGCGGGCAGAGACGAAATCGCCGGCGGCTCGCCGATGCCTTTGGCACCGAACGGCGCACCCGGCTCGGGCTCTTCGATCAGCTCCACGATCTCCACCTCCGGCATGTCCAGCGCGGTTGGAATCAGATAGTCGGTGAAGGAAGCGTTCTGGACGATGCCGTCTTTCACCACCAGATCCTCCATGACGGCCAGCCCCACGCCCTGGGCGATGCCACCCTCGATTTGTCCATAGGCCTGCAGCGGATTCAGCAGCTTGCCCACATCCTGGGTCGTGGCGATCTCCACCACCCGTATCAGCCCCAGATCCAAATCCACGTCCACCACCGCCCGGTGCGCGGCGAAGGCGAACGACACATGCCCGTTGCCCTGTCCGTTCTCGTCCAGCGGTTCGGTCTGGACGTGGTGGAACTCCAGCTCGCTAAACACGTCCTCGCCCCCGGTGGCGTCGGCCAGCGAAACATCAACTTCACCATCGAAAGAGCGAACCCTGCCGTCCGCGCACTCCAGCTGATCCGGGGGCACATCGAAGCGCTGCGACACCCGCTCCAGCACCTGGTCGCGCACCGCCTCGCAAGCCTTCATCACCGCACCGCCCGACATCCAACTCTGGCGGCTGGCCGAACTGGAGCCGGCCGATCCGATCTGGGTGTCAATCGGCGCCAGCATCACATCGTCTATGCCCAGCACCTCCCGGGCAATCTGCTGCGCCAACGTGACGAAACCCTGGCCCACCTCGGCACAGGCGCACTTCACGGTGGCCGAGTCGCCCTGCAGCAGGCACGATGCGGTGGAAAAGTCGTCAAAGCCTTCGGCGAACATGAGGTTCTTGATGCTGGCGCCATAGCCCACACCCCGCCTGACGTTTTGACGGACAGCTGTGCGGCCCGCCCCGCCGGGCAAGGTCATGTCGGAGTTGGTGGAAGTTGTGTCGGCGGCGTTGCGCTCGGCCCGGCCACTCCCGGCCAGGCCATCGTCCCCCACTGCGTCATCCCCCGGCTCGGCAGGCAGAGGAAACTCCGCCAAACTCTCGATCAGCTCCCGCACCGGCGCCGCCCCGGTTATGGTCTGGCTGGTCAGCAAAGCATCACCCGTCTTGAGCGCGTTGCGCAACCGGATCTCCAGCGGGTCGAGCCCCAGCTCCTGGGCCAGCTTGTCCATCTGGCTCTCATAGCCGAAGCAGGCCTGCACCGCCCCGAAGCCGCGCATGGCCCCCGACGGCAGGTTGTTGGTGCGCACCCCGTATCCCTCAATCTCACAATTCGGCACAAAATACGGCCCGGCGCCAAAGCAGATGGCGTTGGCCAGCACCGCGCTGGAAGTGGAGGCATAGGCGCCGCCGTCCAGCACAATGCGAGCCTCGACCTTGACCAGCTTGCCCTGGCTGTCGGCGTGATGGCGATACCACATCCTGGCGGGATGACGATGGACATGGCCGAAGAACGACTCCTCTCGGTTATACACCATCTTGACCGGCCGCCGGGTATGCAGCGCCAGCATGCACAGATGTATCTGCAAGCTGACGTCTTCGCGCGCCCCGAATGCTCCGCCCACCCCGGCCAATGTCAGGCGCACCTTGTCGGGCGGCAACCCCAGCGAAGCCGCGATCTGCTCTTGGTCGGCGTGCAGCCACTGGGTGGAAATATAAAGCTCCACACCTTCGTCCTCGCTGGGCATGGCCATGCCGGATTCAACCCCCATGAAAGCCTGATCCTGTCGCCCCACCTGATAGCTTCCTTCCACCACCACCTCGCCGGTGGCCGACAGGTCGCCCTTGCGGATGAAGCGGTGGCTGAAGATGTTGCCGTCGGGGTGGATGTCGTCGGCGGCGATGGCAGCTTCGGGGTCGCAGACCGGATCCAGCAGTTCGTATTCGACCTTGATGGCATCGGTGGCCCGCTTGGCAGTCTCGGGATGGTCGGCCGCTACGATGGCAATCGGCTCGCCCTGATAGCGGACTTCGCCGTTGGCCAGAACCGGCTGGTCGGGATGCTCCAGCCCAAAGATTTTGCGCCCGGGGACGTCCTCGTGGGTCAGCACCGCGACCACGCCCGCGATGTCATAGGCGCCGGTGATGTCGATGCTCTTGATGTTGGCCCGCGGGTGGGGCGACCTCAGCGTGTGGCCCCACAGCATGCCCTCGGCCCAC
>CAZERQ010000182.1:0-6689 GCA_964514465.1 uncultured Acidimicrobiales bacterium
GAGCGCGGCGTGGGCGTGACCGAAGCCTGCGGCTCAGGAGCGGTGGCGGTGGCGAAGGCCGCGTCCGATTGGGGATTGTTGCGCGGCGGCGTGGGGAATGGCGACACAAACAGCAAGGTGTCCGTCAAGATGCCGGGCGGCGTGGCTAAGGTGACGCTGTCCGATCCAGTGCTGTATGAAACTTCGGTGAAGTTTTTGGGATAGCGATGTCGTCAAAGAAAAACCCACGCGACGCCGACCACCCGCGCGACCCCGGCCACCAGCGCGACCCCGACCACCCCAGCGAGTCCGACCACCGCGGCGGCTTCGGCGAGTTCGGCGGCGAGACCCGTGCCTTCATCGAGCGGACATTCCGTGAAAAGATCGTGTTGGCGGGCGTCACCCTGCCTCCCCAAAAACCCGAGGAGACCGAAGCATCGCTGCGGGAGCTGGCCAGTCTGGTGCATACCGCCGGCGCCGACGTCATCGCCCAGGTAACCCAGCGCCGAGCCGCCCCCGACGCCGCCACCTTCATCGGCCGGGGCAAAGTGGACGAAATCCTGGAGCTGGCCGAACGCCACGATGCCGACACAGTCGTCTTTGACGACGAACTCTCACCCGCCCAGCAAGCCAAGCTGGAAAAAATTCTGGGCCGCTCCGCCATCGACCGCACCACCGTCATCCTGGACATCTTCGCCCAGAACGCCGCCAGCATGGAAGGCAAAGCCCAGGTGGAGTTGGCGCAGCTGCGCTATCTGTTGCCGAGGTTGCGCGGCATGGGTCATCGTCTGAGCCAGCAAGCCGGCGGCATTGGCACCAGAGGCCCGGGCGAGACCAAACTGGAGGTTGACCGCCGACGACTGGAGCGTCGCATCCACCAACTTGAGCGACAGCTCGACAACATCGCCCAGCACCGATCCACCCAGGCCAAGCAGCGCCGCCGGTCGGCCCTGTGGAAAGTGGCTCTGGTGGGCTACACCAACGCGGGCAAGTCCACTTTGCTGAACGCGCTTTGCGGCTCCGAGGTGAAAGTGCGCAACCTGCTGTTCGCCACCCTCGACGCCACCACCCGCAAGCTGGTTTTGCCCGGCGGGGAGCAGCTGCTGCTGGCCGACACCGTGGGCTTCATCAACAAGCTGCCGCACACTCTGGTGGAGGCCTTCACCTCAACTCTGTCGGTGGTGACCGATGCGGATCTGCTGTTGCATGTGGTGGACGCTTCGGCGGCTGACCCGCACGGACAGATCTCGGCTGTGCGCGAGGTGCTGCTCCAGATCGGGGCGCACAACAAGCCCGAGTTGTTGGTGTGGAACAAGTGCGACAAGGGTGCGGCCGGCCAGGGCTCGCCCGAACTGAACGGCGCTGCGGGCGCGACAGGCGCGGCGGGCGCGGTGCGAATTTCGGCTGCCCAACGCCAGGGACTAGACGGACTGCTGGACGCTCTGGCCGGAAGGTTGTGGTCGCTGGCGCCGGTGCGGGAGCTGTTCGTGCCCCACGATCGCGGGGATGTCATCGCGGCCGTGCACCGCAGCGGTCAGGTGCTGGTGGAGGAAGCCGACGAGTCGGGCATGCGCTATCGGGTTCGTCTGGACGCAGCTTCGGCCAGTCGCTTCGGGAGCTATGTTGTCTCGGATTCCGTGGTGCCGGACGCCGGCGCCGACATCGCGGGCTAATTCTGCCCGGGCGTCCGCTTAGCAACTAGCCTGCTTGTTATGTCAACTTCAGCTTCGCCGGCCCCAAATTACGCCACCGAAAAAGCCGCTATCCAAGAGCTGTGGGTGCGCCGCGATGAGCTGTCGCCCGCCGACACCCAGGCCAAGGCAACAGTGTCTGCCGTCATCGACCTGCTAGACACCGGCCAGGTGCGCGTGGCCGAGGTCGCACCAGACGGGCAAGTGTCGGTCAACGAGTGGCTCAAGTTGGCCATCTTGTTGCTGTTCAAGCTGTCGGCCATGGAAACCCACGAGCTGGGGATGTTCGAGTTCGCCGACAAGATCCCGCTCAAGAGCGACTATCAAAAGCGGGGCGTCAGGGTGGTGCCGGGGGCCTCGGCTCGCTGGGGCAGCTATCAGGCGCCGGGCGTGGTGATGATGCCCAGCTATGTCAACATCGGCGCCTATGTCGGCGAGAACACCATGGTCGACACCTGGGCGACAGTCGGCTCGTGCGCGCAGATCGGAGCCAACGTGCATCTGTCGGGCGGGGTCGGCATCGGCGGAGTGCTGGAGCCGCCGCAGGCCGTGCCGGTGGTGGTGGGCGACGACTGTCTGATCGGCAGCCGCTGCATCGTGGCCGACGGCGCGCAGGTGGGCGACGGCGTGGTGCTGGGCGCGGGCTGCATCCTGACCAGCTCCATCCCGGTGATCGACGTGGCGACCGGCGAGGAGCTCAGCCGCGGGGTGGTGCCGTCTTGGTGCGTGGCGGTGTCGGGCACCCGGGCGCGGGAGTTCCCGGGCGGGGAGTTCGGTCTGCCGGCGGTGCTGGTGATCAAGCGGCTTGAGTCAGAGCAGCGACACGACAAGTCGGCGCTCAACGATGTGCTGCGCGATCACGGAGTGGCCACCTGAGGCTGGACTGGCTGAGGCTCGCTGACGTGTCGTCCGATTTGTCCCCCGACATCACCCCCGAAATCTCCCAGGAGCTGTTCGACCTGGCCGCCGAGCTGGTGTCCATCCCGTCGGTCAGCCATCACGAGCAGGAGCTCAGCCGCCATGTCGAAGCCGAGCTGTCCAAGCTGGAGTGGCTGAGCGTGGAGCGGGTGGGCGACAACCTCGTGGCGCGCACCGACCTGGGCCGAGACAGCCGTCTGGTTCTGGGCGGGCACCTCGATACCGTGCCGGCGTTTGCTGAGGACGGGGTGGGTTTGCGGGTGGATGGCGACTGGCTTTGGGGGACAGGTTCGGCCGATATGAAGGGCGGTCTGGCGGTGTTTTTGACGCTGGCCCGGCGGCTGCGTGAGCCGTCTGTGGATGTGAGCTATGTGTTCTATGCCCGTGAGGAAGTTGCGTTTCGCCACAACGGACTGCGGGAGGTTTTCGAGCTGCGCCCCGATTTGGTGGCCGGGGATGTGGCCATTTTGGGCGAGCCGACCGGGGGAGTGGTCGAGGCCGGCTGCCAGGGGATTTTGCGGATGAAGGTCAAGGTCTTGGGCAAGCGGGCGCACACGGCCCGGGCTTGGATGGGGCGCAACGCCATCCACGGTTTGGCTCCGCTGCTGGAGGCGTTGAACAGTTTCGTGCCGGAGCGTCCGGTGGTGGAGGGCTGCCAATATCACGAGGCACTGCAGGCCGTTTCGGTGAGCGGGGGCGTGGCCGGCAATGTCGTGCCCGATGAGGTTGCCATTGAGGTGGGCTATCGCTTCGCGCCAGACAAGACCCCGGAGCAGGCCGAGGCGTTCCTGCGGGATTTTGTGGTGGAGACGATTGGCTCACAGGAAAGCGTGGTGCCGGCCGACGCTCAGTCGGCGGAGTCCCAGCCGGTGGTGGAGCTGGAAGTCGCGGACAGCGCGCCCGGGTGTGCGCCCGGTTTGGATCACCAGCTGCTGGCCAAGTTGTTGGATGCCTGCGGGGGCGAGTTCAGGGCCAAGCTGGGCTGGACGGACGTGTCGTTCTTCGGACAGCGAGGCATCCCGGCGGTGAATTTCGGCCCTGGCGACCCGGAGCTTTCGCACACCCCGCAGGAGAAAGTGTCAAAGCAAAGCCTGGCCGATTGCTATGGGGTGCTAGCCGAGTTGTTGAGCTAGCGCGCCCGCCGCCGCGCCCACGTCCGCGCCTGTCGCCGCGCCCGCCCCTACGTCCGCACCGACCACGCTGACTTCCACCGAACCGGCAACCGGAAAATTCGTGAGCAAAGCCTCCAGCACAGCATTGCGGTTCTGCTCTTTGGCGCCGATGTGATAGTAATGCTCCCTGACCGCGATTGAGCAGTCGCTCCAGAGAGTGCGCACATAGTCGTTCGTGCGATAGCGGTTCTTCAGCCAGGTCGACATAATGAAAGGGGCCTGCGTCTGGCCCAGCAAGTTATGCAGCAGCACTTCGTCAAATTCCGTCCACGAGTCGAAATAGTCAACGTGGCGGCCGATATAGGGAGGATCGCAGTAGACCAGATCGCCCGGATTTGTCTCTGCCAGAGTCTCGGGAAACTCCTGATGCCTGAATTCGAAACTGCCGGCCGACATCACAGCCGACACCGCAGCTATCTGGTTGCAGATTTTGGTCACCAGCGCTTTGGCAAACCGGTTAGGCTTCCGACAAAACGGCACATTGAAACCGCCGGCCCTGTTGAAGCGCATCAGCCCGTTGAAACATGACCGACTCAGGAACAAAAAATCGAAGGGGCTGGCGGTCTGGTTGAATCGTTCCCTGACGGTATAGTAGTGGTCCCCGTCTGAGGCCAACAGCCTGGCTCCCTCGGCGTCCAAGAAATTCCGGGTCTTGCTGGCTGTGACTTCACCTGTTTGGATGGCTTGGTAGAACGCAATCAGGTGCGGGTTGCTGTCGCAGAGCAATGCCCGCTCAGGCGCGATGTTGAAGGCGACCGCACCAGTGCCCATGAACGGCTCCACCCAACGGTCATACTCAACCCCGCTGGCGTGCTGCTTGATCCACGGCACCAGTTTGGTCTTGATGCCCTGTGATTTGATGGGTGGAACCAATGTCATGGGCTGCCCCGCGACAGCGCGCAGCTAGAGCCGCCGCAAAACGCTGACGACCTTGCCATAAACGGCCACATCCGAGGCGGGGAATTCCCGGGGCGAGTGTTCCTGGTTCTCGGGCAAAAGCGTGATGGTGGAGCCTGGCGGCGACCCGCTCAGCCTGAACCGCTTGACCGTGGCTTCGTCCTCGTTTATGCCCGCCACCACGATGTCTCCGTTGTCGGCCGTGGACTGCTGGCGGGCGACCACGTAGTCCCCGTCCAAAATGGCGGCATCCGACATTGAGTCCCCCCGCACCCGCAGCACGAACAGGTCGCCGCTGCCGCAGATGTCGGTGGGGATGACCATCTGGCTCTCGATGTTCTCCTCGGCGATGGTGCCCTGCCCGGCGGCGATGTCGCCCACCACGGGAGCCAGCTGGGTGGTCTGGCGATAGGTCATCAGATCCACCAGCTGCGCCCCGTCTAAATCCACCGGCCTGATCTGGTGCGCGCCGGCTGGCTGTCCGGTTAGTTGGCTGTCCGGCTGGCCGGTTGGCTGTTCGGCTCGCCGACTGTCCGGCTGGCCGACCGTCCGCCCGTCCGTCTGTCCGGCCGGGCCGACCCCGGTCAGCACAATGGCGCGCTTGCTGTTCTTCATGCGGCGCAGCCTGCCCTCCTGCTCCAGGATGTTCATGTGCCGCTGGATGGTGGCAGGGGAGCTGACCCCAACCCCGGCGGCGATCTCCCGCACGGTCGGGGAGAAGTTGTGCAGGTTGATGAATTCCTGGATGAACGACAGGATCCTCTGGCGCGTGGGGGAGGTTTTGCGGTTGGCGGGCCGGTTGCGGTTGGCGGGCCGGTTGCGGCTGGCCGGCCGGCCGGCTGTTTTGTGGGTGGTTTTGCTCATGGAATTCATTATACAGGGAAAAATAAAAAAAGCGAACATTTGTTTGACAAAATTTGTTTGTGCTGCTATAGTGAACATATGTTCGAATTTAGCGACACCTGCACCGACACAGAAAACGCAGCCTACGATGCCGGCGGGAGCCACCCGGAAGGCATCATTTTGGCGGTCAGACCGATGACCAGACTGCAGCGGCGAATGGCGGCATTGGGGGTGGCCGTGCTGGTTGCCCTGGGGGTGTGGGCGGCTTGGTTCAGGCCCATGCCGGAGAGTCCCGGCCAGGTCGGTTTGGCCGAGCCAGTTGTGCAGGTTGGCGAGTCAGGCGCGGGCGAAGCCGTAGCGCAGAAACAGCATGTCCCCGTCGGTCAGGGCCGACAGTAATTGCAGCTGCGTGAGTTCTGGCGCGCCGCTTGCGCCCGCCGCGCCGCTTGTGCCGTGCGCGCCTTCCAGTAGCCCCAGAGATTTCCCGGCGACCAGACTGGGCGATAGGCTCAGGCACAGCTCATCTATCAGACCTTGAGCCACCAGCTGTGCGTTGAGGGTGGGGCCGCCTTCGCACAGAATAATGCAGGGCGCGTGGGAGGTGCGAGCGGGGGAGGTGCGGGCTGCCGCTCGTTGCGCCAACTCGTCCAGGACGGCCGGCAGGTCCACGGGATTGCCCACAGAGTTGCTGTCGGCCGACTCACCGGCTGAAGCGGGTTCAAACTCAACCACTTCAGCCACCTCACCCAGCGCGGTCGCACGTTTTTGATGCTCGGCGGAAGCAGACTTGGTTGTAAAGACAATCGGCTGTGCCGCGCTCGGCTGTGCCGCGCTCGGCTCGTCCGCGCTCGTTTGGCACGCCTCCCCAAACAAGCGATGGCCCGGATCAAGCGACAGGCCACCCGAGACAACAGCCATTCCAGGAACAGACGCCTGCCCCCGCGCTTGCCGCTCGGCTTGCGCATCGGCACTCAGGCGCGGCGGGCCGTAGTTCTCCAGGCGAACCGTGCCGGCACCCACCAATATATAGTCCGCCAGACTTCGCAGCAGCCAGAAAATCTTCCTGTCGGCCGGCGAGCTCAGCCCCTCCGACAGCCCCTGGGTGGTGGTGGCGCCGTTGAGGCTCTGCACCATGTTGAGCATCACCCAGGGCTGTTTTGCGGAGCGGTCAAAGTCGGTGTAGAGCTGT
>CAZERQ010000183.1:0-2897 GCA_964514465.1 uncultured Acidimicrobiales bacterium
CACCCCGCCCCCCCCAATGCGAGTTCTGTTGACCAACGACGACGGGGCCGACTCCCCCGGTCTGGCTGCCCTGGCCATCGCGGTAAAGGGCTGGCTGGCAAACCGTCACCCGTCAGCCAACTCCAACCCGTCAGCCAACTCCAGCACCGCGCCCGAGGTTCTGGTCGTCGCGCCCGACACCGAATACAGCGGCGCCTCCGCATCCATGGGCAGCCTCGCACAGCACGAACCCATCAACTACACCACCAGAACCCTGGACGAAGACATAACCGTCCACACCCTGTCAACCACGCCGGCGGCCTGCGTTATCCTGGGCTGTCTGGGTGCATTCGGGGAGCCGCCCGACCTGGTGCTGTCGGGCATCAATCTGGGCGCCAACTGCGGTCGTTCGGTGTTGCCGTCGGGCACCATCGGTGCTGCCCTGACCGCCGCCAACTATGGAGTTTCGGCCCTCGCCGTCAGCCAGGACGCGCCCACGCCCGATGCCGACATGCTCTGGCATTCAGCCGCCGAGATGGCCTGCGAACACATTGACTGGCTGCTGGCCTGCCCGCCCAGAAGCGTGGCCAGCCTGAACGTCCCCAATCTGGAGCGCAACCAAATCAAGGGCATCGAATTCGCCCCACCGCTGGCGCCTCTGGGAGTCATCGTTACTCAATTCGACAGCCGCGACGGCAACAAGATCCATTCCAAGGTCACCCGCGCGCCGGGCGAAGTTCCCCCGGGATCAGACAGGGATCTGCTGCTCAAGGGTTGGGCCACCCTGTCCCCTCTGAAGCGCCCCGGCCCGGACAACTCGCTGCCCGCGCCTGGATATGTCGCGGCCGAACCCACCGCACCCGCGCCTGCACCCACCGCGACCGGGACCACACCCGGGGCCGCGACCGACGCCACCGCCCGCCAACCCACCGCCACCGGAGCCGCCCAATGCTGATCGCGGTCGCCGTGCTGGTGTGCCTATGCCTGGCTCTGGCCGCCGCCCTGAACCACCAGCGCACAAAGCGACAGCAAGCCGAAGCGCTGACCACACAGCTTGAAGCCAAACACCGCACCGACCTGGCCAGCCTGCGAGACCACCACCAGCGGCTCATGGTCGCGCTCGGCAATTTGTCAGAAAGCGTGCTACTGTGCGATGCCGACGGAGCGATTATTTTCCGAAACGATGCGGCCGACAACCTGGCCCAAACCAGCCACGCCCACGCCCTGATCGAAGCCACCGCCGAGGAGCTGCTGGAAGACGCCAGAGCAGGCGAAACCGCCCAAAGGGAAATCGAGCTATACGGCCCGCCCAGCCAGACCCTGGTGCTGCACGCCTGTCCGCTGCCCGGCGGCTATGCCATGGCCACCGTCGAAGATATCTCGCATTCGCTGCGCCATGAAATCATCCGCCGCGACCTGGTCACCAACATCGGCCACGAGCTGCGCACTCCGGTGGGGGCGCTTTGCGTTCTGGCCGAAGCCATGCAGCAGGAATCCGACCCCGAGGTGCTGCTGTCGCTGTCGCAGAGCATCGGCACCGAAAGCCATCGCCTGACCCAGATCGTAAACGACCTGCTGGAGCTCAGCCAGATCGAGCACAGCGAGAGCCTGAAGGACAAGCCGCCGATGACCCCGGTGGTGCTACAAGACATCGTGGGGCGCGCCATCACCCGTGTGGCTGGCGTGGCCGACCAGAATGGTTCACACATCGAGGCCGACTTGGGCGGCAAGCCGGTGCGCGTGCTGGGCGATTCGTTCCAGCTGACTTCGGCGGTCTTCAACCTGCTGGACAACGCGGTCAAGTATTCTGAGCCCAACAAGGCGGTCAGGGTTTTTATCCAGAATGGAACTGACGGGACGGGTGGAACAGGCAGCGCAGACGGAACTGGCAGGACAGACGGAACAGACAGGGTGGATATCATCGTGCAAGACCAGGGCGTGGGCATCTCCCGCGGCGACCAGGGCCGCATATTCGAACGGTTCTTCCGGGTTGACCGCTCGCGATCCAGCTCGGTGGGCAGCGGGCTGGGTCTGTCTCTGGTGCGCCACGTGGCACAGCTCCACGGGGGTGAGGTAATCTTGGAATCAGAAGAGGGCGTGGGCTCGACCTTCACCCTGCGCCTGCCAACTGCCTGACCGCCACCCAACTGTCCACCCCCCGACCAAAAATGCCAACAGCCAACACCGACGAAACCCAACACCCCCACGTGCTGCTGGTGGAGGACGAGGAGTCGTTCATCAAGGCGCTGACAGTGGGCCTGCAGCACGAGGGCATGCAAGTTTCCGTGGCCCGGGACGGCAGGCAGGCACTGGATGTGTTCGACCGCGACCGCCACGACATCGTGCTTTTGGACGTTATGCTGCCCAAGCTAAGCGGCATCGATGTCTGTCGTGAGATGCGCCGCCGCTGCGATGTGCCGATCTTGATGGTCACCGCCAAAAACGAGGAAGTGGACGCGGTGGTGGGGCTGGAGATCGGCGCCGACGACTACATCGCCAAGCCCTATCGCCTGAAGGAATTGGTGGCGCGCATACGGGCGCATCTGCGGCGGCGTGAGCTTGCGGGTTCGGACGGCGGCGATGGAGCAGCCGGCGGCGCGGGCAGTGGAGCGGGAGCCAGCCGCGCGGGAACAGGCGCCAACGCCAGCGCGGGCAGTGCCGGAAACACCAACCCAAAGGCACGGCCCATCACCCAGGGAGAGCTGACGCTTGACCCGCTGCGCCACGAAGTCAGCCTGCGAGGGGAGCCGATCACGCTGCCACTCAAGGAATTCGACCTGCTGTGGACACTGATGCTCCACGGCGGACAGCTGCTGACCCGGCAAAGACTCATCCGCGAAGTCTGGGGTGACGACTATGTGAGCGACTCCAAGACGTTGGACGTGCACATCAAACGGCTGCGCTCCAAGATAGAGGAC
>CAZERQ010000184.1:0-3602 GCA_964514465.1 uncultured Acidimicrobiales bacterium
GCCGGTGCTGCTGGCCGATGTGGAGGGTTTCACCTACAAGGAAATATCGGAGCTGCTGGACTTGCCGGAGGGGACGATCATGAGTCGGCTTCATCGTGGAAGGAATTACCTGAAGAATGAGTTATATGAATTAGGCAGGCAAGCCGGCTATCTGTCTGACACCGAAGTTTCGTCCGATACCGATGCCGAAGCCGAGGCGGCCGTCGCGGTGCCTGTGTCTGTCTGACTAAAGTTACTGCCAACACGCCCCGACCCCCAGCACCCTGAACCCAGCACCATGAACCCAGCACCCTGAACCATGAACCCGCAAGTCCCGCACCCCGCCGCCGACAGTTGCCCCGGCAACCCCGCCATCTGCGAGCACAGCCAGCGTTGCATTGCCGACAGCTTGAACGGGTGGCGCCAGCAGGCAGTGGTGGAGCAGATGCGCATCCAGCTGTCGGACTGCCTGCCGTGCCTGATGACGCTGGATGCCGAGCTGCAGATCAGGCGAGCCCTGCACGACAAGTCACAGGAGAAGGCCCCCGCGGAGCTGCGCATCAACATCGCGCAAGAGCTGGGTCGGATCAATCTGGGCGAAATCAGCCGGACGGATCTCTAGTCGGCTGGGCTGGGCGCAACGCACCTACATATATAACGTATACCTGCATATATAATTGACTAAGTTGGCGAAGGCAGAGTTGGGCGACATCAGGGAGGCGCAAAATGAGTTTGACAGCAATATTGTCGGTTGCACTGGCGGCCGTGGTTTGGCATTGGTGGATCGCACCCTTGTTGCTGGGCGGCGGGGTGGTCGTGCTGGTGGCCACCGTCGTGGGCTATCTCGCCCAGGTCACCCGTCCCCGATTTCCACCCAAGGGATACCAGCCGCCGGCCTTGCCGTCTGACACCCAATCCGGCTCGGACCAGTCCGGCTCGGATGCCGCCGCGCTGTCTGAGTCGACAGGTTCCGCCGCGCCAGCCGCGCTGACCGAAGGCGCCGTGCCCGAGGCATCCAGTTGAGGGCATCTAGTTGAGCGCTTCACAAACCCTGGTTGATTGGGAGCTAGCCAGAAAAATCGCCCATAGCGTGGCCGACCGCCGGCCCGTGCCAGACAGCTATGACCGCGATGCGATGGCCCGGGACTTCGAGGGCTACACGACCCTGGCCGAGGAGCTGGTGGCCGAAGAGACCGGCTTGCGTTCGGCTGCGGGCGCGGCCCGTGGCAAGGTTACTGACCGGGCCGGCTGGGTTGACGCCAACATCCGCTCGTTCCAGCGTCTGCTGCAGCCGTTGGCCGACAGGATCCTGGAGAAAGCCGAGCAGAAGAGTCAGCTGAACGGCAGCGGCAGCGGCAGTGTCAGCAACGGCAGCGCCGGCCCAGACAGTGCCGACCAAGCCAAACCAGGCCGGGCCAGCAGGCTCGCCACCTCCGTCATGCAAAAAGTCGCGGCCGCAGAAGTCGGTCTGATGCTGGGCTGGATGTCCACCCGCGTCCTCGGCCAATACGACCTGCTGGTGGTCGAGAGCGAAAGCACACACGGCCCCCAGGACGCAGACATGGTCTATTATGTCGGCCCCAACATCGCCGCCCTGGAATGGCGCCACGGCTTCCCGCCCGAGCAGTTCCGCATGTGGATTGCCCTGCACGAGCTGACCCACAGGGCCCAGTTCACCGGTGTGCCCTGGATGAAACAATATTTCCTTTCGCTGGTCAACGACACCATGGTCGAAACCGACCCCAAGCAGATCATGGAAGCTCTGCGCCAGGCCGCCCAAGCCCGCAAGCAGGGCAAGAACCCGCTGGCCGAAGGCGGGCTGCCGGGCCTGCTGGCTTCACCCGAACAGCGCCAGGTGCTGGACAAGATCATGGGGCTGATGAGCCTGCTGGAGGGGCACGGCGACGTCACCATGGATCGGGCCGGAGCCGACCGTCTGGACGAAATCCCCCGGTTCCGGGAGGTGATCAACCACCGCCGCGCCCAGCTCAAGGGAGTGTCCAAACTGATTAGCCAGCTGCTCGGCATGGAAGCCAAGCTCAACCAATACATTGCGGGCGAAAGGTTCATTGCGGCGGTGGAGCAGTCCCACGGCAGCCAGTCGCTGGATCGTGCCTGGCAGGGCCCCGAGTATCTGCCGACCCTCGAGGAAATCCACCAGCCAGAAAAATGGACAGCACGAACGCAAACGGATCTGACCCCCGAACCGAGCCCGAGCTCCAGCTAGCGTCCGATCCCCAGCTAGCGCGCCTGGCGGCCAGCTGCAACTTCCCGGCGGCCGGCACCCCCGTGGTCTGCGCGGTGTCGGGCGGGGCGGACTCGGCGGCCATGCTGATCTTGGCCGTGGCGGCCGGCTGTCGTCCCAGGGTCGTCCATGTGGATCACCAGCTCCGTCCGGAGTCGGCGGCCGACGCGCAACACACGGCAGAGTTGGCCGTGGACTTGGGGCTTGAGTTCGAGCTGGTCGAAGCCAAAGTCGAGCCGGGGCCCAACTTGGAGGAGCGCGCCCGCATCGCCAGATATGACGTGCTGCCGCCGGATGCGATGGTGGGCCACACGGCCGACGACCAGGCCGAAACCGTGCTGCTCAACCTGTTGCGGGGGGCGGGCATTGCCGGGCTGGCGGCCATGCGCAGGGATCTGCGCCGCCCCATCCTCGATCTGCGCCGCGCCCAGACAGAGCAGGTGTGCGAACTGGCGGGCTATGTGCCGATCCAGGATTCGATGAACCGGGACATGGCGTTTTTGCGCAACCGGGTGCGACACGAGTTGCTGCCGTTGTTGTCTGAGATGTCGGGACGGGATGTGGTGCCGCTGCTGTGCCGCACGGCCGATATGTGCCGCGATGCCGACACCTTGCTGGATTCGATGAATGCCGATGTGGACGCCACCGACACCAAAGCCGTGAGGGAGCTGGC
Source organism: uncultured Acidimicrobiales bacterium (assembly GCA_964514465.1). GTDB lineage: Bacteria > Actinomycetota > Acidimicrobiia > Acidimicrobiales > Hopanoidiivorantaceae > Hopanoidiivorans. The sequence goes on from CAZERQ010000184.1 coordinate 2,898, forward strand.
GCCCGCCGAAGCCCGATGGGTGATCAGACGATGGATTACGAGCGAGTTGGGCCAGCCGCCGGATCTGGCTTCGGTTCAGCGTGTTCTGGAGGTGGTGGCCGGCGACAGCGTGGGCACCAATATTTCTGGAGGACATCAGGTCAGACGTTCGCGGGGGCGCCTGAGTCTGATCTTGGATGAAGCCGGGTCGGACGGCTAGGTTGGCGCGCCGGACGGCTGAACCGCCGCGCCCCGAGCAGCCCTTGCTGGCCGTCGATGTTGCCGCGCCCGCGCCCGCCGATGCCGCCACGCCCGCCGATGCCGCCGCACCCGCGCCCGCCGCCCTCGCCGCAACCTTGAAGCTGGCTGATGTGTTAATTGTGGATATGGACGGACGCACGGACGAACGACAAGCCGACCAGCTGGGCGCAAAAGTCGATGCCATAAAACGGACTCTGCCAGAACATACTCTGGGACTCAGGCTGGCATCCGAAATGATTCCGGCTCAGGTGATTTCGCAGGCTGCTGATCTGGGTGTCAATTATATATGGGGCGATGCGGCGACTCTGGCTGACTGGCTCAGCCATATCCAAAGCCATAGCCAGTGCCAGCCGCCATCGATCAACTGGGTGCTGTGCGGCCACTCGTCTGTCCCTGCTGATTGCGCCAGCGACCAAACTAAACTAGCCAAAGAGTTGAAACGGCTATACATTGAATATCCAGTGG
>CAZERQ010000185.1:0-6222 GCA_964514465.1 uncultured Acidimicrobiales bacterium
CGCTCCCAGATACGCACCGCCGCCCAGGGCTTGTCCGATGTCGGCGGCCAGAGTTCGGATGTAGGTGCCTTTGCTGCAGCGCACATCCAGCCGGGCGACCGCGCCGGGTAGCGGACTTTCACTCACGTCAATGCTGTGAACCATCACCTGCCTGGGCTTGCGCTCAACTTCCTCGCCCCGGCGGGCGAACTCGTGCAGACGGGTGCCGCCGATCCGAATGGCGGAATACATGGGAGGTATCTGGCTGATCTCCCCGACAAATCCGGCGGCGGCGTGGCGGACGTCATCCAGCCCGACCCCGGCCATGTCAAAAATGTTGGTCAGCGTTCCCTCGGCATCCTGCGTGGTGGTTTCCATGCCCAGCACCACATCGGCCAGATAGCGCTTGGGGAGGTCGGTGATGAAATTCAAAAGACGTGTAACCCGGCCCAAGCCCACCACCATCAGACCCGTCGCGGCGGGATCCAGTGTGCCCGAGTGCCCCACCTTTTTCATGTCCAGGTGGCGGCGGGTGCGGGTGATTACGTTGTGCGAGGTTATCCCGCGGGGCTTGTCGATCAGTGCGAAGCCGTGGAACATGGCTATTTCAGGTCCCGCAGCACTTCTTCGATGTGGGCGCCGTGGCGGAAGCTGTCATCGGCCAAAAAGACCAGTTCGGGAATGCGCCGCAGGTGTGCTTGTTTGGCCAGTGCCCGGCGGAAAGTGCGGGTGTGCGACGACAGGGCACGGGCGATTTCGGTGGCGCGGTTGACTTCGGCGGCGCGGGTGGACTCAGCGGCGCGGGCGACTTCGGTGGCACGGGCGACCTCTCCTCCCCCGCCGGCGCTCAGCGTGCCCCAGTCCAGCGAGCTGAAAAACACCTGCGCCCGATTCAGATCCTTGTCAACCTGAACGGCCGAAAAGAACACGAACTCAAGGGCCGGATCATCAATGGATTCCAGCTGCTCCGCCAGGATCTCCAGCAACAGGGAGCGCAGGCGGTCAGTCCGTTCATAGCCTCTGCGGTTTGCCATTTCTGTCTGCCAACTTTGCCGGGTCTGCCAACTTGCCGAACGGGATTTCGCGCACGGGGACGTATTCGCTCAGGGACGTATTCGCCGGAAACGTTTTTGACGTCATCAACGGCCGCAGCGACACCCGCTCAGGCCCTTTGGCTGACCGGTATCTCGTGCTCTTCGAACGTTTCGATGATGTCGCCGGGCTTGAGATCCTGGAAGTCGGACAGACCAATGCCGCATTCCAGCCCCGCCGCGACCTCGGCCACTTCGTCCTGGAAGCGGCGCAGGGTCTTGACCGTGCCGCGCCAGATGATGGCGCCGTCCCGCAGGAACCTCACCAACGAATCGCGCTTGATGGCGCCGCTGTTAACGAAACACCCGGCCACGCTGCCGGTCCCGCTTATCTTGAACACCTCACGCACCTCGGCCTCGCCGACCACACGCTCCTCGAACTCGGGCTTAAGCATCCCCAGCAGCGCATTCTCGACATCCTCGGTGACTTTGTAAATCACCTCATAGAGACGGATGTCCACGTCCTCCTTGGCGGCCAGCTGGCGCGAGTTGGCGTCGGGACGGACGTTGAATCCGATGATGGTGGCATTCGATGCCATCGCCAGCTGAACATCGTTCTCGGTGATCCCGCCCACACCCTGGCGCACGAACGCCAGCTTCAAGATGCTGCGCTCCAACTTCTTCAGACTTGACACCAGCGCCTCCATCGAACCATGCACGTCGGCCTTGACCACCAGGTTCAGGGTCACGGTCTCGCCGGCTGAGATGCTGGCAAAAATGTCTTCCAGGCGGGCGCCGGCGTTGCGGGCGCCGATGTCTCGTCCCAAATCGGATGCCTTCATCCGCTTGCCCCGGGTGGAGCCCACCTTTTCGGCAATCTTTTGCGTGGGCGCGACGGCAAAAGGTTCGCCCGCGACCGCCACATCGGACAGCCCCAGAACCTGAACCGGAATGCTCGGGCCGGCCGACTTGACCTGCTTGCCGTTCTCGTCCTGCAGCGCCCTGACCCGGCCCCAAACCGCGCCCGCCACCAGCGGATCGCCGACCTTGAGCGTGCCCTCCAGCACCAGCAAGGTCGCCACCGGGCCGCGGCCGATGTCTTTGTGCGACTCCAGCACCACGCCGGTGGCGCGCTGAGAGCCGGCCGCGATGAGCTCTTGCATCTCGGCCTGCAACAGGATCGACTCGAGCAGCGAATCGATGCCGTCGCCGGACAGCGCGGAGATCTCCTCGATGACCGTGTCGCCTCCCCACGCCTCGGGCACCAGCCCTTTTTCGGAAAGCTGCTGGCGGATTCGGTCGGGGTTGATGTCGGGCTTGTCCATCTTGTTGATGGCCACCAAAATGGGAACCTCGGCCTGCTGGGCCTGGGCGATGGCCTCCTCGGTCTGGGGCATGAGGCCGTCGTCAGCGGCCACGACCAGCACCACCACGTCAGTAACGTTGGCGCCGCGGCTGCGCATGGCGGTGAATGCCTCGTGGCCGGGCGTGTCGATGAAGGTGATGGACTGGCCGTTGCGCTTGACGTGGTAGGCGCCGATGTGTTGGGTGATGCCGCCGGCTTCGTCGTCCACCACGCTGGCCTGGCGGATGGTGTCGAGCAGGGTCGTCTTGCCGTGGTCAACGTGGCCCATGATGGTCACGATGGGCGGGCGCGGCTGCTTCTCGGCGGCGGCTGGCTCAAGGTCGTCCAGCTCCAGCAGCTCCTGGAGTTCGGCTTCGGCTTCCTGTTCGAGGTCGACAATCTGGACTTCGGCTCCGATCTCGGCGGCGTATAGTTCGATGTGGTCGTCCGAGAGAGGTATGGCGGCGGCGATCACCTCTCCGTTGTCCATAAAATACTTGACCAGATCACCGGCCGTTCGGTTGAGCAGCGGGGCGACCTGCTGGGCGGAGCTGTTGCGGGGGATTTCGATTGTTCCTTTGGGGATGGGGGTGGTGGCCGGGGTGGTGTGCTCATGCTGCTGCTCGAGCGGGCGCAGATCCTCCACCGAGCGGCGGCGCCGGCGGCCTCCCCTGCGGCGGCGTTGCGGCTGGTTGCGCAGTTGGTTGCCGCTGGTTTTGTCGGACTTCCTCCGGTTCTGGGCGCCCGAGGACAGGCGGCCGATGTTGGGGTTGAACACAGCATCGACCTGGGATCCGCCTCGGGTCCGCTGGCGGCGCTGGGTGGGTGCGCCGGGGCCGGGGCCGCCGGAGCCGCTGCCGCTGCGGCCGCGGCGAGACGAGCCGGGCACGAAGGCTTCCCCGCCGACCATGATGTCACTGTTGCCGGAGCGTCTGGGGGGCGGTGGGATGGGTTTGCCTGTGGATGAAACTGGCGTGGCTGGGGTGGGGGCTGGATCCTGGGGCGTTTCGGAGTCGGAGTCTGAATCTGTGTCGGGGGTTGCTTTGGCCCGGGCCGTGGCTGAACTGATGACCTGGTCGGGTTGGGTGGTCTGGGGTTGGGGTTGGGTTTGGGTGGTCTGGTCTGAATCAGTTTCGGAGGCGGTGCCGGGATCGGCTTTTGCCTTGGACGGGGTTTTTGAATCGGTGGCCTTGGTTTTGGTCTTGCTGGTGGTCTTGGCGCCCGTGGACTTGTCGTCTGTGGCTTTGGTTTTGCTGGTCGACTTGGTTGCCGCAGTCTTGGTGTCAGAAGATTTCGACTTGGCGGCGGCCGCTTTGGTGTCGGTCGCCTTGGTGCCAGCTGATTTGGTGCCAACCGACTTAGTCTTGCTGGCCGACTTGGTCGCTGGCTTGGTAGCTTCCTCTTCGGTCTCAGTTTCGGTGGCGCTGGTGCGCGTGCGCTTTGGGCGGCGGGTCGGCGGTCGGCGTTGCGACCTGCGCTGCGTTGCAGTTCCGGTTGCAGTGGCAGTGGCGGTCTTGCCGGATTTGTTGGCCAGACCGTCGCGCTTGGCCCGGCGGCGCACCCGTTCGGCCTGGGCTTCGATCAGGCTGGACGAGGCCTTCAGCTCGGCATCGGTGTCCTTGATGTTGAGCTGCTTGCATAGCTCGAGGCAAGTCTTGTTGTCAATGCCCAGCTCTTTTGAGAGATCGTAGATGCGGACTCTTCCTGACACGGCTACTCCGGTTTTTCGTCTGTGGGGGATGGGTCAGGGTCGGCAGGTTCGGGCGCGGACTCGGCGGCAGGTTCGGGCGCGGACTCGGCGGCGGGGTCGGGCGCGTCGGCCGGCACGTCGGCAGGGGTATCGTCGGCGGCGGGCGCGGCGTCAGCGACAACTTCGCCGTCCGTAGCGCCGTCCACAACTCCGTCTGCATCTTCCAGCCCCAAACCCTGCTCCTGGGCGACCTGGGTCTCGCTCTTTATCTCGATGCGATAACCGGTCAGGCGCGCCGCCAATCTCGCATTCTGCCCCTCCTTGCCAATCGCCAAAGACAACTGAAAATCGTGAACCACCACCTCGGCCGTGTTGTTCTCCTCATCAATGTCGACCTGCTTGACCTTGGCGGGCGACAGGGCCCGCTTGACATACTCGCCCGCATCCTCGGAGAACGGAACGATGTCGATTTTCTCGCCGCGCAGCTCCGACACAATCCCGCGCACCCGGCTGCCGCGCGCACCCACGCAGGCGCCCACGGCATCGACATTTTCGTCTTGGGAGGTCACCGCAATCTTGGTGCGATGGCCCGGGTCGCGGGTGCAGGCCACGATCTGAACCGTGCCGTCCATCACCTCGGGCACCTCCAGCTCAAACAGCCTGCCGATGAGACCCGGATGGCTGCGGCTGACCACAATCTGGGGGCCTTTGTCGGAGCGGCGCACATCCACCAAATAGGCCTTGACGCGGGTGTTCGTGCGCAGATGCTCGGCGGAAACCTGCTCGGATTTGGGCAGCAGGGCTTCGGCTCCGCCGAGGTTGAGCAGGGTGTAGCGGGAGTCGTTTTGCTGGACGATGCCGGAGACGATGTCGCCTTCGCGGCCGGCGTATTCGTTGTATTTGCGCTCGTTCTCGGCTTGGCGGACTTGGGCGGACATAACGTTGCGGAAGGTCTTGGCGGCGATGCGTCCGAATTCCTCGTCATCGGGAGTGTCGTCAAACTCTTCTCCCGTGGGGTTGCCCTCCTCGTCTGAATCCTGGACGAAGATGGCGAAGCGCCAGGTCTGCAGGTCGATTTCGGCGCGGGCATGTTCGTAGGCTCCGGGCAGGCTTTTGTAGGCCGACTCCAACGCCATGACGAAAGCCTCGGCCAGCTTGCGGAGTTCTACATCTCGCTCCTTGGCGAGAGCCTCCATTGATTCCTTCATCTCTTCGATGTTCATGGGCTATCCTTTGGGGTCGGTTTTGGGGGCGGTTCTGGTGGAGTTGGCGGGGGCCTTTGGCGCGGCGGTGTTGGCGGGGGTTTTGGGCGCGGCGGGCGCGGGCCAGGTGAATACGGTCTGGGCGCGGGCGATGTCGGCGTAGGCGATGGACTGGCTCGGCTGGGTGTCGGACGGCTCGGTGTCGGACGGCTCGATGTCGGACGAGTCGGCGTCATCACTAAAGCTCAACTTTAGGGTTATGGTTTTGTCGTCGGCATCCGTTATGGTGCCCTGAAGCCGGGTCTGTCCGTCCTTCAGCTTCAGCGTTACCGCACTGCCCACGGACTTGATGTAGTGCTCGGGCCGGCGAAGCTGGCGCTCCAGTCCGGGGCTGGAAACTTCCAGGGTGTATCGGCTTTGGATGGGGTCGTGTATGTCCAGCTCATGGGAGATGGTGCGCGACACCTTGGACAGCAGGGTTGTGGTGATGCCGCCCGGAGCCTCGACCGTTACTTTCAGGCGGCCGCCGCCCCAGACGATGTCGAACAGGTCAACCCCGAAATCGTCCAGCAGGGGTTCGATCAGCCGGCGGACTTCGTCTTCCAGGCTTAGGGTTTGGGCGGTTGTTTTGGTGGTTGTTTTGGCGGTGGTCATGGGCGGGTTGGGCTGAAGGCGACAGGGGTTGGACGGGGGGGTTGAGGCTTTGGTTTAGGTTTAAGGTGGGGCTGTATTTTGGGTTGTGTTTGTGGGTTGTGTGTCGGCTATGTCGGGCGGCCTGGGGACAGCCGCAACGCGGGCGCAACGCAATTAAAAAAGCGCGGGCATCCAGCCCACGCCTCAAACCGCACAATGGCGCCTACGTCAGTCGTCTGTCGCCAGACTTTGCCTGCGTGTTAGTATAGCTGGAAAGTCCGCATTTCACAAATCGGATTTGTGGGGGGCGTGCTGTGGACGGGTGGGGGTTGTGTTACGGAC
>CAZERQ010000186.1:0-2944 GCA_964514465.1 uncultured Acidimicrobiales bacterium
AAGTCAGACCGGCTCAGCGGAAGCGGGTATCTCATCGTGTCCAGCGCGGCGTGGGGCGTCATCCCGCTGATCATCGCCACGGGCTCGGGCGGCGATTCCCCGTTCAGCTTCACGGCGTCATGGTCGTTCGGAAGCGTCATCGGCTCGTCTGTCTTTCTGCTCGTCTTCACCCGCCAGATGAGACCCCGGGACTGGTGGGCCGCCATGGTCTGCCCGCCCGGGGGATTTTGGAAACCGCTCAGCGACAGCAACGGCGGCTGGAACTGGCAGATGGTGGTGTCGGTGGTTCGCATGGCGGTCATCTTGTTGATCTCGGCTTGGGTGGCCAACTATCTGTCGGAGGTCATCATTGCGGTCGTGCTGGAATCGTGGCCGGTGTTTTTCCTGCTGATTTTGCATCTGCTTTTCCGGGAGAAACAGACATTCAAGGTGGACTGGGTCACAATCTCTTTGTTCATGCTGGTGTTCACGGGGGTGGTGCTGGCCATCTTTTCGCAAGGACAGGACAGCGCGCTGGAGCCGGTCTCGGTGGTCGACTTTTTGGTGACGCTGCTGTTGCTGACGACATCAATTCTGCTGGCGGTGGGCGACGGGATCGCGGTGAAGTGGGTGACCATCCTTGCGGGGACTTTTGTTGGGCGGGAGGCTGGCGGGGAAGTGGCAGGCGACCCAGCCGCGAACACAAAATCCATGAACATGAAAAGCCTGGAGGTGGGGGCGACCTTGTTCACTCGTCTGATGGCATTCGTGTTTGGAGTGTTCTTCGGACTGGTGCCGCAGCTCTTCATCCACGAGACCTACACCCTGGAGGACTTCCTGACCGTCAGCCTGGCCGGATGCTTGGTCGGAGTTATCGGGGCAGCCACCAACATCATCGGAACATTCCGCTGCCACGACCACCCCGGGCTTTTGTGTCTGCGCTATCTCACATCAATCTTCGGCATCACCTATCTGTGGCTGTTCACCGACCGGGAGGAGGGGATCCACTGGGGGCTGATGGGTTCGGGGCTGGCGATCATTTTGACGGGCAGCGTGATTATCAGCTTGCGGCGACAGACTGAACCGCGACACTAGCACGTTGGCCGGCGCTAGCGCGTTGGCCGACACTAGCGCGTTGGCCGGCGCTAGCCCCCGGGCCAGAGGCTGTCGAACTCCACCAGCGGCATCACCGGAATACCCCACTTGCGGGCTTGTTTGGCCTTGCCTGATTCGGTGGCCGTATCAGCCGCCAGCAGGAGTTTGGTTCGGCTTTTGGTGACGGAGCCGCCGATGGTAAATCCCCGATCCCGCAGGGTGGCGCAGATTTGGTCACGGGTGAACCTGAGGTGCTGGCCCGTAACCACAATCTCATCGCCGCGCTCAAGCTCAAGTTCTGGCAGCGTGCAGGGTGGCTCGGCCTCGCCTGTGCCCAAGCCGCCGCCCACGCCTAAGAATTCCCTGATCCGCCGCTGGACAACATCGGAGCCAACCCCGCACTGCTCAACCGTTTGCATCAGTTCGGCGTGCTCCTCGATCGTCAGGATTCCGTCGGCCAGGACCTCGTCAATCTTGCGCGATACCTTTTCCAGACACAGCGCCTCCACCTCGTCAGGCGTCAAGTCAAGTTGCTCGGCCAGCCCCGCCAACTGCTGTCGCTCATCAGCATCAATCACCCCGTCGGCCAACACCTGATCCAGCATACGCAGATACAGCTCCGCCTTGTCGCACCCCGATCCACGCTCCGGCCCGCACCCCAACCCGCTCCCCGGGCTCTGCGCTGCAGCCCCCAACTCCGACCGCCGAAACATCCTCCCCGTCGGGCGCAACCCAGCGCGAACCCGGCTGGCCGCCCCCGCCCCATCAAACCGCTCGGGCGCCGCCAGAAACAGCTCGGCCGCAGCTTCGGCATCGGCCCGGGCGCAATGCGCATCCAGCAACGGAATGCCAAAGCGGTCGCAAGCCTCAACCAGCCTGCCCGGAAAAATCCTGCGGGTGTCCAAATGCCCACGGCAATCAAAATCCCCGGGCGCACCCGGCAGCCGGTCAAACTCGTTGGCGATCATGCGCAGGTCAAACGACCCCACATAGTGCCCCACCACGCACGCCCCGTCCAGCCGCTCGGCAACATCGCCGGCCACCTCCCGGAACAGCGGAGCGTGAACCACCATGCCGGCGGTGACCCCGTGGATTTCGGCGGCGCCGATGTCTCGCTCGGGCTGAATGAGGGTTTCCCAGATGTCGGTGATTTTGCCATCTAGGCTCATAGTTACGATGGCAATCTCCACAATCCTGTCTGAGTTATACAAGCCGGTGGTCTCGGTGTCGAGCACGGCAAAGCGGTCGGCATCCTGCGCCAGCCAGCGCAACGGGTCGGACGGGTGTGGTGGGCGCGGCGGGTTGGACGGGTGTGGTGAGTTGGACGATGGCATGGCAACATCATACACACCCCCTCTGACAAGACTGCGCGCCGGCGGCGCGAAGCTGCGATGAAACGACTTGCAACCAACATAGCCCGCACCGCGGCCAACACCACGGCGCGGGCATTCTTTTTGCGGTTCAAGCCCGAGCGTTCCCATCGTCTCATGGAAAAGACGCTGGCCTGTCTGGACGACCATCCCAGATGCCTCAACGCGCTGGGTCGGCTGGGCCTGAAGAGTCGGACCGCCGCGCAAACCACCCACACACAAATCGGCAACGTCAGTCTGCCCAGCCCGCTCATCTTGGGCGCCGGTCTGGTCAAGGGCCACGGCTTCACCCGTCAAGCAGACGCACTGGCGGCGGTCGCCCGAGGTGAAAACATCATACCCGGCTGGCGCTCGGTTCCCGCCATCGCCGGAGCGGTTGAGTTCGGCTCCTTCACCCCGCAGCCGCGCCCGGGCAACAGCGGGCCCATCTTGTGGCGCGACCGCCGGCGCAAGAACTTGCATAACCGGGTCGGTCTGCGCAACCCCGGCATCGCCGCGGC
>CAZERQ010000187.1:0-7400 GCA_964514465.1 uncultured Acidimicrobiales bacterium
CGGCGGGGGCGGGGCTGGGCGAACCGGCGGGGGCGGACGACAAAGCCTACAACTCCACCACGGAACGCAGCACCTCGCCACGCTCCATCTTGTGAAACGCCTCCTCCACCTCACCCAAACCTATGGTCTCGCTCACGAAGCCATCCAGATCCAGCTTGCCCGCCAGATACAAATCAATGAAAATCGGAAAATCCCGGCTGGGCAGGCAGTCGCCATACCAGGACGATTTCAGCGAACCACCCCGTCCGAAAACCTCGATGAAGGGCAGCTCCAGCTTCATGTCCGGGGCCGGCACTCCCACCAGCACCACCACCCCGGCCAAGTCCCGCGCAAAGAACGCCTGGGTGTAGGTCTCGGGCAGGCCCACCGCATCGATGGCGATGTCGACTCCGTTGCCGCCGGTCAGCTCCCGGATGCGCTCCACGGGATCGGCACTCTTGGAGTTGACTGTGTGCGTGGCGCCGAAGTCGGTGGCCCAGTCGAGCTTTTGGTCGTCGATGTCAACCGCCACGATCGGCGAAGCCCCGGCCAGGCTGGCCCCGGCGATGGCGGCATTGCCCACCCCGCCGCAGCCAAAGACCGCAACCGAATCGCCCCGCGACACACCAGCCGTGTTGATGGCCGCGCCCAAACCGGCCATGACGCCACAACCCAGCAGACCCGCCGCCTTGGGATCGGCCGCCGGGTTGACCTTGGTGGCCTGTCCGGCGGCGACCAACGTCTTTTCGGCAAAGGCGCCGATGCCCAGCGCGGCCGACAGCTCGGTGCCGTCCGACAGGGTCATGGGCTGGCTGGCGTTGTGGGTGTCAAAGCAATACCACGGCCGCCCCCGCTCGCACGCCCGACAGCTGCCGCAGACCGCCCGCCAGTTCAGGATCACATAGTCGCCCGGGGCCACGTTGTCGACTCCCTCCCCCACCGCCTCCACCAGTCCGGCCGCCTCATGGCCCAACAGGAACGGGAAGTCGTCATTGATGTTGCCCTGGCGATAATGCAGATCGGTGTGGCAGACTCCGCAGGCCTGCGGCGCCACGATCACCTCGCCGGGCCCGGGGTCGGGCACCACGATGGTTTCGACCGAAACCGGCGCGTCTTTTTTGAGTGCCACCACACCTTTTACTTGTTGTGCCATTGCTGCCTCCTTGTCGTGTTATACGTCAACATATCGTCCCACCACAAAACCAGAACCCAGCGCTCCGATGCCCGCCCCCAACAACAGCACATACACCGAAGTGCTCCACACGAACGAGTTCTCCACCAGCAGGCTCTGCAGCAGCACCAGATCCTCGTCGCTCACAAAATCGCGCAGGATGTTGTTCAGCAAAAACAGCGCCGGCACGGCCAGGATGCCTCCGATCAGACCCTGGATGGTGCCCTCCAGAATGAACGGCACGCGGATATACCAGTTGGGCGCGCCCACCAGCTTCATTATCTCAATGTCGCTGCGCCGGGCGAACACGGCCGTGCGGATGGTGTTGACGATCAACAAGATGGCCGCGATCAAAACCACGATGGAGACCACCAAGATGAAGGTGCTGATCTTCTGGGAGGTCTCCAGGATGGAATTCAACAGCTCGGGGGCGTCCTGCACCGACAGCACCCCGGGTTTGCTGCGGAAGCTGGTGGCGATGTCGCCGATCACCTCGGCATCGTCGCCCAGCGGTCTAACCCGAAAGGAGGTCGGCAGCGACTCGGGCGTGACCGGCTCCAGCCAGGCCGGGTTGTCGTCGCCATATTCCGACAAAAGCTCCTCATATGCCGTCTGCTGATCCACGAACTCCACCAACTCGATCTCGGGGTTCTCCTGGATGGAACGCTCGACTTCGGTGAACTGCTCCTGGCTGGCGTCGGTGCGCATGAACACGATGAACTGGATGCCGTCGCTCCAGCGGCCGGTGGCCTGGCCCACCCCGTCGCGGATGATGATGGCCGAACCGAACATGGCCAGCGACACCCACACCGCCACGATGGTGGCAAGGAACAAGGTGGTGTTGCGCCTGAGATTGTTGCCGGTCTCCCGGAACAGATAGAGGAATCTATACATCGGTTTTGCTATCCTGACGTTGTCGCTCTTGCTGTCGCCGTCGCTGTCGCTGTCGCCTCAGCCATAGACGCCGCGGGCCTGGTCGCGCACCAGCCGGCCGCGCTCCAGCTCCAGCACCCGGTTCTGCATCTGGTCGACAATGCTGTGGTCGTGCGTGGCCATGACCACGGTGGTGCCGATCTGGTTGATTCGGCTCAGCAGCTGCATGATCCCCTGCGAGGTGTTGGGGTCGAGGTTGCCGGTGGGCTCGTCGGCCAGCAAGATCTTGGGCTTGTTGACGAACGCCCGGGCGATGGACACCCGCTGCTGCTCGCCGCCCGACAGCTCATCGGGATAGCTGCGCATCTTGTGGGCCAGTCCCACCAGATCCAAGATGGCCGGCACCTGCGAACGGATGCGCGAGCGAGACGAGCCGATGACTTCCAGGGCGACCTCCACGTTCTGCTTGACGGTCTTGTTGGGCAGCAGTTTGTAGTCCTGGAACACGCAGCCGATCTCACGGCGCAGGGCTGGGACGCGCCAGCGCGACAGACCCAGCACGTCCTGGCCCGAGATGTGTATGCTGCCGACTTCGGGGGTCTCCTGGCGGGTCATCAGACGCAAGAAGGTGGACTTGCCCGAACCTGACGGCCCCACCAGAAAGACGAATTCCCCGCGGCCGATGTCGCAGCTGACGTTGTTGACTGCCGGCTCGTGGCCTTTGTAGGTCTTGGTTACGTTTTGGAACAGGATCATTTCAGGCACCCACTTTCGCGGTGGTGGTTTTCGCGGTGGCGCCCGCGCCGGTTTTCGAGGCGGCGCCCGGCGTGGATCTCGCGGTGGCGGCCGGGGCGGTTTTGGCGACCGCACCAGCCCCCGCGCTGGCGCGCTGCCATTGCAGGTAGGCCTCGATGAAGTCGTCCAGTCCGCCGTCTAGCACATAATCAAAATTAGATGTTTCGTGGGCGGTTCTTAAATCTTTTATCAACTGGAACGGCTGCATGGTGTAGGAGCGGATCTGGTGACCGAAGCCGACGTTGGCCGCCTTGCCGGCAATGTCGGCTATCTCGTCTTGCTGTCGTCGGCGCTCCAAGTCCAACAGCTTGGCCGCCAGCATGACCATGGCCTGCTCCTTGTTCTGATGTTGGCTGCGCTCGTTCTGACAAGACGTCACGATGCCGCTGGGCAGATGCGTGATGCGCACGGCCGAATCGGTCACGTTGACGTGCTGTCCGCCCGCGCCCGAGGAGCGGTAGGTGTCGATGCGCAGGTCGCCTTCGTCAATGGCAACCTCGTTGGCCACCTCGTCAAAATAGGGCACCACATACATGGAGCAAAACGAGGTGTGGCGCTTGCCTTCCTTGTTGAAGGGCGAAATCCGCACCAGCCGATGGATGCCGTGTTCGCTTTGCAGCAGGCCATAGGAGAAGCGGCCCCGGACGATGAACTCAGCCGAAGTTATGCCGGCCTCCTGGCCTTCGCGCAACGACAGAATCTCGGCGGTGAGCCCGCGGTTTTCCGCCCAGCGGAGATACATCCGCAACAGCATCTCGGCCCAGTCCTGTGCGTCCGTGCCGCCTTCGCCCGACTGGATCTGGCAGACCGCGTCGCGCTCGTCATATTCGCCCGACAGCAGCGAGCGCATCTCCAGGCGGTCCAGTGCCTGGTTGAGCGCGGCGGCGATGTCTTCGAGTTCGCTTTGGAGTTCGTCGGCTTCGGCGGCGGGGTCGTTGGCCAGATCCGCCAGAGCTTCGGCGTCGGACAGCTGGGCTTCCAGCGACTCATAGCCGGCGATCTCATCGACCACTTCGGACAGCTCGCGGGTGATGGCGCGGGCCTGGTTCTTGTCGTCCCAGAGGTTGGGGTCGGCGGCCTGCGCTTCCAGCTCCTCGCGCTTGTTCAGCAGTTCGTCTATGCGCAGATACCTGTGGGCATCGCTCAGTCGGCTCCGCAGAAGCGGCAGGTCAATTTCCATGGGTTTGTTTTAGGGCGGTCTGGTTTTGGGACAGTCTTGCTTTAGGCCCCGTGGCATTGCTTGTATTTCTTGCCCGATCCGCAGGGGCAGGGTGCGTTGCGGGGGGTGCGATCCCAGTCGCTTTTGTGATAGGTGCCGGAGGTTTCGGTCTGGATTCGGGGGGCGGCGGCCGGCGCGGCGGGATTGGCGGCGGCTGGGGCAGCTGCGCTGCCCGCGGTCGCGGCGACTGACGCCAACTCGGCTTCGGGCAGTCCGGCTCGGTTGGTTTGGCCGTTGGCGGAGCTGGTCTGGCTGAGCGACACCAGGCCGTTCGCGGAACCCGCGCCATCGGAGCCCGCGCCATCGGAACCTGGCCCCGCGCCATCACCGCGCCGGCCCGCGGTCCTAGCCGAGAACGCCTGGGGCTGGGTCGGCTCCAGGCTCACATGCATGATCGTGCGCACATAGTCCCGGGCCGTCTCAACCAACATCTGCCCGAACATGTCGAACCCCTCGCGCTGCCATTCGGTCAGCGGATCCTTTTGCCCCATGGCCCGCAGGTGGATGCCCTCCTTCAGATAGTCCATGTCATAGAGATGCTCGCGCCAGCGCTGGTCGATGATGCGTAACATCACCTCGCGCTCCACCGCGGCGAACATCTCCTCTCCGATCTCGGCGGCCCGCTGGCTGACGGTCGCCTGCGCATCTTCCAGCAACACCTCCTGCATGCCAGCCAAAGTCGGATCGGCCAGCAGGTCGTCCAGGCTCAGCTGCGTCGGCCACAGCAACCCGATCTCGTTGTGCAAGCCCTCAACGTCCCACAGCACCATGTCGCTGTCGGCGCAATAGGTGGACAGCTCGGCGTCGATGGCCTCACGGATATATTCTGTGGCTTCGCTGCGCATGTCGGCCCCCTCCAGAATCTGGTCGCGCCGAGAATAGATCACCTTGCGCTGCTGGTTCATCACCTCGTCATATTTCAGCACGTTCTTGCGGGTCTCGGCGTTCTTTTGCTCGACCGTGGCCTGGGCGCGCTCCACCGCTTTGGTCACCATCTTGGACTCGATGGGCACATCGTCGGGCATGGAACGGCTCATCACCCAGTTCATGGCTCCGGTGGCGAAGATCCGCAGCAGCTCGTCTTCCAGCGACAGATAGAACCTGCTTTCGCCGGGGTCGCCCTGGCGGCCGGAGCGGCCCCGCAGCTGGTTGTCGATGCGGCGGCTCTCGTGGCGCTCGGTGCCCAGCACATACAGCCCGCCCAGCTCGCGCACCCGGTCGCCCTCGGCCCGGCAGTCGGGCTCATATCGCGCCAACAGCTCGGCATAGACGGCTTGGCCCTTTTCGCTGTCCAACTCCAGACCCTGTGCCGCCACCTCGCGCTGGGCCAGGTTCTCGGGGTTGCCGCCCAGGATGATGTCGACACCGCGGCCAGCCATGTTGGTGGCCACGGTCACCGCGCCGGGCTTGCCGGCCTGGGCGATGATCTCGGCTTCGCGGAAATGCTGCTTGGCGTTCAGCACTTCGTGGCGGATGCCCCGGCGGTTCAGCAAGCCCGCCAGTTTCTCTGACTTCTCAACGGAGATGGTGCCCACCAGCACGGGCTGGCCAGCCTCGTTGCGCTGGGCGATGTCGTCCACCACGGCTTCGAACTTGGCGTCCTCGGTGCGATAGATGACGTCCGGGCGGTCGTCTCTGGCGAGCTGTTCGTTGGTGGGGATGGACACCACCTCCAGGCCATAGGTGCCGTGCAGCTCGGCGGCTTCCGTCTGGGCGGTTCCGGTCATGCCGGCCAGCTTGTCATAGAGCCGGAAATAGTTCTGCAGGGTAACGGTCGCCAGCGTCTGGTTCTCCTCGTTGATGCGCACGCCCTCCTTGGCCTCCACCGCCTGATGCAGCCCTTCCGACCAGCGCCGTCCCTCCAGAATTCGCCCGGTGAATTCGTCCACGATCTTGACCTCGCCCTTGAGCACCACATAGTCCTTGTCACGCAGATACAGCTCCTTGGCGCGCAGCGCGGCGTTCAGCTGGTGGATGTAATTCACCTGCGACCAGTCATACAGGTTCTCCACACCCAGCGCGGATTCCACCGAATGGATGCCGTCCTCGGTGGGCACCACCAGGCGCTTTTCTTCGTCCACTTCATAGTGTTGGTCGCGCTGGAGGCCCCGGACGATGGAGGCGAATTTATAGTATGTCTGGGCGGCGTCGGCCAGGCGGCCGCTGATGATCAAAGGGGTGCGGGCTTCGTCCACCAAAATGGAGTCGACCTCGTCCACGATGCAAAAGGTGTGGCCGCGCTGGACTTTGTGTGCCAGCTGTGAGACCATGTTGTCGCGCAGATAGTCAAAGCCCATTTCGTTGTTGGTGCCATAGGTGATGTCGCAGTCATATTGGGCTTTTTTGTGGTCGGGGTCGCGTTGGTCGGGGACGACCAGACCGACCGTCAGGCCCAGCCATTTGTGGATGGCGCCCATCCAGTCGGAGTCTCGGCTGGCCAGATAGTCGTTCACGGTCACCACATGCACGCCCTTGGAGTTGAGCCCGTTCAGATAGACCGGCAGGGTTGACACCAGCGTCTTGCCCTCGCCCGTCTTCATCTCGGCGACCCAGCCGAAGTGCAAGGCGGCGCCGCCCATCAGCTGCACGTCATAGTGGCGCTGCCCGATGACCCGGCGCGAGGCTTCGCGCACCACCGCAAAGGCTTCGATCAGCAGGTCGTCCAGCTCTTCGCCGTTGTCCAGCCGCTGGCGGAATTGCGGGGTGCGGGCTTGGAGTTCTTCGTCTGTGAGCGCCGAGATTTCCGGTTCCAGCTGGTTGACCAGCGGCACCAGCGATTCCAGAGCCTTGTTCTTTCTGCCTTCACCTGTGCGAAGAACTTTGGTGAATACCGACATAGCTCCTTTAAGGCTAGTTGCGGTTGCGGTTTTAGGGGGTTTTGGGTTTGTGGCGGTCAGGTTGTGGCGGTCGGGTTGCGGTGGCGCAGGGTGGCCGCGCGGTTAGGGAGCCTTGGGTTTGCCGCGCACCCGGCCCTTTTGCCACCTGTTGATCTTCATGGTCTTTTGCTTGCGGAGCTGCTTTTCCAGTTTCGTGACGGCGGCGTCAACGGTGGCGAAGGGGTCGGCGGCCGAAACCTTGCAGTGGATGTGATGGCCGTGGCCCGACAGCGTTACCTCGCAGTGATCCTTGTCGGCTATGCGCTGGTTGTGCTCCTCGGTGAAATGGACACTGGCCTGATCCAGCCCCGAGAGGAACCTGTCCAGTCGACCGATCTTTTTGCGGGCATAGTTCTCCAGCTTTGTGTCGAGGTTATGTCCGCTGATTGAAACCTCCATCTGGCCTCCTTGTTGGTTGGGTCTCTTCTGCTGATTGCTGTATATATGGTAGCGCGGGATCGGGGTGGGGTGGCGCGGCTCACCCGGC
>CAZERQ010000188.1:0-13883 GCA_964514465.1 uncultured Acidimicrobiales bacterium
CTCCAACCCCCGCTCCCACATCGCCGCCTACATCACCCTCACCAAACCCCGCATCGTCCTGCTGCTGCTGGTCACCACACTGCCGGCCATGTTCCTGGCGCATGACGGGGTGCCGGCCACGTCCCTGATGCTGGCCACCGTCATCGGCGGGGCGCTTGCGGCCATGGGAGCCAATGCGGCCAACATGGTGCTCGACCGCGACATCGACTCAATCATGGAACGCACCCGGGGGCGCCCCCTGCCGGCAGGCGAGCTGACAACCAGCCAAGCGGTGGCATGGGCGGTCGCACTCGAGCTGGCGGCGCTGGCCGTGTTCCTCGTCTGGGTCAACTGGCTGAGCGCGGCGCTGTCGCTGGGGGCGGCGGTGTTCTATGTGGCGGTGTATACCTGGTGGCTCAAGCGGCGCTCGCCCAGCAACATCGTGATCGGCGGGGCGGCAGGATCGGTGCCTCCGCTGGTCGGCTGGGCGGCAGTGACGGGCGGACTGGACTGGCCACCGGCGCTTTTGTTCGCGCTGATTTTCTTTTGGACGCCGCCGCATTTTTGGGCGCTGGCAGTGCGCTACCGAGACGACTATGGCGCGGCCGGCGTGCCGATGCTGCCTGTGGTGGCCGAGCTGCGGGCGGTGGCCGATCGCATGTTGGCATACACCGTGGCGGTGGTGGCGCTGAGCCTCTGGTTCGTGCCGGTGGCGGGCATGGGAGCGATCTATGCGACCGCCGCCGGGCTGGCGGGCGCCGGCTTTTTGGGATATGCTGTGCTGGTGCGGGCCAGGCTCACCGAGGCGAACGCCATGAAGCTGTTCTTTTATTCCATGTGGTATGTGCTGGGGATTTTTGCGGCTATAACTGCCGATGTGCTGATTATCTCCTAGCATTAATTGGATATTTGACGAATGTCTTTTTTGACGACAATTTGACGACTGTATATATAAGACGTATATAAGACGTATATAAGACGTATACCTGACCTCGACACGATGACCCTCACCGACACCGAACCTGCCTCAGATACCGTAACCGCGCCGCCGTCCGCGCCTACGCAACCTGCCGCTGCACCTGCCCCGTCGGCTGCTTCCGCCGCGCCAACCCCTGCTTCCGCCAACCCCGCGTCCGCGCCAACCCCTGCGTCCGCCCCCGCGCCCCGAGGCGTCGCCAACCTGCTCTCCACCGGCGACTCCACCCAAATCGGACGCCTGTGGATCTTCTTCAGTCTGGGCTTCGGCGTCTTCTCCGTGGTGGCCGCAATGCTGCTGGCAGCCGAAAGGCTCGGCGACGGCATCGACATTTTCACCGGCCACCGAGCACACTTTTTGTTCTTCTCGCTGCATCGAGTGTCGCTGGTCTTGCTGTGCGTGGTGCCGCTGTTCGTGGGGCTGGCGCACTGCGTGGTGCCCCGGCAAATCGGCGCCCAAGCGATGGCTTTCCCGCGGCTGGCCTCGGCATCGTTCGCCACCTGGCTGGTCGGGTCGGGTCTGCTGATTGCCTCGTGGGGAATAGACGGAGGTCTGGCGGCGGGCGGCGACCAGGAAGCCACCGAGCTGTCGCTGCTCAGCCTGGCGGTCATCGCCATAGCTTTGGCGGCGGCCTCGCTCAACATCGCCAGCACCGTCATCTTGCAGCGCAGCGGGAGCTACCCCCGTCTGAGCGATGTGCCGTTTTATTCGTTTGCGATGCTGGTGGTAGGCGGCCTGTGGGTGATCAGCTTTGCCGTGCTGCTGGGCAATGTGATGGTGATGTGGGTGGACGCCCGAGGTGTGGCGGCGGCGAAATACGGCTTGGGCGAGAATTTGTATGACCAGATTTCGTGGGTCTTCACGCAGCAGCAGGTGTTCGCCTTTGCGTTGCCGTTGCTGGGTGTGATGGGGGACGCTTTGGTTGGCGCCGCACGCGGTGGTGCCGAGTCTGCACCCCCGTCCCGCGACCGAACCCACATCGCAGCCAAGGTGGTGCTGTCGCTGTTCGCCATTGTGTCCTTCGGCGGTGCACTGCAAGGTTTCTACAATCCCGAGTTCCACTCCTCGCCCGTCTATGTGGTGGCGCCGTTTCTGGCCGGGTTGATCCTGCTGGCGTTGTTGCGCGCCTTTGCGCAGACGGCAACCGCCGGCTCCGACGCCGGCCCCGACGCCGGCCTGCCACGCCCCACCCTGCCACTCACCCTGGCGACCATGAGCTTCCTGCTTCTGCTCGCCGCGGTGGCGCTGGCAGCCACTCGCACGGTCGGCCGTCTGGTGGGAGTTCTCAACGTCTTCAGCGACGACCCCGACTGGCGCAGCGACCTCGACCGACTGCTGAGCCCATTCAACGACCTGCTCGGCACCACCGCCGGATCCAGCGTGTTCCACGCGACTTTGCTGGCGGGATTTCTGGCCGGCATCTGCGGGCTGTATATGTGGGCGCCCGATGTGCTGGGGCACAGACTCCGTGCCGCGGTGGGCGCGCCGGCGGGATTGCTGATCTTCGGTGGGGCGCTGCTGTATGCCGTGCCGGAGATGGTCGCCGGATTCTGGGGTCAGCCGGATGTGCCCGCTGGTTCGGCTGCCCAGGCGCAGGCCCAAGCCCAGATGTTCGTGGCCAACAGCGGAGTGGACGCCGCCAATGTCGTCTCTTTCGTGGGGGTGTGTGCCGTGCTGTTTGGCGTGGCGCTGGTGGCATTGGATGTGCTGGCCGCGCTCAGACAGGGGGTCAAGGCAAAATGACTACCATGCCCGCGCCCGTCGAAACTCCCGCCGCGACCGCCCACCAGGAGCCCGTCTCCCTGGCGTTCGCCCCTGCCCCCGCGCCGCAGCGCCGCCGCCACCTGTTCGTGGGCACCGGTTTCGCCACCGCCGGGGTCGTCATCTATTTCGCCACGCTGTTCGGCATCTACCTCACCGAGCGGGCCGACTTCCTGGCCACCGCCGACGGCCAGTCGTGGATCCCCAGCTCAGCCGACCTGCAGCTCACCGCCCCGTCCATGATATTTTGGACGCTGCTGCTGTCGATCATAACCATGCAGTGGGCCGTCCACGCCGCCGCCCGACAGGATCGCCGCCACCTGCTGCTGGCGGTGGTGGTGACCGGACTGTTCGGGGTCGCCATCATCAACCAGATGGCCTTCATATTCGTGCAGATGGAGCTGGCCATTGACGGAGGATCGCAGGCCGCCCCGCTGATCTATGCCATCTGCGGAAGTTTCGTGGCGCTGGTGGCGGCCAACCTGGTGTTCCTGGCGATCATGGCGCTGCGCAGTCTGAGCGGACAGGCCGCGGGCGGCGCGACGGGTGCCGCGGGTGGCGCGACGGGTGCCGCGACCGCAGACGCCGGCACCAATGGCCAGGGCCCGACCGCACGTCCCAGCGCAACCGCAGACGCCATGGCGGCCGTGGCGCTGTCTTGGTATGCGATGGTGTTCGTATACGTAATATTGTGGCTCGGAATTTTCATCGCCAAATAAGATACGATTTCAGACAAGACACCCAGCAAGACACCGACCAAACCACCCAGCAAAACCCAACCAAGACAATGTTGACCAACGGCTTCAAACTATACGCTGGCTTCGGCGCCGCGGCACTCATATCCGCGCTGGCATACGGCATCGTCAGCGGCAACACAACCGGCCCTGACTATCTGCAGGTGGTCGACCGCTCGGCCTTCAAGGGAGTCATCAGTCTCGGCTGGCAGGGCGGCGTGGGGGAGCACCTGGGCTATGTGCTGTTTTTGTTCGTGTTCGTGGTGAGCCTGTTCTTGGCGCTGATGCTGTCCGCGTTTTCCGATGCCGACCCCAAAGCGGTGGCTGAGATTTCAGACGATGGCGAGCTGCCCGCCGCCCAGTCCGCGACCGCGCCCAGCTATTGGCCTATGCTACTGGCGTTCGGGGTGGGCCTGGCGGTGGTCGGTCTGGCGGCCAACCCGGCCATCATGGTGATCGGACTGGTCGTGGCCGGGGTCGCGGGGCTGGAGTGGGCCATCTCCGCCTGGGCCGACCGGGCCAGCAGCGACCCGTCGGTCAACCGGGCGGTGCGCAACCGGCTGCTGTGGCCGGTGGAGGTGCCGGCAGTCGGCGCGGCCGGGATTGCGGTGCTGGTGATTGGCGTGTGGCGGGTGCTGATTGCGGTGTCGGAGTTCAGTGCGCTGTGGGTTGCGACCGGGCTGGCGGCGGCGGTGTTTGCGTTTGCGCTGGTGTTCGCCTATGCGCCCAAGGTGGGCAAGTCGGCCATTGTCGGGGTGATTGCGCTGGCGGCGGTTGGGGTGATCGCGGCGGGCATTGTGGCCACAGCTGTGGGCAGCAGGGATTTCCACGATTTGAGCGAAGAGTTGTCGCACAGCGAAGGCGCGGCACATAGCGAAGGCGCTGCACACAGCGAAGGCGCGGGCGCAGACGTGGCGGGCGCGGACGGGACGGACGACCATGGCTAGACCGATATCCCGCGAGGCCCGCGTGCGAAACCCCAATGCCCGCGAGCGAAACCCCAAGGGCCTGGCAACCCTGGCGCTGGGCGCGCTGGGTCTGCTCACGCTGATTCTGGCGGGCTGTTCCACCAAGCATCCGCTGGACACCTTCACCGCCGACGCCGGCCCCTCGTCTGAGCGCATCACCAACCTGTTCTGGCCCATCTTGATCGTGGCCATCGTCATTTTGATTTTGGTGGAGGGCGCCATTATATATATGATCCGTCGCTTCAAGGCCCGCCGCCGCGCCGAAGCCGCCGCGACCGCCACCGGCGTCGCAACTGCCGAAGCCGCCACCCCCGCAACCACAACCGCCGACCCATACGACCCCGACAACCCCATCGAGCTCACCGGCGAACCCCTGCCGCCGCAGACCCACGGCAACCTCCGCCTCGAAATCGCCTGGACAATCATACCCACCATCATCTTGGCCATCATCTCAGCGGTAACCCTGGTGACCATCTTCGACCTGGAGGAAGTCACCGCCAGCGACGACAGCCTGCGGGTCACGGTGGTGGGCCAGCAGTGGTGGTGGGAGTTCCAATATCACCTGGACGGCAACACCGAAACCACGCCTG
This sequence comes from uncultured Acidimicrobiales bacterium, assembly GCA_964514465.1. Taxonomy (GTDB): domain Bacteria; phylum Actinomycetota; class Acidimicrobiia; order Acidimicrobiales; family Hopanoidiivorantaceae; genus Hopanoidiivorans. Next base: position 5,009 of record CAZERQ010000188.1, read on the forward strand.
ATTTTGTGACCGCCGGCGAGCTGGTCATTCCCGTGGGCCAGCAGGTTCCGCTGGAGATCACCTCCCGAGACGTCATCCATTCATATTGGATTCCGCAACTGATCGGCAAGAAGGACGCCGTGCCGGGACGCTATCACGACTGGACCATCGAAGCCTACCGCCCGGGTCGCTATCTGGGAGCGTGCACCGAGTTCTGCGGGCTGGCGCACGGCTATATGCGCATGTATACGGTGGCGCTGCCGGCGGGCGACTGGAACGACTGGGTCGCCAACCAGCTGCAGCCCGCCGAGCTGCTTGAGCCGGGGGAGCTGGGCTATGACGGACAGGAGCTGTTCCAGTCCAACTGCGCCCGCTGCCATTCCATCTCGGGCGTGACCGACACCAACGGCGACGATGTGCTGGACGACCCCAGCATCTATTTCGGCGGCGAGTTCGTGCAGGATCAGCTGGTGGCGGGGGCGGCGCCCGACCTGACCCATCTGATGTCGCGGGCGACTTTTGCGGGGGCCAGCTATGACCTCTATGAGGGGCGGGGCGAGGATCTGCCCTATCAGGATCTGGCTCGGGCGGGCGAGCTGAACGCGGTGGATCTGGAGCGATGGATCGGCAATGCGCCGGCCAACAAACCGGCCGACTGGGAAGGCGAGCGCGGGATGCCGCCGTTCCCCAACCTGACGACAGATGACATTGACGCCTTGGTGGAATACCTCAGGACGCTGACATAAACTCAATTGACTGCCCCATGACCCAGATAAAAGAACAACCCCCCACGACCGTGCCTGACACCGTGCCCGCCGGAGCGACCGCCACCTTGCCCGCCGCCATCCCGGCCCTGCCCGCTTCCAAACTGGTGCCGGCCCCGCTGGGCATCTTCACCCGACCCCAACACAAGCACGGCTGGAAATCCTGGCTGTTCACCGTCGACCACAAGCGCATCGGCATAATGTATGGCGCCGCGGCCCTCGTGTTCATGGTCATCGGCGGAGTCGAAGCCCTGCTGATCAGGCTCCAGCTGGCCCAGCCCGGCACCGAACTCCTGGGCGCCTCCACCTACAACCAGGTCTTCACCATGCACGGCGTGACCATGGTGTTCCTGGTGGTCATGCCGCTGGCCGCCGCCTTCGCCAACTATCTCATTCCGCTCCAGATCGGCGCCCGAGACGTGGCCTTCCCGCGCCTGAACGCCTTCAGCTTGTGGTGTTTCCTCGCGGGCGGAATATTCCTGAATACCTCCTGGTTCCTGGGCGGCGCGCCCGACGGCGGCTGGTTCGGCTATCTGCCCAACGCGGGCGTGACCTTCTCCCCGTCGCACGGCATGGACTTCTATGCCATCGGCCTGCAGATCGTGGGCGTGGCGTCGCTGGTGTCGTCCATCAACCTGATCGTGACCGTCATCAACATGCGCGCCCCTGGGATGACCCTGTTCCGCATGCCGGTGCTGACCTGGATGCTGACGGTGGTGCAGTTCCTGTTGCTGTTCGCCATCCCGGTCATCACCGTGGCGCTGTTCTTCATGATGTTCGACCGGCTGTTCGACGCCAACTTCTTCAACGTTGCCGCCGGAGCCGACCCGCTTTTGTGGCAGCACCTGTTCTGGATCTTCGGCCACCCCGAGGTGTATATTCTGATTTTGCCGGCGTTCGGCATCATCTCCGAGGTGATCCCCACCTTCAGCCGCAAGCCCATCTTCGGCTATTCGTTCATGGTGTTCTCCGGGATCCTGATCGGCTTCATGGGCTGGGGCGTGTGGGCGCACCATATGTTCACCTCCGGGCTGGGGCCCATTTCCGTGACTGCCTTCAGCCTGGCGACCATGTTCATTGCGGTGCCCACGGGCGTCAAGATCCTCAATTGGCTGGCCACCATGTGGGGCGGCAACCTGCGCTTCCCCGTGCCGATGCTCTATGCGGTGGGGGCGGTGGCGATGTTCACCATCGGCGGGCTGTCGGGCGTGACCCATGCCATCGCGCCGGCCGACACGCAGCAGCACGACACCTACTATATCGTGGCGCACTTCCACTATGTCATCTTCGGCGGGGCGCTGCTGGGGCTTTTGGCGGGGGTGTATTTTTGGTGGCCCAAGGTGTTCGGTCATCGGCTGGGGGAGCGGCTGGGCAAGGCCAACTTCTGGCTGGTGCTGGTGGGCTTCAACCTGACGTTCGGGCCGATGCATATTCTGGGGTTGCAGGGAATGTCGCGGCGCATCCCGACCTACACGCCCGAGGACGGCTTCACGTTTTGGAATCTGATGACCACGCTGGGGGCGTTCGTGATTGCGCTTGGAATATTGCTGCTGTTCGTGAACATCTTTGCGAGCCGGCGGGCCGCGTTGAGGCGGCCGGCGCCCGGGCCCGACCCGTGGGATGCCCGCAGCCTGGAGTGGATGGTGCCGTCGCCGGTGCCCGAGCACAACTTTGACGAGGTGCCGATTGTGCAGTCCCAGGACGAGTGGTGGCATCGCAAATATGAGACGAGGGATGACGGCAGCAGCGTGAAGGTGGCGACCGTGGCCGAGGCGGCGCAAAAGGGTGATGCGGTTGGGGTGCATCTGCCGTCGCCGTCCTATTGGCCGTTGGTGCTGGCGCTGGGGTTGCCGTTCATCGGCTATGGGCTGATCTTCAGTCTGTGGTTCTTGCTGCCGGGGTTGGGTTTGGTGCTGGTGTCGATTTACGGCTGGATCCTGGAGCCTCCCGACGACCCAGAGGCAGTGCATGTTGACGGACACGGCAACGGCTCCGACCCCGCTGACCTCGCTGACTCCTCCGGCCCCGCCAGCTCCGCCGACCCCGCGAGCGAGAACGGCCAAGCCAACGGGCAGGTGCTAAATGGCCACTAGTCCCGCCGCCGCGCCCGCGTCCGCGCCTGCCGCATCTGCGTCCGCCATGTCCGCGCCCGTCGCCGACCACTCGCACGCCGCCGCGCACCCCATCCCGTCCGTCAAGGGCGTGTCCAACAACAAGCTGTTGATGTGGCTGTTTCTCGGGTCGGAATGTCTGTTGTTCGGGGCGCTGATCTCGTCCTATCTGCTACTCAAGGAGCGCCTGCCCGAAGGCGAAATCGGCCCGTCCGATGTGTTCGACATTCCATTCACCTCGGTCAGCTCGTTCGTGCTACTGCTGAGTTCGCTGACCATGGTGCTGGCGCTGGCCAACATGTCTCGGGGCGACGAGCATCGCTTCAGGGTTTGGACGGTGACCACGGCGCTGCTGGGAGCCACCTTCATCGCCGGCCAGGTCTATGAGTTCAGCGCGTTCTATGAGGAAGGGCTGGGCTACACCACCAACATCTTCAGCTCGGCGTTCTACACACTGACGGGCTTCCACGGCGCGCACGTGACCATTGGGATCGTGATGCTGATGTCGCTGGTGGTGCTGAACCTGCGGGGGAGGCTGGGGCCCGACCGAGCCGAAGTGGTGGAGATCGTGGGGCTGTATTGGCACTTCGTGGACATCATCTGGATCCTAATTTTCACGGTCATCTATTTGTTCCCGCAGTAGCACCATGACACAGACACTTACTCCCGAAACCGACACCGCCGCGCCGTCCCCGGCCGCGCCTGCCGACGCCGACCCGGCCGCGTACACCGACACCCACGCTGACACCGCCCACGCCCACCCGACCGACTGGCAATACATCAAGATCGCCCTGCTGCTGGCACTGCTGACCGCCATCGAGGTCTTCACCTATTTTGAGTCGGTCCACAACATGTCGGCCGCCGCGCTCTACATCGTGCTGACGCTTTTGATGGTGCTGAAGTTCGCCTATGTGGCAGCCTGGTTCATGCACCTCAAATTCGACTCGATGATTTTTCGCCGGGTTTTCCAAGTGGGGATCGTCATGGCTCTGGCTGTCTATGCAGCCATGCTCACGGCATTTGAAATCTGGTAGCAGTTGCTCGCCGAGACCTCATTTAGCTACACCTTCCACCCCGAAGTCTGGTTGCTGATTGCGTTCTGCGTCTGGCTGGGGTATTTCGTCAGCCGCAAGCTGGCGCCCCAACTGGAGCAGTCGGTCGCACCGCGCAATTCCACGGGCCCGCCGCGTCAACCCATCATCACCCCCCGCCACAAACTCTGCTACGCCGCGGGCGTCTTCTTCCTCTGGCTGGCCAGCGACTGGCCGCTGCACGATCTGTCGGAGGACTATCTCTATTCAGTCCACATGATCCAGCACTTGCTGATTACGTTCGTGGTGCCGCCGCTGCTTTTGATGTCGGTGCCCGAGTCGCTGGCGCGGGTGGTGTTCGGCAAAAACAACCAGGTGCTGCGCCGGCTGACCCATCCGGTGGTGGCGGGCGTGGCGTTCAACATGGCGGTGGCGCTGACGCATTTGCCCTGGGTGGTAAACACGGCGGCCGACAACGGGGCGTTCCACTATGTGGTCCACACGGCGCTGTTCGGCCTGGCGCTGCTGATGTGGATGCCGGTGTGCGGGCCGCTGCGGGAGTTCCGCTTGGGCTTGCCGGGCCAGATGATCTATCTGTTCGCCATGTCGATTCTGCCGACCATCCCCGCGGGGTTCTTGACCTTTGCCGAAAGCCCGATCTATGAGGCCTACACGGGAGCCTTCGGCATTGAACCCGACAGCGACCAGCAGGCAGCCGGGCTGATAATGAAGATCGTGGGCGGGTTCTATCTGTGGGTCATCATCGCGGTGCTGTTCTTCAAATGGTCAGCCCAACAGGAATCCGCCAACCTGCGGGCGCGCCGCGAGCCTGTCGGTGTGTCTGGCTCGGGTGCTAATCTGTCCGACTTGACTGAAATCGTCCTCGAGGAAAAAGCCGGCGGCTACTCCTCGTTTTGCCCGGAGTTGCCTGTCGCGAGCCAGGGCGAAACTGAAGCAGAAGCATCGGCGATGTTGCTTGATGCCATAGCTTGTTTCCTCGACGGTGGGGGTCAGCCCGCGTGGGACGGAGAGCGGGAACGCGAAGATATAGCTAAGTGGAGTCAAGAGGGCGGAATGAAATGCGTCTATGACGGTGCCTTGCGCCTCGCATGAATTCCAGTGAACAGCAGGAAGGTCATCAAAATCTAGCAGCGAAATGGTTTTTGGCTCCACCACACATCTGGTGAGCATCATCATTTCAGAAGCAACTCTGGCAGGCGACTTGTTCCTCAATTGAGCCTCTCGGTCTGAACTTGACCCTTGGGTTTTTGAGGGTTGCCCCGCAAACATCGCCTCTAAGCGTTTGGGGTTCGCGTCTGAAAATATTGAAGGCGTAACTGTTGGTCGCGCATCTGTTGGTTGAGTTATGGTGGCGAAACATGTGCACGGCATATGGCTAAACTGACTGGTATGACCGACGCTGATGCAAACACGAACGCAACCGGCACCGAACACGTAACCATATACCACAACCCGGCCTGCGGCAACTCCCGCGGCACGCTGGCCTTGCTGGAGGAGCACCAGGTTCCCCACGATGTCGTCAGATATTTGGACACCGAGCTGTCCCGCAGCGACTACGAGTCATTTGTGGACAAAACCCCGGGCGCCCCCACCGAGCTCATCCGCCGGGACAAGCGGTTCAAAGAGTTGGGGATCTCCGAGGGCGAAGTGCAGACCCGGGCCCAGGTGGTCAAGATGCTGGGCAAACACCCCGAGCTGATGCAGCGGCCTATCCTGGTTCAAGGCGACCGGGCCATCATCTCCCGCCCGCCAGAGACAGCAGTTGAGTTCCTCAACCTCTGACACCGCGGCAGCGCCAACCTCTGAGGCCGCGCCGCTGTGGGCCCGCGTCGGCGCCCGGGCGGTCGACCTGGTGGCCGTATTTTTCATCCAGTTCATCCTGGTTGTGGTCCAGATTTTCTGGTTCATGGACGACGCCTCCCGCAACCACGACTACGAACCCTGGGGTCGTCCATTCATCGCAACGATGACCTACATCGGCCTGTATGCCCTATATGAAATCTTCTTTCACACCAAAGCTGGCGGACAGACGCCCGGCAAAATCCTGATGCGCATTGAGGTGGTCAGCCGCGGGCGCAGGATCGGCCGCGCGCAAGAGAGCGGGATCGGCCGTGGGCGTGGGTTCGGCCGCGAGCAAAACCAACCGCCCAGCCTGGCGCAATCCATCATACGCTGGCCGCTGGCGGGGGTGGCATTCCCACTGCTGTTCGCCCCCAACGAACAACTCTGGTTCGCGCACTACAAACTCTGGGCCCTGGCACTCTGGTTGCTGCCGGGCATCACCGCCGTCTTCACCAAAGACAAACTTTCGCTGCCAGACCTGCTGGCCAACACCCGGGTTGTGCGCCACGTCCAGACCGAGGACGAACTCAAGCAGCTGGAAGATATGAAGCAGCGCCGCAAGGAAGTCCGCGAGAAATACAGCTGGGGTCGGCTGGGAGGCTGGAACCGCCTGCGCTGAACCTCGCTTTGTGAGCCTGAAACCCGCCTGCGCTAAATCCCGCCTGACGGTCAGCTGGCTTTGTCGCCGAGTATTCCGGCAATCACCAGGCATGCTATCCCGCCAAAGAACTGGAGCACGACCGCACCCCCTTCGGCGTCGATTGCAGCCAGCAACATCCCCAGCGCAGCTAGGGCACCGAAACCCGACAGCATGACCTTAGTCCATGCGTCCATCTCCTTTTTTCTTCCCATTTTTCTCTCCTTCCTGTTCTGCCGCAGGTCACGCCATACTTTGACGGGCCACGCTACGGCTCTCAATGCGCAGGCACTTTCCCTTTATGCCCTATGGCACAAAAGCAATTCGCCACGCTGTCATTGGACAATTCAATTATACAGGCAAATGTGAAAAAAACATGAAGGCAGGGGTGGGTTGGCGGGGCGTTGTATCTCAGCGACGCCGCCTGGCCGATTGTGCTATTATCTGACCTGATGACGAATCTGATGGCCCAGACAGCGGCCACCGCACCCAACCACACCGGCCCGCTGCTTCAAGTCCGCAACCTGCAGACCCACTTCCACACCGACCGAGGCGTGCTCAAGGCCGTGGACGACATATCCTTCAACCTCGACTACGGCAAGACCATCGGCATCGTGGGCGAGTCGGGCTCGGGCAAATCCGTCAGCGTGCGATCCATCATGAAAATCCTGGCGGGCAATGTCGGCCACCAGTCGGGCGAAGTCATCTTTGAGGGCCGCGACACCCGCACGCTGTCCCGTGAGCAGTCCAAGCACTTCTGGGGAGTGGAGATGTCGATGATCTTCCAGGATCCGATGACTTCGCTGAACCCCGTGGTCAAGATCGGCCGCCAGATAACCGAGTCGCTGCAATACCACCTCGGCCACAGCAAAGACGCCGCCACGCAGCGCGCCCTGGAGCTTTTGAACCTGGTGGGCATACCTGAAGCCGCCCGCCGCCTGGGGGAATATCCGCACCAGCTCTCGGGCGGGATGTGCCAGCGGGTCACCATCGCCATCGCCCTGGCCTGCCACCCCAAGCTGCTGATCGCCGACGAGCCCACCACCGCCCTGGACGTCACCGTCCAAAAGCAGATCCTCGACCTGTTGGATCAGCTCCAGCAAGACCAGCACATGGCCATGATCCTGATCACGCACGACCTGGGCGTGGTGGCCGGACGGGCCGACAACATCGCTGTGATGTATGCCGGGCGCATTGTGGAAAAAGCCGGCACGCGCGACCTGTTCGCCCAGATGCGCCACCCCTACACCCAGGCACTGTTCGAATCCATCCCCAAGGTGGAGCACCCCAGCCACACCCGTCTGCGTGCCATTGTCGGACAGCCGCCGGATCTGACCGCCCTGCCCGAAGGCTGCAGCTTCGCGCCGCGCTGTCGCTATGCCCAGGCCCGCTGTCTGACCGAGGCGCCCGAGCTGGAACCCGATCCGGTCAACCCCAACCGCAGCTATGCTTGCTTTTATCCGGTCAACACGCCGGCTGGCGACGAGGCTCTGGCGGCGAACAAGGCGCAGGGATGGACGGCGGCCGGGGTTGACCTGAGCGACGAGCTGCAGTAAGACTGACACCTGCGACCCGCGTCCCACGTCCCACGTCCACAACCCCTAACCCACACGTAACACCATGGCAGGCACAGGCAAGACACACCTCATCCCCACAGACACCCCCCAGGCCGACAACGTCATCTTGCGGGTGGAGGATCTGGTGGTGGAATTCCGCTCCGCCCGGGGCAAGAAAGTCCACGCCGTCTCGGGCATCAGCTTTGACGTGCTGGAAGGCGAGACGCTGGGGCTGGTGGGCGAGTCGGGCTGCGGCAAATCCACCACGGGCCGCGCCATCATGCAGCTGCATCGTCCCACCTCGGGCACGGTCACATTCGAAGACCAAGACCTGACACAGCTGGACGGCGAAGACCTCCGGCGCATGCGCACCCGTCTGCAGATGATCTTCCAGGATCCCATCTCCTCGCTGAACCCGCGGCGCAAAGTCAAAGACATCGTGCGCGAGGGACTGACCATCTGGCACCAGAACCAAAAGGGGCTGGCGTCTGAGCGGGTGGACGAAATCCTGCGCAGCGTGGGGCTCAACCCCGACATGGTGGGCAGCCGCCGGCCCTACGAATTCTCCGGCGGGCAATGCCAGCGCATCTGTGTGGCGCGGGCGCTGGTGCTGGATCCCAAGGTCATCATCTGCGACGAGCCGGTGTCGGCGCTGGACGTGTCGGTGCAGGCGCAGATCCTGAACCTGCTGGAGGACATGAAGCGGCGCTATGGACTGACGCTGATTTTTATCGCGCACGACTTGGCGGTGGTGAAGAATGTGAGCGACCGGGTGTGCGTGATGTATCTGGGCAAGATGTGTGAGATCGGGCCGGCCGATGAGCTGTATGAGCGGCCGCTGCATCCCTACACCGAGGCGTTGCTGAATTCCATTCCGCATCCTGACCCGGCGCACCAGGTCAGCCAGCAGGCGCTGGAGGGGGATCTGCCGTCG
>CAZERQ010000189.1:0-3380 GCA_964514465.1 uncultured Acidimicrobiales bacterium
GCCTTGACCGTCTCGCCCCACTTCTCATCTGGCACGCCGATGACGGCCACTTCGGCCACCTGCGGGTGCGAAAACAGGCAATCCTCCACCTCGATGGACGACACATTCTCACCGCCCGAGATGACCACATCCTTGCGGCGGTCGCGTAGCATCAGATAGCCGTCTGCCTCCAGCGCCCCCACATCGCCGGTGTGGAACCAGCCGTCCTGGATGGCTTCGGCGGTCTCCTCTGGCTGCTGCCAATACTGATCCATCACGTGGTTGCCCCGGGCCAGCACCTCTCCACTGTCGGACACCTCCACCTGTATGCCGATCAGCGGAGCTCCCTGGCGCGACAGCATATGGGCCCGCTTGTCGGGCGCCAGTCCGTCCCACTCGCTGCGACGGCGGCACATGGTCAGCACCGGCGTGGTCTCGGTCAGGCCGTATATCTGAATGAACTCCCAGCCCAACTCGCTTTCCATTCGCTCGATCAGTCTGGTGGGCGGGGGTGCTCCGGCCACGGTCATGCGCACCCGGCCCGACCCGGGAACCGACCCGTCCCACTCCCCGGCTGCAACTCCGGCCGCGGCCGCATCCAGGATGGCATTGGCCACCGCCGGCGCGCCGCACAAATAGGTTACATTGTGCTGCTCGATGCGCCGCAGGATCTCAGCCCCGTCAACCTTGCGCAGCACCACCTGACAGCTGCCCGCACCCAGATTGGCAAAGGGCATGCCCCAGCCGTTGCAGTGAAACATCGGCACCACATTCATGAACACATCGTCATCGCAGACGCCGGAGCCCCAACCGAAGGTGACCGCGTTCAGCCAGATGTTGCGGTGGGTGAGCTGCACGCCCTTGGGTCGGCCGGTGGTGCCGCTGGTGTAGTTGAGGGTGGCCGTGGCGTTCTCGTCGGCTGGCCACAGCTGGGGTTCCTGGTCGAACGCCAGCAGCTCGCGGTCGCTGTCGGCGCCCAGGATGAAGCGATGCCGGCAGTCGATGCCGTCCATGTCCTCGGCCAGTTCCGGGTCGACCAGAAAGACGGACGCGCCGCTGTGCTCGACGATATAGCGCACTTCGTCCTGCTTGAGCCGGAAGTTGATCGGCACGCAGATCCTGCCGTGGCTGGCGGCGCCCAAAATGGCACACAGCAGCCGAGCCGAATTGTGCGAGATGATGGCCACCCGCTCGCCGAAGCCCACGCCCAGGTTGTCCAGCCCCGCTCCGAAGGCACGCACCCGCCGGGCGAACTCGGCGAAGGTCACCTCTCCCCAGCTGGCGGCCGTCTGGTCGGGTTCGTCAATGATGGCTATGCGGTTGGGATATACCTTTTCGCCCCGCTCCACGAAGTCCTGGATATGAAGCGGAACTTGCATGGCGGTGGATGGGCCGGGGCGGCTAGCTGGGCGACTCGCCCGCCACTGCCAGACGAACCTGCGCTCTGGCCAGAGCTTGCTGGGCTTGGGTGTCGTTGCTGTCTGCGGCCAGGGCTTCCTGGGCTCGGGCTTGGGCTTGACGGGCCCGCTCGGTGTCGATTTCGGCGGCCAGCTCGGCCACATCGGAGAGGATGGAAACCTGGTCGCCGCTGACCTCCACGAAACCGGAATGCACCGCCACCAGTTGGTCGGTGCCGCTGGTGCCACCGGGGCTGGCAGAGCCTCCCGGGCTGGCTGTGCTGCCGGGGCCGTCCACGTTCTGCGCGCCCACGATCTTGACCTGTCCGGGCAGCAACACACCCACGAAAGGAATGTGGCCTGGCTCAAAGGCGATGTCGCCTTCGGTGGTGCGGGCAATCACCATCTTGGCTTGGGCCGAAAGCAGGTGCTTTTCGGGAGAGACCAGCGAAACTGTCAGGGACATGGCGGGCGGGCGATACGAGTGGCGGACGGGCGAGACGAGTGGCTGGCGGGCGATACGAGTGGCGGACGGGGCGACCTTAGGCGGCTTCGGCTTGCAGCTGCTCGGCTTTGGCGCGCACTTCATCGGCACCGCCGACCATGAAGAATGCCTGCTCGGGCAGATCGTCCAGCTCGCCGTCCACCAGCGCCTCAAATGAGCTGACCGTGTCCTCCACCGGCGTGAAGATGCCCGACATCCCCGTAAACACCTCGGCCACGAACATAGGCTGCGACAAGAATCGCTGAACCTTGCGGGCGCGGGCCACAGTCACACGGTCCTCCTCGGACAGCTCGTCCAAACCCAGGATCGCGATGATGTCTTGCAGCTCCTTGTATCGCTGGAGAATCTCTTGCACCCGGCGGGCCACGTTATAGTGCCGCTCGCCCACCACCTCGGGCGTCAAGATGGTGGAGGTGGAGGCCAGCGGGTCGACCGCCGGATAGATCCCCAGCGCCGCGATGTCGCGCGACAGCTCGGTGGTGCCGTCAAAGTGGGTGAAGGATGTAAACGGCGCCGGGTCGGTGTAGTCGTCGGCCGGCACATACACCGCCTGTAAAGAAGTGATGGAACGCCCCTTGGTGGTGGTGATGCGCTCTTGCAGCTCGCCCATCTCGTCGGCCAAAGTGGGCTGGTATCCCACCGCCGACGGCATCCGCCCCAGCAGGGTCGACACCTCGGAGCCGGCCTGGACGAAGCGGAAGATGTTGTCGATGAACAACAGCACATCCTGGTTCTGGACGTCGCGGAAATATTCGGCGATGGTCACCCCCGCCAGGCCGACCCGCAGGCGCACCCCGGGCGGCTCGTCCATCTGACCGAACACCAGCGCCGCCTTCTCCAGCACACCCGACTCCTCCATCTCCAAGAACAAGTCAGTGCCCTCGCGGGTGCGCTCGCCCACGCCGGCAAACACCGACACGCCGCCGTGCTGTTCGGCCACCCGGCGGATCATCTCGGTGATCAGCACCGTCTTGCCCACACCGGCACCGCCGAACAGGCCGATCTTGCCACCCTGTTTGTAGGGGGTCAAAAGATCGATGACTTTGATGCCGGTCTCAAACATCTGGGTGGTCGGCTCGAGCTGGTCAAAGGGCGGGGGCGGACGGTGGATCTCCCATTCGTCTTCGATGTCCAGCCCGCTGCGGTCGGTGTCGAGGCAGTCGCCCAGCACATTCCAGACGTGGCCCAGCGTGGCGTTGCCGACCGGGATGGTGATGCCCTTGCCCAGGTTGCGCACCGGCGTCCCGCGGGTCAGCCCGTCGGTGGGGCGCATGGCGATGGCGCGCACCCGGTTGTCGCCGATCTGCTGGGCGACTTCGGCCTTGACGCTTTGGGTCTGGCCGTCCACGGTTATGTCAAACTCGAGCGCGGTGTTGATTTCGGGCAGGGCGTCGGGCGGGAATTCTGCGTCAATGACCGGGCCTGCTATGGCCACCACGCGGCCGTCTTTGAGTTGCGACATTGGTTTTCTCCTGGTTGGTTTGGGGGTGGGGTTAGGT
>CAZERQ010000190.1:0-12849 GCA_964514465.1 uncultured Acidimicrobiales bacterium
GGGGACGGGGACAGGGGTGGACGGAGGTGAGCGGCCGAAATTGAGTCTGGACGGGCGCCGCTGACACAGCCGCTGACCTGTCCGTGCATTACCCCTCTCTATACTTGCGCGCATGGGAACACACACATCGCAGCGCTTTGAGAACCTGGGGTGATGAACAATGGAAGAGCCCCGACTGGCACACGGCTATGGCTACATACAAGCACAGCACTCAGACATTCTGCGCCATCTGAACGTCCTGGAGTGCGCCCTGAGCATCGACCATTCATACAACATGATGATGTCGCAGGCCGTCGCGCTTCAGCGCGCCATCAGAAAGGACACGAGATGGATCCGCAAGCCGGACGGGGAGCCCATCTTCGGCGTGAGCGACACCGTGGCTCATCTGACCACACGCGTCATAAGCGACATCCACCGCTATGTTGAGCATTTGAATCACTGGAGGGTTGCCTTGCATGACAAACAGCGTGACGGAAGCATAACCGCCCCCAAGCAACAGATGCAAAAGGACGATAATGAAGACCTCGAGGCTTTGGACGCATTTAGAAATTATGTGGAACACAGCCGGGTGGTTCTGCCCCTGTGTTATATTATTGCCAAGCGAAAATCACAGCCTCAAGGCAAACCGCACACGGACCTGCATATTATTATTGACCATTTGGGCGCCGCCGGTCTGCGTCTGTGGACTCCACGAGACGAACTTCTGCTGTCGCTTCCGTCTAGCACGAACGACCAGCAGATTGCTCATTACAACCTTGGACAGACGCTGGAAAACACAGTCTCTGGTTTCCACAGAGACTACGGCCAACTGGCGAAAAGCTTGACCTCGCGCACCGAGCAGAGCATCAGCTATCTTAATGACCACAAAGAACCTGTTGCTCAAGACAAGTCGCAGGCTGTGAACAGCATCGTTGAACACCACATAGCCGAGGACGCGCAGCGCCAGGTGCTTGCAAAAAAGAATTCTAAGCTGCACCCTAACAGGTAGAATATTTTCATGGCCCAGGCAACGCAAACCGTCGCACGCAAACCTCTGGCCGACGGCCAGCTGGAGCGCAAGGAACAGTTGGCGCGCAAGGAACAGTTGGCGCTTGTCTTGGACGAAGTCGGTGCCCATGCTGTGATGACTTTGCCCACGCTTGACGGTTGCGATTTCGCCATGTCGCCTTTTGAGCTGTTTGTCATTGACGGCGACAAAATCAAGCATCGTAAGGCGTTGGGGCAGTGTTATTTTACGTATTCCCACGACAAGCCGGACGGAGAGGTGGCGCTGAAGCTTCATCAGGAGGTCGGCGAGTCGTCTTTTTCGGAGACATCCCAAACCAGAGTTGACACGACCGCCGGGCGCAAATTCGGCGCGGCGGCTAACGTGAGCATGGCAAACATACACCACCCCTTCAGGCATTGGGACTTTCTGTGGAACCGCTCGTTGCTGAAGGAATTTGCCGGCATTTTGCAGGACTGGAACATGTGGCGCTGGGTTCCGGTATGGGACGAAGACGATTCCGACCGTTTAGCACTTAATGGAACCTCGAGAAGAACTAGGTATTTTGGAGGGTTGGCCGGCAAATCCCTGATCACTAGGCTTGACACTTTTTTGGTGTCGGGCGAGACCGACCAGACGTTGCTGGAGAAACTGCGGTTCGGCGACTGGAGGGACGGCTTCACGCCCTCACTTCGCGCCGCGGTTGAGGTGCTGGAGAATCTTGGCAAGCTCGATGTGGATTTCTGGGAGGTGCCCAAATTTTTCAACGACAGCCAGATGGATGCGTTGCATGGAATAAAAGCGGATCTCGGCAGATATGAGAGGCCGCCCGATTTTTGGCAGGAGTTCGCCGGAGGAGATGACAAGGCTGAGGCGATTGAAGCGATGTTGGAGAAGCTGGAAGAGTTGAAGCGCGACCCTCAAAGCAGACCGGAGTTACTGGCGGGCATCATTCACACGGAGAGGAACGCCAGAACGCACAACCGAGAGCATCTTAACATTCAAAAACATTATCTGATGAATACTGGATATAAGGGCCTCCAGGAGCCGTTCATTGGTGAAGCCGTGGAGGAGTGTTTCAACATTTTGCTGCGGCTGAACAATGACGTTTTCGGCATGCCCGCTGAACGCCTGCTCGACTGGAGAAAAGAGACCGACCGGTGCACGAAGGAAAACGCCAAACTCATGATGGGCAAACTCAAATGAGCGCAAAACTCCGGCACGACCAACCACCGCTGAAGGTCGGCATCCCCACCGAGATCAAATCCGAAGAGGGCCGAGTGGCCATCACGCCAGACGGGGTGCGCGAACTTTCGGCCCGCGGTGTGACCGTGCTGGTCGAACAAGGCGCAGGCCTGGAATCCTCCATCGGCGACGATGCCTACAAAGCCTCGGGCGCGCAGATCCTCGCCTCGGCCGCACAAATCTGGGAGCAGGCCGACATCATTTCCAAGGTCAAGGAGCCGCTGGCCGAGGAATACCAATATCTGCGCCCCGACATGGTGCTGTTTACCTATCTGCACCTGGCCGCCTATCCCGAGCTGGCCACCGCCCTGCTGGAATCGCAGACCTGCGCCATCGCCTATGAGACAGTCGAAAAAGACGACCGGTCGCTGCCGCTGCTGGCTCCGATGAGCGAGGTGGCGGGACGCATGGCCATCCAAATCGGCGCCCACTTTCTGGAGGCCCACAGCGGCGGCAAGGGAGTGCTTTTGGGTGGCGTGCCCGGCGTGCGGCCCGGCCGGGTGTGTGTCATCGGCGCCGGCAACGTGGGCTGGAACTCGGCTTGGATAGCCGCCGGGATGGAAGCCGAGGTCAGGCTGTTCGACAAGGATCTGGATCGCCTGCGCTGGACCGACCAGATCCACCGCGGCCGCATCACCACGCTGGCGTCCAACCTGGGGGCGCTGGAGCGGGAGGTTTCCGAAGCCGACTTGCTTATCGGGGCGGTGCTGGTGGCCGGCGAGCGTGCACCCGTGGTGGTCAACGAGGACATGATCGCATCGATGTCGCCCAAGGCGGTGGTGGTTGACGTGGCCGTGGATCAGGGCGGCTGCGTGGCCACGACCCGGGAGACCACCCACAGCGATCCCGTGTTCGAACGCCACGGCGTGCTGCATTATGGGGTGGCCAACATGCCCGGCGCGGTGCCGCACACATCCACCTGGGCGCTGACCAATGCGACCTTGCCGTATCTGACGGCGCTGGCGACCCTGGGAGTCGACCGGGCAGTCGAGGCATATCCCGAGCTGGCCAAAGGTGTCAATACGCGCCAGGGGGAATACGTCAATCCAGCCGTGGCCAAGGCACTGGGTGCGTCCGGCTAGTCTATATTCATGGCAACCATCACCAAAAATCGTCCCGCCGACACCGGCTCCGCCGACGGCACTGGCACCACCGGCGCCACCGACACCGGCGCCCTCACTATCACCCGCATGTCCCCGGCGCTGGGTGCGCGGGTCGACGGCTTTGACCTGACCGACGTCAGCCCCGCAAACATTGACCAACTCAACCAACTCCTGCTGGAGCACGGGGTGCTGTTCTTCCGGGACACGCTGCTTGAGCCCGAACAGCACCAGGCGCTGGCCGAGGGCTTCGGCACCCCCAGCGTGTTCCCGCTGTCCAAGCTGATGGCGCCGCCCAACGCCGTGCTGCCCACCATGGGCGACATCATCGACACCGAGGACGACCCGCCCAACGCCGACGGCTGGCACACCGACATCACCTGGATCCCCAAGCCGCCCAAGATCGGCATCCTGCAGGCCATCGAAGTGCCCGACAGCGGCGGCGACACCCTGTGGGCCGATCTGTATCTGGCATACGACAACCTGTCGCCCGTGCTGCAGGATTTCTTCGCCACCCTGTCGGTCAGGCACCAGGTCTCATCGCCCATCGTGGAGGCGGCGCGCCGGCGGGGCGGCGATGATCTGGCCAAGCTGCTGCTCGACAAATTCCCGCCCGTCAGCCATCCGCTGGTGCGCACCCATCCCGAGACGCAGCGCCAGGCCCTGTTCGTGGCGGGCGAGTTCATGATCGGCATCGACGGAATGAACGAAGCCGAGAGCCGGGCGTTGCTGGGTTGGCTGGGGAGCTACATCAACGACCCCAACCTGCACGTGCGCTGGTCGTGGGAAAGCGGGGATATGGCCATCTGGGACGAACGGCGCACCAACCACCGCGCGCTGTCCAACCACTATCCCAGCTATCGGCACATGCGGCGATGCACGGTGGACGGCGACAAGCCGTATTTTGAGCTGGCCGCCTAGACGGGTTCGCTCCCGAGCCGCGCCCGCCCAAGCCAACGCCCCTCCGACCCCACATCCGTCCGCTCCCTCCGACCCCACATCCGTCCGCTCCACCCCTCCCCACCCCGCGCCCATGAGGGCACTTTTCTCCGCTACCGACAAGACCGGCCTGGCCGATTTCGCGGCTGCGCTCCAGCGGGCCGGCTGGGAGCTGGTGGCGACCGGCGGCACAGCGCAGTGTCTGTCTGAAGCTGGCTTGGCCGTGATTGACGTGGCCGCCCTCACCGGCTATCCGAGCATTTTGGACGGGCGGGTCAAGACGCTTCACCCCAAGATTTTCGGCGGCATCCTGGCCGACACCGACAATCCCCAGCACCTCTCGGAGATGAAGCAACACGGGCTGGGCGAGTTTGGTCTGGTGGTGTGCAATCTGTATGACTTTGCCGGCGCGCCAGATGTTGAGACCATAGATATTGGCGGGCCGGCCATGCTACGTGCGGCGGCCAAGAACCATGCCACGACTGCCGTGGTGGTCGACCCGGGCGACTATGGCTGGGTGCTGGACGAGCTGACGGGCGATGCCGGTTTGTCGCTTGAGTCCCGCCGGAAGTTGGCCGCCAAAGTGTTTGAGGTGTGCGCCGGCTATGACCGCCAGATTGCCGACTGGCTTGAGGTTGCCTCGTCCACCGCCGCGCCAAGTGAGACCGCCGCGCCCGGCCAAACCACCGCGCCAAGCGAGCTGCCCGAAACCCTGAACCTCACGCTCCAGCGCACCCACCCGCTGCGCTATGGCGAGAACCCCGACCAGGCGGCGGCGCGCTATCAGATCGCAAAAGGCACCCAATCGGCCGACACTCTCCTGGCCGACACTCTCCCGAGCTGGTTTGACCACGCCAGACTGCTGAACGGTTCAGTTGAGACCGGCGGCAAGGGTCTGTCGTATCTGAACCTGCTGGACGCCGACGCCGCCTGGCAGCTGGTTCAAAATCTGGGCCAGCCCGGCCAGACTCCAAACCAGCCCGACCAAACTCCAGCGGCGGTGGCCGTCAAGCACACCAACCCCTGCGGCGTAGCTCTGGCAGACGACCTAGCCACCGCCTGGCTCCGCGCCCACGACTGCGATCCCGTCTCGGTGTTCGGCGCGGTGGTGGCGTTCAGCCAGGAAGTACCGGCTGAGTTGGCCGAGAGGCTGGCTGATATTTTCCTGGAAGTGATCGTGGCACCGAGCTATGGGGCCGAGGCGCTGGAGATACTGGGGACCAAGAAAAACCTGAGGTTGCTGGAAGTGCCGGCCGTGCCGTCAGCCGCGGGCAAGCTGGACATCCGCAGCGCCGCCGGAGGCTTGCTCATACAAACCCTGCCCGAGCCGGACCAGCCCGACACCTGGGAGACAGCAACCCGCCGCTCCCCCACCCAGACCGAGATGGCTGACCTGGCTTTTGCCTGGAAGGTTGCCGCCGCCGTCCAGTCAAATGCCATCGTCTTGGCGAGCGACAGGTGTGCCGTTGGCATCGGCGCGGGACAGCAAAACCGCAAGACCGCAGCCGAGTTGGCTGTTCGCCAGGCCGAGCAGCATTCACCCGAGATGTTGGCGGGCAGCGTCTGCGCCAGCGATGCGTTCTTCCCGTTCCGAGACGGACTGGATGTGCTGGCCGAAGCGGGCTGCCGGGCGGTGATCCAGCCGGGCGGTTCGGTCCGAGATGCCGAAGTAATCGAGGCCGCCGACCAACACGAGATGGCTATGGTGTTTACGCGCCAGCGGCGGTTCAGCCACTAGATCGCGCCCGCACCACCCGCGCCCCTAGATCGGAGCCTGCGGCCGATATTCTCTGGCTTCGGGGAACCTGTCGATCCAGGGCTGCGCCTGCTCCACGAAAGCGGCGACCTGGTTGGCGGCGGCACCTGTGTCGGGCACCGGGTCGTCCAGCAGCTGCAGCACCTGGGCTTCGTCCAGCGGAAAGTCTTTGTCCGCGCCCAGTTGCCGGGCGAGCTCGGCTGGGTCGGTCGGGAGGGCACCAGCAGGATCGGGCGAGCGGGCGCCAGCCGGGTCGATCTGGCCAGAATCTGCCGCCACAATGTTCCCGCGGATTTTTTCGTGCGCCAGCTCCCGTCCCATGCCAGCCGCCACGGCCGCCGTCAGCAACCGGGTGGACGCCAACTCCAACTGCCAGCCTTGCGCCTCAGCCGCCATGGAATCCTCAAACACCCGCAGATCCGCCAGCACCGCCAAAAACGTGTCCAACAGCCCATCGCCGGCAAAACAGGCATCGGGCAACATCACCCGGCGGGCCACCGAGCAGCTGACATCGCCCTCGTTCCACTGCGCCCCGGACAGCTCGGCCGCCACCGCCAGATGCCCCGCCAGCACAGCTTTCAGCCCACCGATCCGCTCGCACAGCCGAGGGTTCTGCTTGTGGGGCATGGCCGACGAGCCAATCTGGCCCTGAGCGAAGCCTTCGGCCACGTGCCCATGACCCGCCATCAGCCGCAAGGTCACCGCCAGCGAAGCCGGGCCCGCAACCAGACGCAGCACCGCGCCCACAAAATCCAGATCCCAGGAGCGTGGATAGACCTGCGCGGCGGCCACCTGCACCGACTCGAAACCCAGGTGCTGCGCCACACTCTGCTCCAGCCGAGCAATCTTTTCCAGGTCGCCGTCAAACAGCTGCGCCAGATCCTGCTGGGTGCCGACCGCCCCCTTCAGTCCGCGCAGCCTCATCCGCGCCAGCAGGCTGTCCAGCCCCTCAAGCGCAACGATAAGCTCCTCGCCGCAGGCAGCCAGGCGCTTGCCGAAAGTGGTCGGCTGGGCAACGACATTGTGGGTGCGGCCCGCGACCGGCAAGGCGGCATATGCCTGGGCGCGCTCGGCCAGCGCCGCCAGCGCCGCCACGGCTTTGGTGCGCAGCGCCAGCAGGCTGTCGCGCAGCTGTGCCTGTTCGATGTTTTCGGTGATGTCGCGCGAGGTCAGGCCCAGGTGGATGCACTCGTGGCCGGCTAGCTCGCAGAACTCCTCGATGCGTGCCTTTAGGTCGTGGCGGGTGCGGGCTTCCCGGGCGGCGATGGACGCCAGGTCGATGTCATCCAGCTTGGCCTCGAACGCGGCCGGGGCATCGGCCGGGATGTCCAGCCCCAGATCCTGTTGCGCCTTGAGTATGCACAGCCACAGCCGGCGCTCGCGGCGGACTTTTTCGGTGGCCGACCAGATGTGGCGCATCTGCTGGCTGGCATAGCGCATGGCCAAGATATTTTGGATGGCGCCGGCTTCGGTTGCGTCGGTCGCGGGGTCTATGTCGGTTTCGGCAGGTTCAGTCATACAGGTTCGGTCATGTCTGGGCCCCAAATCCAGTCTACCGCCAGCCCGCGCCAGGCTCTAATATGGTTTCATGCGCATGCACACGAGCCAACATAACCAGACGGAGGCCCAATGAACCAATCAATCGATCTCTTGGACGGCCAGTTCTATGTCGACAATCCATATGACAGCTATGCCTGGCTACGCGAGCACGACCCCGTGCACTGGGACGAGACCAACGAGCTCTATGGCATCAGCCGCTATGACGACATCGTGGAGATCGAAAAGAACAAGGCGGTGTTCATCAGCTCCGACCAGACCAAGGGCGGCTATCGTCCCAACCTTCCCGCCGATCCGTCCATCATCGGGCTGGACGATCCGGAGCACACCGCCAGGCGCCGGCTGGTGTCGCGCCGCTTCACACCCAAGGCGGTAACCCAGTGGGAGCCGCTGGTGCGCCAGAAGGTCACCGCGCTGTTGGACAAGGCGCTGGCCGCCGGGCAGGTCGAGATCATCGCCGACCTGGCGGGGCCGCTGCCGGCGCAGATGATCGGGCACCTGCTGGGGTTTGACGACGACCTGTGGCCCAAGCTGATGGAATGGTCGGAGCGCACCATCGCTTTGGGCGGCGGGCCGCGCTATGCCACCGATGAAGGCGGCGCGGCGGTGCTGGAGTTCGCCGGGGCGTCGGCTGAGCTTTACGAGCAGCGCAAGGCCTGTCCGGTGGGCGATGTGATGAGCACCTGGGTTGAGACCGAGGCCAGCGGCGCTTTGGGCGACTATGAATTCGGGCTGAGCGAGATCGTGTCGGACTGCCTGCTGGTGCTGGACGGGGGCGCCGAGACCACCCGCACGACCATCGCGCGGACTTTGCTGAACCTGCTGGAATATCCCGAGCAGTGGGAGCTGCTGCGTTCGGGGGCCGACATGGTTGTGGCGACCGAGGAGTTCATCCGCTATGTCACGCCCATCCACAACATGTGCCGTCTGGCCAGCCAGGACTATGAGATCAGCGGCCGGGTTGTCGAGCAGGGCAGCCAGGTCGTGCTGATGTATTCATCGGCCAACCGGGATCCCGCACATTTTGATGACCCCGAGGTGATGGACATCACCCGCAGCCCGAACAATCATCTGTCGTTCGGCTTCGGCACGCATTTCTGCTTGGGGGCGGCGCTGGCCCGGCTGGAGATTGCGGTTTTCTTCGAGGAGTTCGCCCGGCGGGTGAAGAGCTTTGCGCTCACTCCGGGGACTGAGGTGGTGGAGATGCCGAACGCATTTGTGTATGGCATCCGGGAGGGACATTTGGATCTGACGGCGGCCTGATGCGCGGCCGGGTCAGGCGCGGCCGGCTTGAGGCGCGGCCGGGTCAGGCGCGGCCGGCCTGATGCGCGGCCGGGTCAGGCGCCGCTGCCCAGCAACTCGATCAACTTCGGCAGCACCTTGTGCACGTCGCCCACGATGCCCAAATCCGCCACTGAGAAAATCGGCGCCTCGGGATCCTTGTTGATGGCGATGATGTTCTTGGCGCCCTTCATCCCCACCAGATGCTGGGTGGCGCCCGAGATGCCACAGGCGATATAGACGTTTGGCTTGACGACCTTTCCGGTCTGGCCCACCTGATAGGAATAGGGCACCCAGCCGGAGTCCACCACCGCCCGGGAAGCCCCGGCCGCCCCGCCCAGCAGCTTCGCCAGATCCTCCACCAGCTGAAAACTTTCAGCTGCGCCCAGGCCCCGTCCGCCCGAGACCACCAGATCGGCCTCGTCCAGCTTGGGCCCGCTGGCTGTTTCCGCGTGGCGGCTGGTCACCACCGCGGCATCGGTGCCCTGCGGGTCACCCGCCGGCAGTGGCTCGACCGCAGCCGCAGCACCACCCGTCTCCTCGGCTTCAAACGACTTGGGCCGCACCAAAAAGATCGGCAGCGCACCACCTGAAAAACGCGCGCTGACGTTGACCGTGCCGCCGAAGATCGGCTCGACACCGGCCAGCGATTGCGCATCGGCGCCCTGCAGGTCGACCACGTTGGTCAGCACGGGGGCACCCAGCTTGGCCGACAGCCGGCCGGCCACGTCTCGTCCGTCATAGGTGGTGCCCAACAAAAACGCATCGGGCGCGGCCACCCCGGCATCCAGGGCGGCCTTGACGGCAGTCGCCACCACGGAACCCGGCAGCCGGTCGGCCAGGTCGCCGGTGGCATAGACCGTGCCGACTCCGTGTCGTCCCAGCTCGTCTGCCACAGCCGCGCCGTCGCCCCCGAAGACGGCCGCGACCTCTCCGTATTGCCGGGCCTTGGCGGCCAGCTCCAGCGTGATTGGCGCCAGCTCGTTGCTGTCGGCGCCAGCGGTTTCAGCGTATATCCATATCATCTAGATCACCTTCAATTCCTTGAGGAAGTCGGCGATGCGCTGGTGCCCGTCGCCTTCGTCCTCCACTATCTCACCCGCCTGGCGCTCGGGGGCGTCGGCGATTTCGGTTATCTCCTGGCCGGCGCCGCCCCAGCCGATGTCGGCCTCGGCCACTCCCAGATCCTCCAGGCTGGGCTTCGACAGCGGCTTGGACTTGGCATCCATGATGCCCTTGAAAGACGGGAACCTGGGCTCGACCACCCCGGCGGTCACGGACACCACGCACGGCAGCGGACATTCAACCTCGTCATATCCCTGCTCGGTCTGTCGCTGAACCTTGACCTTGCCTTCGCCGACCTCCACGGACTTGGCGAAGGTCACCGACGGCCAGCCCAGAAGTTCGGCCAGCTGTTCGGGGACTGTGCCGGTGTAGCCGTCGCTTGATTCGGTGGCGGCCAGCACCAAATCGGCTTGCGTGGTCTTGATGGCGGCGGCCAGAACCTTGGACGTGGCCAGTGCGTCACTGCCCAACAGCCGCGGGTCGCTCACCAAAATGGCGTCTTCGGCACCCATCGCCAGTGCCGTGCGCAGCCCGTTGGTTTCGGAGTTGGGGGCCATCGACACCAGGGTCACCGAGCCTTCGCCGGCGGCGTCAACCAGCTGCAGGCCCATCTCCACGCCATATGAATCGGACTCGTCCAAGATGAGCTTCACATCACGCTTTAGGGTTTTGGTCTGCGGGTCTATCTCGCCCGGGTCGGCCGGGTCTGGTATTTGCTTGGCGCATACAACAACTTTCATGGTTTATAGTTTGCCTGGAAATCGCTGGAATTCAAACTTGGTGGTGCGCGGGCGCGGTGCGGCCACCCCAAACCGGCAGCGCGGCCACCCCGAGCCGCGTTTGGCCCGCTAGCCTTAAATCCCTGTGAAGGTTTTGCTGCTGGTCAATCCATATGCCTCGGGTGTCACTTCCAAAATCAACGTCCGCATCCGCAACGCCTTGCGCGACGAGTTCGACCTGACCGAAAAATTCACAGCCGAGCGGGGCCACGCCACCGAGCTCGCCAGCGAAGCCGCCCGCAACGGCACCGACGCAATCTTCGTGCTGGGCGGGGACGGCACGCTCAACGAAGTGGTCAACGGGCTGGCCGGCACCAACGGCTCCGACATCATTTTGGCGCCCTTGCCGGGGGGATCCACCAACGTGTTCGTGCGCTCGCTGGGGCTGCCCAGCAACGCCATTGCCGCAACCCACGAGCTGGTTGATCTGTTGAAGGCGGGCGAGCCGCAGCGCATCAGCGTGGGCAGTGTCAACGGCCGGCGGTTCCTGTTCAACGCGGGCGTGGGTTTTGACGCAGCGGTGGTGCGCAAGGTCGAGCAGAAAGGCGACCTGAAGCGCTGGCTGCGGCATCCGCTGTATGTGTTCAAGGCGTTGACGGTCTGGTTGCGGCACTATGACCACCGCCACGGCCAGAGCCGGATCGCCATCCAGTCAACAGATGTGGCAGGCCCGAGCGCGGGCGCAGACACAAACACGAGCACGAGCGCGGCAGCCGCCGATGATGTCGGGCCGATGTGCCTCGTTCTGAACACCAACCCATACACCTACCTGGGCAACCGCCCGCTGGATGTCTCACCGCACGCCGCGCTGGATGCCGAGCTGGTCTTTTTGGGCATCAAGTCGCTGGCGGGGCGGCACCTGCTGCGGGTGGTTCGCAAGGCACTGCAGGGCGGGGACAAGCTGTCGCGCGACAAGATCGTGGACTATCGTTTCGGGCTGGCCCGGTTTGTTCTGACCAGCGAGGTTGCGTTGCCGTGGCAGACCGACGGCGACTATTGCGGCGAGGACACCCGCTGGGAATTCGTCTATCACCCCGGGGCGATCCGGCTGCTGTCGCCGAAGGGCTCGGACTAGCCCACAAACTCGGCCACGACCTCAAGCGCCAAGTCGGGATAGTCGCTCACTATTCCGTCAACTCCGTCGGTCAGCACCCGCCGCATCACCTCGGGCTGGTTGACCGTCCAGGTGTGAACCGCAAGCCCCTGGTCGTGGGCCTGGCTCACCAGCTTGGACGAAACCAGCGACTCATGAAACGAAATCAGCTCGTGGCCGCCCTCGGCCGCCACCTCGATACCCTGGGCTGACATCATCGGGTCAAACACCAAGAGCCCGGTGGCAACCTTGGGGTCGGTCGCCTTGATCCGGTCGATGCTGGCCAGGTTGAAGGAGATCACCATCTGGCGCTGGGTGTAGGCCGTGAGGGTTCCCGCCACCGCCACCGAAATCTGGTTCTGTGAGTCATAGCCGGGCTCGTTGGGGTCGTTCTTTATCTCCAGTATCACCCCGACCCCCTGGCACACCTCCAGCGCTTCGGCCAGAGTCGGGATGTGCTCGGGCAGGTCGCAGCTGTGGGTCTGGGCGATGCTTTTGGTGGGGTCGTCTGGCAGGCGGGCATCGTGGTGCAGCACCAGCACTCCGTCGGCGCTCTTGCGGACGTCCATCTCAACCCAGTCGGCTCCGAGGTCGGCCGCCAGGCGGAATGCCTCGAGGGTGTTTTCTCGGGCCTGGGCGCAGGCACCTCGGTGGGCTATGACTTGGGGTTTCACGGCGCGAGCTTGACTAGCTGTGCGGGCTCGGCAGATTGCGCGGGGCGGATTTCGCGGATTGCGCGGGCTCGGCTGTCTGGCCGAACTCAGGCTGAGCCGAACCCCATCTGCGTTTCGCTGGACTGGGGGTCAAACTCCACGAACGCCAGATTGTCCAGCACGATGCCATAGCTGCGGCCGTGGCGATCCTCCAGCCAATACACTCTGACCTTCTGGCTGTTGATGGCCGACTCCAGGGACGACCTGAACTTGGCGGGCTGAGTCGAATCGCTCATCTCAACCATTATCTCTCGGGGGGTTTCCACAAATCCGAATCGGGCTTTCATTGGTTACTCCATTTTGTTGGGGACGGGGGACAGGGGACGGGGGATGAAG
>CAZERQ010000191.1:0-7557 GCA_964514465.1 uncultured Acidimicrobiales bacterium
CCCGACCTAGACATGTCCGAGGTGCTTGACCGCCGGGGCTATCTGGAGCGGGTCAGCTATTCAGATATTGTCCGTCTGGCCAACGATTTGTTTGACCCCGACAATTATATAGAGGTGATTGTGCAGAGCAACTAGCTCGCCTTACGACATCTGGCAATATTCGATTGTGGGCAAATCAAACTAGAATGTCCTGATACCCAATAAATCAACTAACCAAAACGGAAAATGACAGCAATCAAAAATTCGGACAGCAAAGCCCGTACTCGGGCAAGCAAGAGGAAGACTAGGCAGGAGATTGAATCTGAAATTTTGGGGGCTTTCAATTCTGCCGCTCAAAAACTGTCCGATCCTATGGCAGTCAACGAAGCCATAGCTTTATGTAGCGAACAAAAGGAGGATGTTTTCCGTTTGACTGAACACCCTGAGTTGGCCGAAGACTTTGGTGCTAGCGCGAGGGGCCGGATGCGGAAGGCGAGGGAAGCTCTTCAGCTTCTGCACAAAGAGATAGTAGCTTTCACTGAGGACTTGAGTTCGTGCCTGAAGGATATGAAGGCGATTAATAATCAATCAATCATTCAGGGAAGAAAGTATAAGAAAATTTACAGAAAATTTATTGACGACATAAAGCGTGATTGGTGGCGGGGAGGCATGGAAGGGATTTTATCAGGCGCAGATGTGTACTTACACAAAGGCAACCCAATCGAATACCTACGATACACAGAAAACTTATGTTTGAAGTTTATAGACAGCATCAACTCCATCCTTGCAAAGCCAGAGAACGGAACTGACTCTGACAACCTTGATTTACTTGGGGATTTAGAAATACTGTGTGAAGAAATGGGCCACCTTATTTCCAAATGGTGGAAGAGCCTGGCGGAGCCATGGTATCTTGTAGCAGGCCTGTGTCTATACCTGACTAGATCAGACGGCTTCAGGAGATGGCAGAATGCTTATTTGCACTATAGATACGAGAAGTCCAAGAATCTTAGACCTATTCCAAGAAACGATAAACCAGGGCCTTTCATAATTACGCCCCTCCGAACCCCTTGGAGCTGATTGACAATAAAATGAGAAACCGGAGTAGCTAGACTGAGATCACACACGCCACGCCCAACTTGCAGTCGCGATGCGCGCTATAATATAGTCAGCTAGATTTTCAAGCCACGAACCAAACCACCGAACCAAACCCCAACCAGGAGATCCCCAATGTCCAACAACACAGTCAGAGCCGCCATCGTCCAGCACAGCTGGAAAGGCTCCAAGGAAGCCATGATCGAAGCCCACGTCCAAAGCACCCGCGAGGCGGCAGCCCAGGGCGCCAAGGTCATGTGCTATCAGGAGCTGTTCTATGGGCCATATTTCTGCCAAGTCCAAGACGACAGCTTCTATTCCTGGGCCGAAGCCATCCCCGACGGCCCCACCACCAAGCTCATGCAGGAGCTCGCGGCCGAGCTGGAGATGGTGCTGGTGGTGCCCATGTATGAACAGGAGCAGCCCGGCTTCCTCTATAACACGGCTGCGGTCATCGATGCCGACGGCAGCTATCTGGGCAAATACCGCAAGACCCACATTCCCCAGGTGGCCGGCTTTTGGGAGAAGTTCTATTTCCGCCCGGGCAACCTGGGCTATCCCGTGTTTGACACTGCGGTCGGCAAGGTCGGCGTCTATATCTGCTATGACCGACACTTCCCCGAAGGCTGGCGGGCGCTGGGGCTGGGCGGAGCGCAGATGGTGTTCAACCCGTCCGCCACCAGCCGTGGGCATTCGGCCTATATCTGGAAGGTGGAGCAGACCGCCTCGGCGGTGGCCAACATGTATTTCGTGGGCGCCATCAACCGCATCGGCGTGGAGGAGCTGGGCGACAACGACTTCTATGGCACCTCCTATTTCGCCACGCCCCGAGGCCAGTTCGTGGGCGAGCCGGCGTCTGACCAGGAAGAGGAGCTGGTGGTGCGCGACCTGGATCTGGACATGATTGACGAGGTGCGCAAGCAGTGGGCGTTCTACCGCGACCGCCGCCCCGACATCTACGACTCCCTGCTGGCGGACTAGACCGACCCCGACCCCCAACCGCAAACATCACCATGGCAGCCTCCACCCAAGCCGATCTGCTGGCCCGGCACCAGCAGGTGCTCCCCAACTGGATAGCCCTGTTCTACGACCAGCCCATCAACCTGGTGCGCGGCCAGGGCTGCCACGTGTTTGACGCCGACGGCCGGCAGTATCTGGATTTCTTCGGCGGCATCCTCACCACCATCGTGGGCCACGGCATAGAAGAGGTGCAGCAAGCCATCATCGACCAGACCCAAAAGATCGCGCACCTCTCAACGCTGTATCTGTCGGAACCCATGGTGGAGCTGGCCGAAAAGGTCGCCGGGCTGAGCGGCATCCCCAACGCCAAGGTGTTCTTCACCACGTCCGGCACCGAAGCCACCGACACCGCGCTGCTACTGGCCAGCGTGTCGCGGGGATCCAACCAGGTGCTGGCCGCCCGCAACAGCTATCACGGCCGCTCCTTCACCTCCCAGGCCATCACCGGCAACCGCTCCTGGTCGACCACCAGCTTCTCGGGCTTGCAGGTCAGCTTCGTCAACGTGGCGCGCCGCCGCGGGGTGCCGTTCTCCTGCTTTGACGAAGACGAATTCAGGGCCGCGTGTCTGGCCGATCTGCGCGACATCATCTCCACTGCGACGTCGGGCGACGTGGCCTGCTTCATCGCCGAGCCCATCCAGGGTATCGGCGGCTTCACCTCTCCCCCCGACGGACTGCTGGGCGACTTCAAGCAGGCGCTGGCCCAGCACGGCATCTTGTATATTTCAGATGAGGTGCAGACCGGCTGGGGGCGCACCGGCGAGAACTTCTGGGGCTTCCAGGCGCACGGCTTCACCCCCGACCTTATGACCTTCGCCAAGGGCGTGGCCAACGGACTGCCGCTGGGGGGCGTGGTGGCGCCGGCTGAGGTCATGGATGCCATCGGCGCCAACTCCATCTCCACTTTCGGCGGCAATCCCATCGCCTGCGCGGCGGCTCTGGCCACCATCAAATACATAGAAGACAACGACCTGCAGACCAACTCCTTGAAGATGGGCAACCGTCTGAGCAACGGGCTGCACGGCATCGCCGACAACCACCCCTGGATGGCCGAAGTGCGCGGCAAGGGACTGATGCTGGCGGTGGAGGCCGAGAACCCCGACAGCGGCGAACCCTGGGCCGATGCCGCCGTGGCGCTGCTGGAAGCCACCCGGGAGCGCGGGCTGCTGATCGGCAAGGGCGGTCTGGTGGGCAACACCTTGCGCATCACCCCGCCGCTGAGCGTGTCGCAGGATCAGATTGACGAAGCCATCGACATCATTTCGGAGTCCGCCCAGGCTGTTTCGGACCGGCTCTGAGCCAGCCCTGAGCCAGCCAGCTCTGACCCCAGCCAAACACACAGGAGGCACAGCACACATGCGCACCTTAATCACCAACGGCACGGTCATAACCCCGCAAGGCGCCCAAGCCATGGATGTCCTGGTGGACGGCGAAAAGATTGCCGCCCTGCTGCAGCCCGGCAGTGCCGGCGCCGAATCGGTGACCGCCGACCAGACCATAGACGCCACCAACAAATACGTGGTGCCCGGCGGCATCGACGTCCACACCCACATGGAGCTGCCCTTCGGCGGCACCTTCGCGTCCGACACCTTCGAGACCGGCACCCGGGCGGCGGCCTGGGGTGGCACCACCACCATCGTGGACTTCGCCGTCCAGCGCACCGGGGAGAACGTGCGCAGCTGTCTGGACGAATGGTTCGCCAAAGCCGAGGGCAACTGCGCGGTGGACTATTCCTTCCACATGATCCTGGGCGACATCGACGAGGCAGCGCTCAAGGAGATGGACATTTTGGTGGGCGAGGGCATCACCTCCTTCAAGCTGTTCATGGCCTACCCGGGCGTGTTCTACAGCGATGACGGACAGATCCTGCGGGCCATGCAAAAGGCCAACGAGAACGGCGGCATGATAATGATGCACGCCGAGAACGGCATCGCCATAGACGTCATCGCCGAACAGGCCGCCTCCCGGGGCCAGACCGATCCTGTGTTTCACGGCATCACCCGTCCGTCCCGTCTGGAAGGCGAGGCCACCCACCGCGCCATCCAGCTGGCCATCGTGGCTGGGTCGCCGGTCTATTTCGTGCATCTGTCGGCCTCCGAAGCGCTGGAGCAGGTGGCCATCGCACGCAACGAGGGGCGCAACGTGTTCGCCGAGACCTGCCCGCAATATCTGTATCTGAACTTGGAGGATCACCTGGGCGCCGAGGGTTTTGCCGGGGCCGGCTATGTCTGCTCGCCGCCGCTGCGCACCAAGCACGAGCATCACCACGGCGACCTGTGGCGCGGGCTGCGCACCAACGACCTGAGCATCGTGGCGACCGACCACTGCCCGTTCTGCATGAAGGAGCAAAAGGAGCTGGGGCTGGAGGACTTCCGGGCCATCCCCAACGGCATCGGCGGCGTGGAGCATCGCATGGATCTGATCTATCAGGGCGTGGTGGCCGGCGAGCTGAGCCTGCCCCGCTGGGTCGAGACCTGCTCGGCCACGCCGGCGCGCATGTTCGGCATGTGGCCCCAGAAGGGCGCGCTGCTGCCCGGCTCAGATGCCGACATCGTGATCTATGACCCCAACGCCACCACCACCATCTCGGCCGACACCCACCACATGAACATGGACTATTCGGCCTATGAGGGCGTGGAGATTGACGGCGGGGTCGACACTGTGTTGTCGCGCGGCCAGGTCATCATCGGCACCGACAGCTCGGGCGGCCAGGGCGGCTCGGGCCAGCGTGCCTATCTGGGCAAGGCCGGCGACGGACGCTACCTGCGCCGAGGCCTGTCGCAGTATCTGGTCTGACAACTATTCCCAACCCACTCCCCGACAACCACCACTCCCCGAGGCAACCAACATGAAACACATAACCCATTGGATCGACAACGACTTCGTGGCCGGCACATCGGGCCAAAGCGATCCGGTATTCAACCCCGCCACCGGCCAGCAGACCGGCCAGGTGGATCTGGCTTCAAAAGACGAAGTTGACCTGGCCGTGGCCTCGGCCAGGGAGTCGTTTGAGTCGTGGCGCGAGACCAGCGTGGCGCAGCGCATGGCCATCTTGTTCCGCTTCCGTGAGCTGGTGGCCCGCCACACCGACGACATCGCCAAACTTTTGACCCAAGAGCACGGCAAGGTGCTAGACGATGCCCGCGGGGAGGTCAGCCGTGGGCTGGAGAACATCGAATATGCCTGCGGCGCGGGCGAGCTTTTGAAAGGCGACTTCACCGAGCAGGCTTCGCGCGGCATTGACGTCTATTCCATCCGCCAGCCGCTGGGCGTGGTGGCCGGCATCACCCCGTTCAACTTTCCGGCCATGGTGCCCATGTGGATGTATCCCATCGCCATCGCCTGCGGCAACACCTTCGTGCTCAAGCCGTCAGAAAAAGATCCGTCCGCCCCGCTGTTCACCATGGAGCTGTTGCGCGAAGCCGGGCTGCCGCGCGGCGTGGTCAATCTGGTCAACGGCGACAAGACTGCGGTCGACCGCCTGCTGGAGCATCCCGACATCGCCGCGGTCAGCTTCGTGGGTTCCACGCCCATCGCCAAATATGTCTATGAGACGGCCACCGCCAACGGCAAGCGCGCACAGGCTCTGGGCGGCGCCAAGAACCACATGATCGTGCTGCCCGACGCCGACATTTCGCTGGCTGCCGACTCGGCCGTCAACGCCGCCTATGGATCCTCGGGCGAGCGCTGCATGGCAGTTTCGGCTGTGGTGGCGGTCGGCGGCGTGGGCGACCAGCTGGTGGAGGCCATCTCGCAGCGGCTGGAGAAGATACAGGTGGGCGACGGCAGCGACCCGGACTCCGACATGGGCCCGCTGATCACCCAGGCGCATCGCGATCGGGTGCGCGGCTATATCGACTCGGGCCGCTCCCAGGGGGCCACGGTGGTGCGCGACGGCAGCCAGGACGACATCGCCCAGGGCGACGGCTTCTTTTTGGGGGCCACGCTGATTGACGAGGTTACGGCCGAGATGGACTGCTATCGCGATGAGATTTTCGGGCCGGTGCTGAGCGTGTTGCGGGTGGACACCTATGAGGAGGCGGTGCGGCTGATCAACCTGAACCCATGGGGCAACGGCGCGGCCATCTTCACCCGCGACGGCGGGGCGGCGCGCCAGTTCCAGTTTGACGTGCAGGCCGGCATGGTGGGCATCAACGTTCCCATTCCGGTGCCGGTGTCGTATTATTCCTTCGGCGGCTGGAAGGGGTCGCTGTTCGGCGACACGCATATGTATGGGCCCGAGGGCTTCCACTTCTTCTCCAAAGCCAAGGTGGTGTCCAGCCGCTGGCCCGACCCGGCCACCAGCTCGATCAACCTGGGTTTCCCGCAGACCCGCTGAAGCTCTCGCCGCCGCCCGCCACGCCCCCGCCGCCGCAGCCCCCCATGGATTTCGGACTCGTCCTCCAAACCGACCCGCCTGCCTGGCGCGTAGTCGAGCTCACCCGCCAAGCCGAACAGCTCGGCTTCAGCCACGCCTGGACTTTCGACTCGCACGTGCTGTGGCAGGAGCCGTTCGTGATCTATTCCCAGATGCTGTCGGCCACCCACAAGATGGTGGTGGGCCCCATGGTCACCAACCCCGGCACCCGTGACTGGACGGTGCTGGCATCCTGCTTCGCCACCCTGAACGACATGTTCGGCAACCGCACCATCTGCGGCATCGGGCGGGGCGATTCGGCCATGCGGGTGATCGGCCGCGAGCCCTGTTCGCTGGCCGAGCTGGGCCAGTCCATGGAGGTGGTCAAGGGTCTGGTCGAGGGGCGCCTGGTGGAATATAACGACACGCAGCAGCATTTCCCCTGGAGCCAGGGCGGGCGGCTGGACATTTTGATGGCGGCCTATGGCCCCAAGGCGCTCAAGCTGTGCGGCGAGCAGGCCGACGGCTTCATCTTGCAGCTGGCCGACCCCGACATCGCCCGCTGGACCATATCGGAAGTGCGCAAGGCCGCCGAGGGTGCCGGGCGAGATCCCGACAGCCTGTCGATCTGCATTGCCGCGCCTGCCTATGTGGGCGACGACCTGGAGCACCAGCGCAACCAGGTTCGCTGGTTCGGCGGGATGGTGGGCAACCACGTGGCCGATCTGGTGGAACGCTATGGCACCGGGGACAGTGCGTCCGGTTCCGGGGACAGCGCCGTGCCGCGGGCGCTGACCGACTATATCTCCGGGCGGCAGGGTTATGACTATGCCGAACATGGCCGGGCCGGAGCCAGCCACACTGATTTTGTGCCCGACGAAATCCTGGACCGCTTCTGTCTTTTGGGCCCGCCGGAGGCGCATGTGGAACGACTGCTGGAGCTGCGTGATTTGGGCGCCACCCAGTTTGCCGTCTATCTGATGCACGACCAAAAAGACGAGACCCTGTCGGCCTATGGCAGCCAGGTCATCCCGGCCTATCGGGACGCCGCCGCCTGATGCGCCACCTCGCCGTCGCCCCGATGCGCCCGCCGCCACACGCCCCCAGCC
>CAZERQ010000192.1:0-61748 GCA_964514465.1 uncultured Acidimicrobiales bacterium
GGATTGCACAGCCAGGAGTTCAACGACATACCGCGTTGACGACGATGGAGATGCGAACCTCACCGGCACGAGTGTCGTGCTGAAAGGCAAGGTCAAAGTCGCCGGCACCAACGGCAAAGCAGATAGATATGTGACCTGCTCATATGATCTCGTGCTGTCAGATAATTCGGATAACCTAGAGGAGCAGCCTCCGCCCGATGATGGAAATGTCCATGATGCTCCTTTGGCTTCTGCGAACAAGCAGGTTGCTGTGAACTTCCGGTCGTTGTTCGCACCGGGGGTAGATATTGATGTGCCGTCTGATTTGGACAGCGCTTTCGTGGGTGCACCATTTAAGGTTGAGTTCTATCGTGTGGGCAACGACAACGAGTTTTGCACAAAATTCGGTCTTGTGACTTATGTGCTTCGGTCCGGGGGGTCTGTGACGATTGAAGGCGATAGGGTTTCCTTGGTGGGTAAATATATTGATTCCGGAGAATCTGTGGCGTGTTCTTATACAGTGGTGTTCCCAAGTGGCATCAAGCCTCCCACTTCGGCCGGGGATCCTGCGGGCAGTGCAGTCAGAGTAAGGGCACTGCAACCGGGTGCTGACGCTGACAGCCATGTGGGAGTCGCCTCGCCCGATGTCGAAGCGGATTATGATTTTCCGAGTTATTTTTCCCCCATCGTCAGTTTCGCTGGCGCGGGCATTGCTGAGATGGCAGGCCTGGTTTCTGTTGAGGTCAGCTTTGGGAATGACACGGCAGCAGGCGCGCAGTCGGGCTGTTCTGAGCCTGCATCAGCAGTCTATGTGCTAACTGGAGGCAGTTGGGGGTTGCAGGACAGCACCTTTGAGCTGGTCAACAGCCCCACAGGTTCGGATCTTGGGTGTTCATATTCAGTGAGCTTGCCCAAAGTTGTTGAATCAGGCGACAGTGTCTTCGTCCAGCAGACTAGAGGCGACATCTCGGTGAGTTCCACCAGCCCGCTGGAAGCTGTTTATGCACCCGGGTATACTCTCCCTACCACTGTGTCGGTGCCCCAGATTGACGGGGAAACCGCAGGCATAAAGAAATTTGCAAACTCCAATATTGCGCTTGATTTTGAGATTGAGCCTGGGTCGCCGGGTTGCCCAGACGAGGAAAAATTCAGATATACTGTCAATGATGAGGGCACCGTGGTTGCGGCTAATGGAACTGAAGTCAGACTGATGAAAGCACCGCTAGTGCAGATCACCCAAGATTCACAAATTGTCTGGTCCCTAGCTGCGGGCAACTGCCGATATGAAGTCAAGCCAACTTCTGATGCGGAAGAGTTGGCATTGTACTTTCCAAGAAAGAAACTAGTTGTAGATCATACGTTTTCTTCGATCACAATAAAGTTTGCAGTGATGTTTGAGGTGGATGTGGACATAGACATTCCAATGGAACTAAATGCAGGTGTCAACATTTTCTCTGGAGCCACCATAACCGTTGATTTCGAAACTGTATCTGACCTTAATCCTGGATGTGAAAACTCAAGTGCAACTTTCACGGTGCAAAACGACGGAAGTTTCTCTAGTTTAAGTATTGATTTGGTTGACTATCCTGCAGGGGGAAGTTCACGGTGCTTCTACATAGTTAAATTTATGGATGTGGTAACAATTAATGAATATAGACTTGAACTTCAGATAAATTCGACAGTGGCAATTGATAATACAGTGCAATCACCGGAGATAGAAGCCGATTATGCTAGTGTGTTTGCTCTCCAAATCACGTTTGAATTACCTGATAGGGATGGTGCAAATAGCTTAGCGGGCACACTTTTGGTTGCAACATTTGATCGAGATCCAAGATCACCTTCTGGATGCATTTCACGGACACTAGTTTATCAAGTGCAGAGCAATGGAGATGCAGAACGGTTGTCTGGTCAAAACAATTATCTACTGGATCGACCGACCGAGCAACTCTTCACACCAGGGACGCTGACGACATGTGAATACATTCTGTCTAGCTTTGTGTCTAGTAGCGCTAGCATAGTTTTCGTGAAAAATGAAGCCTTTAGATTCAGTGCTTTGACACCAAGTGGAATCGCTGAATTCAGGGATACTAACACCGGATAATCTGATGTTTGAGGGAAATGTGCAGTGCTGCTCAAGAGTTGCTGGCTGGGTGTGGGCAGGCGCGATATTCATCGCAGGGGTTCTGGCAGTGTTATTTTGGCTGGGATTTGGTGTTGGTTCTGCCTCAGCTCAGGAACAAACAGGTGAGCCTGATGTTGCCACCACGTTTATTCCTGAAATTACAATTACCGTGCCCCAAGTGGATATCAATGGAGATGGAATAAATGATTTCAGTGGCACATTTTTTAGACATAGGATTATGGTAGCGCAAGATTCTGATGCTGGCTGTGGCGGGCTTCTTCATGGTGAGCGTTTTTCTTCGCTCAGTTGGTCGCTCAAAGTGGTGCCCAGCGGTTTGGTCGAATCTCATGGTCTCAATTGGCGCCAAAGTTTAATTGGTCGTCCTGCTGGGGTGGAGAAGGAGTGTATTTATGAAATTAGATGGCCGACTTTTCAAGCAGGTGAAGCAGTTATGGTGCGACGGTCTGGTCCTGTTGCGACGGTAAGCTATTCTAATAGGGTGGTTAGTGCAGATTATGTGGCTGGGACTGTTGCGTCGTTTAGTCCCGAAGTTAATATTTCAGTGCCTGATGTTGATACCAATGGTGATGGTGTGAATGATTTTTCTGGCACAAATTTTGAGGTGTTTTTCCGCCGGTTGGCCGGCTCCAACTCTGCTTGCTCCCATAGTGAGTACGGAATGTATACAGTTCAAAGTGATGGCAGTGTGGCCGTGCATGGTGAGGCGCCTGTGCTGGTGGATCGTACAGTTGAAATGTCTTCAGAAGGATGTTCATACAGTGTAAGATGGCCGACGGTGGTTGGTTTCGTTCTCCAGCCCGGTGCCAGCGATGCAGTGAACTACACCGCCAGGAGCATCTCTGCTTCTTATGCATCTGGTACGGTACTATCGTTTAGTCCCGAAGTTAACATCTCAGTGCCTGAAGTCGATGTTGACAACGATGGAGTGAATGATTTATCTGGGACAGAGTTTGTCATAAAGTTTGATGGATCAGGTTCAATCGCAGATGGCTGCTATTCTTTTGCGAACGCGACTTATGTTGTGCAGGATAGTGGGGCAGTTGAAGTGTCTGGCGAAGTGCCTGTGCTGGCATTCAAAACAGTGGGCGAAGACTGGCATTGTAGCTATGAATTGACTTGGCCGACTGTTCCTGGTTTGGTGCGGAAATCTGGCTACACGACTGAGGTGACAAGTGAACGTTATGGTCGTTACTCAAGTATTGCGTCTGCAAGTTATGTGGCTGGTTCTGTGGTTTGGTTTAGTCCAGATGTTGACATTTCGGTGCCCAATTTGGATGCAGATGGCAACAGTGAGAACGACTTTGCAGGGACTCAGTTTTTGGTGCAATTTAGGCGATCACCAAAATCTGGAGCTGAATGCACTGCCTTTGCAGGCGGGACTTACGTGGTGCAAAATAGCGGTGATGTAACTGTATCTGGCGATGAACCTGTCTTAGTGGATCGCTCAATAGGGATGAGTGCACTGTGGTGTGAGTATAATGTGTCGTGGCCGACTGTTGCTGGTTTAGTATTGGATATACATGAGCGAAAAATTGTGGGCTTTAGTTCTCTAAATTCACTTGGGTTCCCGAGACCAGCCTCTGTGGCTTCTGCTAACTACAGAGCGGGAGATGTTATTTCGTTTAGCCCTGATGTCAATATTTCGGTGCCTGCTTGGGATGCCAACAACGATGGTGCGAATGACTTAGCCGGCACACTATTTGCTGTTGAGTTTAGACGTGCTTTCGGCCATGGTGATCGGTGCACATTATCTGCGAACGGGGTTTATGTTGTGCAGGACAATGGTGAGGTTGTGGTGTCGGGAGCAGAGCCTGTCTTGGTGGATCGCACAGTTGGAGAGACTGAAGGGTGTGAGTACGAAGTGATTTGGCCCAATATTGGGGGTTTGGAACACTATTATATTTGGCAGCCAAACACGACACGTGTGCATGCGGCTAGAAAAACAGTTTCCATCAGATATAATTTATCAACAAGAACAATATTTTTTCCTAGAATAACGATTACAGTTCCACGAACAGATGCTGATAGTGATGGAACAAATGATTTTTCGGGGACTCGATTTGTGGTGGAGTTCAGTCCAGCGACTGGTTCGCCCAGTGGCTGTTCGGGTTCGCAAGAAAATCATTTAAGTGGAAGTTATACGGTCCAAGATAGCGGGTTGGTAACTAGGGATCAAACTGGGTCTGGCTGGCTAAATTCTGGTACTGGTTGGATGGTGGACCGTCCGGGGGGGTTGACATCCAGGTGTTCATATGATGTTATGTGGCCGACAGTTGAAGGTTTGGCGCGCCAATCTGGTGCCACAATGATTCTAAAAGCTGCAGGCAGGGAAATTTCAGCAGTTTATGTTGCTGGGTCAGAATCTACTTCCTTGGTTGAAGAGTTGGAAGAGCAAACTTCAAGCTCTAGTGATGCTACAGTTGCATCAAGTTTTAGTCCCATTGTGGAAATAAATATTCCATGGTTGGACGCAGACAATAACAATGTAAGCGACTTTTCTGGCACTCAGTTTATGGTTTCGTTTAAGCGGGTGTTTGGTACCAATGCTGTGTGCACCGATTCTTTGAATGGAATTTATGTGGTGCAAGATGACGGTGATGTGATGGTGGCTGGCACGGACCCGATCTTGGTGGACCGCCCAGTTGGTGTTACTACAAATTGCATTTATGTGGTTGGGTGGCCTGCGGTGGAAGGTTTGATATATTCACATACAATTTTTTCCGCATCTTCGGTGAATGCTTTCTCAAAAACTGCAAGGGCCACTTACCAATCTACTGTGGACACGACGTTTAGCCCAATTGTTAATATCATGGTCCCACAAGTAGATGCTGACAGTGATGGGGAAAATGATTTCGCTGGAACTCAGTTTGTGGTGAAATATACACTTACCATTAATAGCAATTGGCGTTGCGGCAACAGTGCGCTAACAGGGACTTATGTGGTCAGAGATAATGGTCAAGTTACGGTGTTAGCTGCTGAACCAGTGTTAATCAACCGCCCAGCTAGGCAGCATAGCGATTGCGAATATAATTTAACCTGGCCAGTTGCGCCTGGTCTAGAACTCCAAATAGGTGCTTCAACTTCAGTGAGTGCATCCAACAGGGCCATTTCTGCAAGTTATGTGGCATATGTGGCACCGGCCACAACATTTAGTCCTAAAGTGGTCATTACAGTTCCGCAATTGGATGCTGGAAACGGTGGAGTCAATGATTTTTCTGGCATCAGGTTTGTTGTATTGTTCAGGCGTGTGTTTGGTACTAGCGCAGAATGCACAAACTCCGCGAGTGCGACATATGAGGTTCAAAATAGCGGTGATGTGTCTGAGACCAGCGCAGCTGTGCTGGTGGATCGTCCTGCCGGGTTGGCCTTAAGCTGCATCTATGCTGTGACATGGCCTAGTTTTGTTACTTTGGTGCCACTATCTGGAGCCACCACTTCGGTAAGCGCTTCTGCTAGAACTGTTTCGGCTAGCTATGGGGCGCTGTTAAATTACGACAGTTTTTTTCCGACTGCCATCATTTCTGTGCCTCAGATAGATGCAAATGCTGATGATGCCAATGATTTTGCGGGCACTGAAATTCCAATATCTTTCTCTCCCACAGCTTTGTCCCACCGAGAATGTGGTTATACCTCGAATTATATTGTTGGGTTTCAAATTCCGACAGGAAAATATGTGGTCAAAGAAAGCGGCACAGTGGCAGTTGTCAGTGCACATGTGCGTCATGACCTGGTGAGTTATGTCACCGGGGCAAGTTCTATTTGTGTGTATGATGTAATCTGGCCCGACGTGGCTGGCTTAGTATTGCAGCCTGATGCCACAGCCACAGTGAGCTACACGGTGGAGACTATCTCTGCCAGTTATGTGGCCGCCACTGTCACAACGTTTAGCCCCACTGTGAACATTTCAGTTCCGCAAACGGATGCTGGAGGGGATGGTGTGAACGATTTTGCGGGAACAAGTGTTGCTGTGACGTTCAGTCGCGTATCTGACTCCAGTTCTGATTGCTCTGCTTCAGTGAGCGGGGTTTATGTTGTGCAAAACAATGGGGATGTGGAGTTAACTGGAACGGCACCCATGTTAGTGGATTATCCGGCCAGGTCGGCGGATGGTTGTGTTTATGATGTGGCATGGCCAGATGTGACTGGTTGGGACATTCAACCTGGGGCATCCAACACTGTGCAAGGTTCTGCCAGAATTGTTTCTGCTGGCTTTGCGGTTTCTGAGGAGACTGCTGCCACCACGTTTAGCCCGATGGAAGATATCACGGTTCCCCAGTTAGATGCTGATGGAGATGGCGTGAATGATTTTTCTGGAGTTAAGTTTCAGGTGGGATTTGCTCAAAATTGGCAATTGAGTGGTGGGTCAGGCCATTGTTCAGATACCATAGTGAAAACGTATGTAGTGCAGGACAGTGGTGATGTGGTGGTTTCGGGTACTAAACCTGTATTGATTGATCGCTCGGCAGGAGCAACTTTAGGCTGTGTCTACAATGTGGTATTATTGGCACCTGATGGCTTAACTCGTCCAAACCTTTATCCATTTAGTTTTTTGAGTGCTGCGAACAGGACTCTTTCGGTGCATTTTCTTGCGACTCCTGCATCGACATTCATCGCAGATGTGTCTATTTCAGTTCCGCAGACTGATGCCAATGGGGACGGTAACAATGATTTTTCTGGCACCAGATTTGAAGTGACGTTCAGGCGTGTTTTCGGATCAAATGTGGGATGCACAGATTCTGCGAGCGGGACCTATGTCGTCAGAGACAACGGCGTCGTGACGGTGGCTGGCGCAGAACTAGTTTTGGTTAATCGCCCGGTTGGTGGAATAGTGAGGAAGTGCGAGTATGCGGTTGTTTGGCCGACAATTGCTGGGTTTACTCGTAAGCCTGGTTCCACCACAACGGTTTCTTCCTGGTTGTCCTATGTCAACTCTGTAGTGGCAGCTGACAAGACTGCTTCAGCATCGTATGAAGCAACTGATCCTGTGGTTGACACTGCTGCCACTTCGTTTAGCCCGACTGTTGATATTTCGGTTCCGCAGCTGGACGCCGATGGTGATGGTGTGAATGATTTTGCGGGGACTGGGTTTGTGGTGACGTTTAGGCGTGTGTTTGGTTCTGATGTTGGTTGCACGAGTTCGGCTAGTCGCACCTATGTTGTGCAGAATGACGGCACGGTGTCGGGGGCAGATTTGTCTTTGGTGGATCGCCCTGCTGGCGTGAGCTCTGGGTGTTCGTATGCTATAACTTGGCCTTCTGTTGCTGGTTTGGTGCGCCAGACCGGGGCGACCTCGAGGGTGAGCGCATCAACGAAATCTGCTTCTGCAAGTTACAGTGCGATTGCTGCAACTTCGTTTACGCCTGATGTGGTGATTTCGGTTCCGCGGTTGGATGCTGACAGGGATGGTGTGAATGACTTCTCTGGCAGGCGTTTTGTGGTGACGTTTAGGCGGGTGTTTGGCTCTGATGCTGGTTGCACGAGTTTGTCCAGCCGCACCTATGTTGTGCGGAGTGACGGCACGGTGTCCGGGGCCGGCCCGTCTTTGGTGGATCGCCCTGCGGGTAGTACCACGGGTTGCATCTATGTTGTGGGTTGGCCGGCTGTGACTGATTTGGTGCGCCAATCCGGTGCCACCGCTACGGTGAGCGCGTCGGCCAGGTCCGCTGCGGCGACATATCAGACCGGCTCTACCTATGTTGCGCCTGTGCCTGCAGCGGAGGAACCTGAAGTTGAGGAGCCAGAGGTCGGGGAGCCTGAGACTGAGGAACCCGAGCCAGAGTCGCAGGAGCCTGCCCCCGCGGAGCCTACCCCGGGGGTTGAGGAGCCAGTGGTTGAGCAGGCGCAGAGTCCGGTCGCGGTCGGTTCGGCAGGTGGTGGCGCAGTTGGCGGAGGCGGTAATGCTGGCACCGCAAACGCTGGTGTCGGGGCATCTGGTGGCGGCGTGAATGCCGGAATTGGATCTGGCTCCGGTACTGTGGCCGATTCGGGCGTGGGTGTGTCTGGTTCGGTTCCGGGTGCGCCCGTGCCCGAAGTCGGTGTGATTCAGTTGTCGCGGGGTTGGGTGATGTTGCCGTTCAATGGGCCGTCAGGGATGACGCCGGCTGATTTCGCCTCGGCATTGGAGGGCGCGATCAATAGTGTGTGGGTTTGGGATCTGTCTGCTCAGCAGTGGCAGGGCTGGACAGCCAGCCGGGGTTCCTTTGGTTTGACGGGTTTGGTGCCTGGTGATGTGGTGATGGTTTATGCGCCTGCTGGCGGGACGGTGGTGTATAGCCCGGCTGACCTGTTGGGCCACCGGGTTGGTGTGAACAGCTGGACTTTGGCGCCGACCGGGATTTCGCTGGTGGTCTATGGCGGCGGCACTGCAACCTCGGCTTCTGATGTGTTTGCTAGCTATGCGAATTCTGCTGTGGTGGTGTATCTGTGGGACAGCCAGAACCAGCGCTGGGAGTATCACCTGCCCGGCCGCCAGCCGCTGTCGTCTGTTCAGGTGCCGTGGTTCTCAGACATCAACCCGGGCGATGCCATGTTCGTCTATAACATCTCACCCACAGCGGTCACCATCCCCTGGGAGTAGCCGCCCCTGCAGTGCCGCAGCGTTGCTCGGCAATCTGTCTGAGCCAGAGGTGTCTGGTCGGGGAATATATTGTGGGGGAGGGGAAATGTTTTTTACGAATTTTAGGTGCCAAGCATCTTGGACTACACTATTTTCTTTGAAATTACTGGCCCACAAAATCATCTCGGAAATCACCATGAAAAACACAGAGAACACAAACAATGTCACCCGGCAAAACCAAATCTGGCCGAAGCTCAAAACTTTTTGGCATCCCACGAAGCGTTGTGCGCTGGTCACCCCCGCACTGGCATCGGCGCTCGTGTCGTTGCTCGCACTGGCGCTGGTGGCAATCGGGCTGTCGGCCAATCCCGCTTCGGCCCAAGACCAACCAGCCGACACAACCTTTGACCCCGTCATACGTCTCAGGTTCCCGTCATTCAACGACAACGGCGACACCACCAACGACTTGGCGGGCACCCAGTTCACGATCTCCTTCAGCCCGGTGACCGGCTCCCACCCCGACTGCACAGAATCAGCGAGCCGAACCTACACGGTGCCCAACCAGGGCCTGCTGGAGCCGTCATCAAGCACGGGATTTCCCCTGGTGGATCGCCCCGCCGGGGTCGCTTTTGACTGCGTTTATGCCGTGGCTTGGACGGATCTGCCCGAGCTGGATGTCAGCGTGTCGCTCGGCAACAACTTTCCGCAAAACTCTGTGAGCGCATCGGCCGAGACGATTGCGATCATCTATATGTCGGCCGCCAACCGGAGCTTCACTCCGTCCGTGAGCATTGGCGTCCCCCAGTCGGGCGGCGTTGGTGGCGGCGGCGTTGGCGGCGGTGCTGGCGTGAACGATTGGGCTGGCACCCGCTTTGAGGTCATGTTCGAGTCGGCTTCGCCGGCAAATCCCGATGGTTGCTCGGAAGCGATGGTCGGTGCCTATGTGGTGCGAGATGACGGCGAAGTGGTGCCGGATGGGACGGAGCCCAGTTTGGTGTATCTGGCTGAGGGGGAATACAGCTCGTGTTCCTATGATGTGATTTGGCCGGATGTGGCCGGTTTGGTGCGCCAGCCCGGGGCCACGACTGGAGTGAGGACTTTGCGACAGACGGCTGCTGCGGTTTATGAGGCTGAGGCGCCGGAGCCCGACACCGAAGCTGATGCCGCCGAGCCCGAGGCTGGGTCAGAGCCCGAACCCGAAACCGCCGACCCCGAGACTGCTAGCCCCGAAACCGCTGCCGACCCTGAAACCGAAACCGCCGCCCAACCCGAAAGCAACGGAGCCCAGACGGTCGCGCCAGCCCAGACAGCCGTGCCGACCCAGCTGGCCATGCCCGCCCAGCAGACCGAACCCCAGCCCGAATCGCCAGCGTTTGACATCGCAATGTTGCAGCTGCCGCGGGGCTGGACGATGTTGCCGTTCAACGGGCCTTCGGGGATGACTCCGGCCGAGTTCGCTCTGGCGCTCGAAGGTGCGGTCAACAGCGTGTGGGTGTGGGACATCGCGGGTCAGCAGTGGCAGGGCTGGGCGGCATCCCGGGGTTCGCTGGGTCTGGCGAGCCTGGAGCCGGGCGATGTGGTGATGGTCTATGCGCCGGTCGGCGGCGTGGTGGTGTATCGTCCGTCTGATTTGCTGGGCCATCCGCCCGGGACGAACAGCTGGACTTTGGCGCCGTCAGCCATCTCGCTGGCGGTCTATGGCGGCACGAGCGCGGTGGCGGCGGCCGATCTGTTGGGCGACTTTGCCGGCTCGGTGGTGGCGGTCTATCTGTGGGATGCAGACAACCAGAGCTGGGAATATCACCTTCCGGGGCGCCAGCCCCTGTCGGGCGTGCAGGTGCCGTGGTTCTCCGACATCAACCCCGGCGACGCCATGTTCGTATACAATATCTCACCCACAGCGGTCACCATCCCCTGGCAATAGCCCGCAGCCGCTAGCCTCAAATTATGGGGCCTGACCAAAAGCCGCGCGCAAATGCCGACGGCACGCTGGCGGCCGTGATTGGAAGTCCGGTCGGCCATTCGCTGTCGCCCGCCATACACAACGCCGCCTTCAGAGCGGCCGGGCTCAGCTGGCTGTTCGTGGCGTGGGAGGTGCCCGATGGGTTGGCCGGCGAAGCCTTGTCGGCCATGAAGTCGCTTGGCATGGCCGGGCTGTCGGTCACCATGCCGCACAAGACCGCAGTGGCTGAGGCGGTCGACACGCTCAGCCCCCAAGCCAAAAAACTGCAGGCGGTGAACTGCGTGGCGCGCCAGGGCAACCAGCTGGTCGGGCACAACACGGACGGCATTGGGTTTCTGGCCAGCCTCAGGGCCGATGCCGATTTTGAGCCGCGGGGCAAGACGGCTCTGGTGGTCGGGGCGGGCGGCGCGGCGCGGGCGGTCGTGCTGGCGCTGGCCGAGGCGGGGGCGGCCGGCATCGGTGTTTTGAATCGGACACCTGCCCGGGCGCAGGCTGCCGCTGATTTGGCGCCCGAGGTTGCCCGGCCCGCTGCGCCCCGTGAGGTCGGCGGATTTGACTTGGTGGTGAACGCCACGCCTGTGGGGATGGCCGGCTCAGGCGGCGCGGGTTCGCCGAGAGACTTGCCCCTGCCGGTGGACGACTTGCACCCCGGCCAGCTGCTGGTGGATCTCATATACGAACCGATGGAGACCCCGCTGCTTCAGGCTGCCCGAGCCAGAGACGTGCCGGCCATCGGAGGGCTCGGTATGCTGGTGCATCAGGCGGCGGCTGCCTTTGAGATTTGGACGCAGCAGCCCGCGCCGGTCGAGGCTATGACCGAGGCCG
This sequence comes from uncultured Acidimicrobiales bacterium, assembly GCA_964514465.1. GTDB lineage: Bacteria > Actinomycetota > Acidimicrobiia > Acidimicrobiales > Hopanoidiivorantaceae > Hopanoidiivorans. The sequence goes on from CAZERQ010000192.1 coordinate 11,467, forward strand.
TCAAGTCCAAGATGTCGCCCGTGCCCGCCGCCAACTTTTAGACTTAAAGCCATGGCTTTGCCGACCGACTCTGCCCGGACAGGCCCTGCGCCGTCCGAGCCTCTCGCGCCTCCCGAGCACCCCGAGCCATCCAAGCATCTCGTGCTCGTGGGGATGATGGGTGCCGGCAAATCCAGGGTGGGCCGCCAAGCCGCCAAGCTGTCGGGGCGCGCATTCGCCGACAGCGACAGCCTGATTACCCGCCGTCGTGGTCTGTCCATCGCCGAGATATTCGAGGCGGACGGCGAAGCAGCATTCAGAGACATGGAACACGTCGCCCTGGCGCAGGCGCTGGCCACCTCGCACCCGGCCATCGTGGCGACCGGCGGGGGAGTGGTGCTGCGCGCCGACAACCGGGAGATGCTGTCGCAAGCCGAAGTGGTGTGGCTGCAGTCATCGCCGGCGCAGCTGGCCGACAGGCTGAGCAAGAGCGTCAAGCGGCGGCCGCTGCTGGAACAGGCCCAGAGTTTTGCCGAGCTGGAGGCCAAGCTGGCAGAGATTCTGACTGAGCGGGCGGGGCTGTATGACGAAGTGGCCGACCGCAAACTGGACGTTGATGAGCTGGGGCTGAAAGCGCTGGTGCACGAAGTGGTGCGGCTGGCGCAGACGATAGACGGGCGGATGGCACGGGTCGGATGAGGCGGTTGATATGACACAGCTTCAAGTTCAGCTCAGCAACCGCTCCTATCCGGTGCTGATCGGCACGGGCGTGCGCCAGGAGTTGCCGAGTGTGATTCCCGCTGGCGTGTCAAGGGTTGCAGTGGTGAGCCAGAGGAACATTGCCGACATTGCCGAGGACTGCGCGGCCATTGTCGCAGGCGCCACACCTGAGCGCGCCGTCAAGACCTTCTTCATACCTGACACCGAAGCCGCCAAGTCCACACAGACCATCGAGCAGCTGTGCCGCCAATTCGCCGACTGGGGCCTGACCCGCGCCGACCTGGTGCTGGGCGTGGGCGGCGGAGTGGTGACCGATGTGGCCGGGTTCGCCGCGGCGGTGTATCATCGCGGGGTTGCGGTGATCCATGCCGCCACCACCTTGCTGGCCCAGATTGACGCCGCCATCGGAGGCAAGACCGGCGTCAACATTCCCGAGGGGAAAAACCTGATCGGTGCGTTCTGGCAGCCCCACGCCGTCATCTGCGACACCGACACGCTCAGCACCCTGCCCGAGCGGGAGCTGCGGTGCGGCTATGGCGAGATGGCCAAGTATCATTTTCTGGGCGCTGGGCGGATGGACGCTGACGCCGGCCAACTGGACGAACTTCCGCTGGAGCAGCAAGTGGCCCGCTGTGTCCAGCTCAAGGCCGACATCGTGAGCGCGGACGAACGCGAACAGGGCCAGCGCGCACTGCTCAATTATGGCCACACGCTGGCACACGCGCTGGAGTCGGCCGGCGGATATGCCATCTCACATGGCGAGGCGGTGGCGGTCGGGCTGGTCTATGCCGCCGAGGTCGCCAAATTTCTGGGCAGAATAGACGATGACAGGCTGGCCGAGCACCGCCGGGTGGTGTCCGGCTTCGGCTTGGCCACGGATCTGCCCGGCCTGAACCCGTGCTTTTCTGAAATTCCAAGCCAAGACCTGTTAGATTTCTTTAAGCGTGACAAAAAAGCGACCCAAGGTTTGACGATGATACTGGACGGGCCGGCCGGCCCCGAAGTTGTGAGCGGGCTTGACGGCGACCTGTTGCTGTCGGCCATGGAGCAGATACGATGAGCCCGCGCAAGTCCACCCCACGCCAGTCTGTGCTACTGCTTTCGGGCCCGAACCTGAACCTGCTGGGCGAGCGCGAACCCGAAATCTACGGCCACCAGACTCTGGAAGACCACCACCGCACCGCCAGCGAACAAGCCGAGGCGAGCGGTCTGGCGCTGGAGCACCTGCAGTCCAACTCCGAAGCCGAGCTGATCGATGCCATACAGCAGAGCCGCGCCAAGCACGACGCCATCATCATCAACGCCGGCGCGCTGACGCATTATTCCTGGGGCATACACGATGCGCTGGCAGCCTATGAGGGCGTGGTCGTGGAGCTGCATTTGTCGAACCCGTCGGCCCGGGAGGAGTGGCGCCACAGCTCAACCATAGCTCCCGTGGCGCACGGCACCATCGCCGGTTTCGGCGGCTATGGCTATCGTCTGGCTGTCATGGCAGTGGCCGACTTGCTGGCGGCGCCGAAAGATGACTAGCCAGGACGGGTCGACCCCCGAGATGGCGCCCATGGACGTGCCGGCGCGCCTGGTTCGTCTGCGACAGGCACTGGCCGACCAGCCCTGCGATGCCCTGGTGATCTCGCACCTGCCGAACATACGCTGGCTCAGCGGCTTCACCGGATCGGCCGGCACAGCCATCGTCACCGACACCGAATGCGTGCTGATCACCGACGGGCGCTACAGCTTCCAGGCGCCACGCGAAATCGCCGACGCCAAAGCCGAAGTTGAGGTTCACATATCGGCCAGCGCCAAAGAGCAATCAGCCATGATCGCCGAAGCCCTCAAAGGCGTGGAGGCTGTCGGGCTGGAGGCCGAGCACATCAGCTGGGCGCGCCAGATTTCGTGGGCCAAGCAGCTGTCGGAGTCTCCAGTGCCAATCGAGGGACTGGTGGAGGGCCTGCGCCGCCGCAAGGATCCGGGCGAGGTGGCCAGGGTTGCCGCCGCCGCCAGATTGGTGGACGAAGCCATGCGCGAGATATTCGAACTGCTGTCGCAGCCCGGAGCCAAGCTCGACCTCAGCGAACACGACCTCGCGGCCGAACTGGACTATCGCATCAGGCGCCGGGGAGCCAGCGAGTTGGCGTTTGAGACCATCGTGGCATCGGGCGAGAACTCGGCGCTGCCGCACGCCCGTCCCAGCCGTCGCCAGATCCGCCCCGGCGAGCTGTTGCTGATTGATGTGGGCGCGGTCTATGACGGCTATCGCTCCGACATGACCCGGACATTTTCGCTGGAGCAGCCCAGCCAAAAGGAAGCCGAGATTTGGCAGGTCGTGCGGGAGGCACAGCAGCTGGGAGTCGAAGCGGTGCGCGCCGAGATGTCCGCCGGCGACATCGACCAGGTCTGTCGCCAGAAAATCTCCGAGCGCGGCTGGGGCGACGACTTCATGCACAGCACCGGCCACGGCGTGGGCCTGGAGATCCACGAGGCCCCCAGCGTCAGCGCCAAGAGCAAGGACGTCCTGGAGCCGGGCGAGATCATCACCGTCGAGCCGGGCATCTATCTGCAGGATCTGGCGGGGGTGCGGCTGGAAGATACGTTGCTGGTTGAGCCAGACGGCTGTCGTCCGCTCACACAGACGCCCAAGTTCTTGAGCCTGAGCGAGTTCGGCGCCGGTGCCGGATAGGTTGGGTGCCGGATAGCTTCGCTGCCGGGTAGCCTTAACCAAAGCCCGCACACGCAGCCCGCGCCTGCAGACCGCGCACTGCGCCCACAAAACCACACAGCACACACCGGAGAAAAAATGCCAGCCATCACCACCAACGACCTCAAAAACGGAATGACCCTGAACCTGGAAGGCGACCTGTTCCAGGTGGTCGAGTTCCAGCACGTCAAGCCCGGCAAGGGCAACGCCTTCGTGCGCACCACGCTCAAGAACGCCCGCACCGGCTCGGTGCTGGATCGCACATTCCGGGCCGGCGAGAAGGTGGAGCGCGCCATCATCGACAAGCGCGAGATGCAGTTTCTCTATCGGGAGGGCGCCGATTTCGTGTTCATGGACAACCAGAGCTATGAGCAGATGCAGGTCGGCCCTGCGGCGGTGGGCGATGCCGACAAATACATGAAGGAAGGCGATGTGGCGCACCTGCTGATGTATCAGGGAGAGACGGTGGAGCTGCAGCTGCCGGCGGCGGTGGAGCTGGAGATAACCCACACCGAGCCGGGAGTGCAGGGCGATCGGGTGTCGGGCGCCACCAAGCCGGCAACGCTGGAGACGGGACTGGTCACGCAGGTGCCGCTGTTCTTGGAGGTGGGCGAAAAAATCAAGGTGGACACCCGCTCAGGCGACTACATCAGCCGTGCCTGACCGCCGATATGTCAGGCACTAGACGACATTCCAGAGAGCTGGCTCTGGCGCTGCTGTATGAAGCCGACAGCAAGCAGGCCACGCTTTCGGATGTGCTGGCCGGGCAGCTGATGGCGCCGCCCGAGTTTGCCCGAGAGTTGCTTGGCGGAATAGAGGAGAACCTGGATGACATTGACGCCAAGATTCAGCGGCACACACAGGGCTGGGACATCGACCGTCTGGCGCGGGTGGATCTGGCGCTGCTGCGGCTGGGGGTGTTCGAGGTGTGCTTTTGTGATGACACTCCGCACGCGGTGGCCATGGATGAGGTGGTCGAGCTGGCCAAGCAGTATTCCACGGCTGAGTCGTCGCGCTATATTAATGGGGTGCTGGCCGGCGTGTTGGCCGAGAGCCGTTCGACAACTGACGGTGGCGCGATGACCGACGGCCGTGCGATGACTGCCAGCCGCGCGATGACCGACGGCGGCCTGACGACCGACGGCCAACTCGTCCTGCGCGACGGCACCAGTTTCTCCGGCAAACTTTTCGGCGCGGCCAGCCCGACCGGATTCGCCACGGGCGAGGTCGTGTTCAACACCTCCATCGTGGGCTACCAGGAGATCATCACCGACCCGTCATATGCCGGCCAGATCATCGCCTTCACCTATCCCCACATCGGCAACTATGGCATCACCGCCCACGATGACGAAAGCCAGACGCCGGCCTGCCGTGGCATCATCGTGCGCAACTTGACCCTGCGCCCCAGCAACTGGCGCGCCGAAGGCAGCTTGTCCGAGCAGTTGGCCGCGGCGGGGCTGGCGGCCATAGCCGACATCGACACCCGGAGGTTGACCCGCCACATCCGCCAGTTCGGTTCGATGGTGGGGGCGTTCGGCGCGCTCACCCAAGCCGAGCTGCTGGAAGCTACCCAAGCCGAGCCGGGCACCGACGGGGTGGATTTGATTTCGCAGGTGACCTGCGCCGAGCCGTATATGGCAGACGAAGTGTTGGCAGCCGACGGGGCCGCGCCGCCCGGGCAACCTACCGAGACAGGCAAGCCCACCGAGACAGGCGCGCCGCCCGAGCCGCGGCCGTGGCGGGTGGTGGCCTATGACTTCGGCATCAAGCGCACCATACTGCGACAGCTGGCCAGCTTCGCCGAGGTCGAGGTGGTGCCCGCGTCAACTCCGTATGACGAGGTGCTGGCGCGCCAACCCCACGGGGTGTTTTTGTCCAACGGCCCGGGCGACCCCAGATGCAGCCCAAAAGTGTCGCAGAACATCGCCAAGCTGCTTGGCAAGCTGCCGGTGTTTGGCATTTGTCTGGGGCATCAGATTCTGGCGCAGGCACTGGGAGCCGAGATCGTCAAGCTGCCGTTCGGACATCACGGCGGCAACCATCCGGTGGCCAACTGCGCCACGGGCCAAGTGGAGATCACCGCGCAGAACCACAACTTCGCGGTGGCGCATCCGGCCGCGAGCTTTGAGGTTACCCACTTGAACCTGAACGACAACACAGTGGAAGGTCTGTGGGCCAAAGATGCGCAGGCCCGGGGAATACAGTATCACCCGGAGGCCGGGCCGGGCCCGCACGACAGCCGTTATCTGTTCGGCGAGTTCCGACAGATGATGGAGAGCTTCCACAAGCCCTAAGCCCGCGCCCGCGTCAAGCCGTCACCCCGTCCCACCGCGCAAAATGCCAGCCCGCCAAGACATCTCGTCCATCCTCATCATCGGCTCGGGCCCGATCGTCATCGGTCAGGCCTGCGAGTTCGACTATTCCGGTGTGCAGGCCTGCCGGGTGCTGCGACAGGAGGGCTATCGGGTCATCCTGGCCAACTCCAACCCGGCGACCATCATGACCGACCCGGGCTTCGCCGACGCAACCTATGTGGAACCGCTGGCACCCGAAGTGCTGGAGGCCATCATCGCCCAAGAGAAGCCCGACGCGCTGCTGCCCACGCTGGGCGGACAGACCGCGCTGAACCTGGCCAAAGACCTGACCGACATGGGTGCACTCGATCGCCACGGCGTGGAGCTGATCGGCGCCAACATGGAAGCCATCGCCACGGCCGAAGACCGCCAGCTGTTCAAGCAGGCCATGACCGAGATTGGCCTGGCCACACCCCGCTCGGCCATCGCCCACACCCTGGCCGAAGCCGAAAGCCAGATAGCCGACCTGGGCCTGCCGGTCATCATCCGCCCCGCCTACATCCTGGGAGGCAAGGGCGCCACGATCGCCAGCACGCCCGAGGAGTTCACCCAAGCCGCCGCCAATGGCCTGGCCGCCAGCCCGATCTCTGAAATCCTGATCGAGACGTCCATCGCCGGCTGGAAGGAATACGAGTTGGAGGTGATGCGCGACAAGGCGGACAACTGCGTGGTGGTCTGTTCCATAGAGAACTTCGACCCCATGGGCGTCCACACCGGCGACAGCATCACCGTGGCGCCCATCCAGACGCTGTCTGACGTGGAATACCAGCAGATGCGCAACGCCGCGTTCGCCTGCATGCGCCGGGTGGGGGTGGAGACCGGAGGATCCAACGTGCAGTTTGCGGTCAACCCGGCCGACGGCAGCCAGGTCATCATCGAGATGAACCCCAGGGTGAGCCGCTCATCGGCGCTGGCGTCCAAGGCCACCGGCTTTCCCATCGCCAAGATCGCCGCGCGCCTGGCGGTGGGCTACACGCTGGACGAGATCCAAAACGACATCACCCAGGCCACGCCCGCATGCTTTGAGCCGTCCATCGACTATGTGGTAACCAAGATTCCGCGCTGGGCGTTTGAGAAGTTTCCAAACACGCATCCCCGTCTGGGCGCGGCCATGCAGTCGGTGGGGGAGGTGATGGCGCTGGGCCGCAGCTTCGCCGAGTCCGCGCAAAAGGCGATCCGTTCGCTGGAGCAGGGCCGCTTCGGGCTGAATTGCGATGCGGGCGAGCGGCGCTGGGAGGGGTTGTCTGACCGGGAGCTGCTGGAGCGGCTGGCCGAGCCCACGCCCGACAGGATGTTTGAGATCGAGGCGGCTTTGCGGCGCGGCATATCACCCGAGGAGATCAACCGGCACTGCCAGGTGGATCTGTGGTTTTTGGATCAGCTGGAGTTGGTGGTGGCCGAGCGGCGGCGTCTGTCGGCTCTGGACAGCGACACCATGACGGCGGCGGATTGGCGCGGCGCCCTGCGGCTGGGTTTTTGCGACGAGCAGCTGGCGTGGCTGTGGGGACAGGATGTGGGGCAGGTCGCCCAGGCTCGCCGGGCCAGCGGGGTTGCGCCGACCTTCAAGACGGTCGACACCTGCGCGGCCGAGTTCGAGGCGCACACGCCCTATCACTATTCCACCTATGAAGACACGGACGAGGTGGCGGTGTCGGAGCGCGACAAGGTGATGATTCTGGGCGCCGGCCCGAACCGCATCGGCCAGGGCATCGAGTTCGACTATTGCTGTGTGCATGCGGCCATGGCAGCCGAGGAGGCGGGCTTTGAGACGATAATGGTGAACTGCAATCCCGAGACTGTGTCCACCGACTATGACACCAGCGACCGGCTGTATTTCGAGCCGGTGTGCGCGCAGGAGGTGCTGGAGATTGTGGCCGCCGAGCAGCGGGTCGCTTCAGGTGCCGCGCCCGCGTCTGGCTCTGCGCCCGCCCCCGCGGGAGCGCTGGTCGGCATCATCATCGGACTGGGCGGCCAGACCCCGCTGAAGCTGGCGCACGACCTGCCCGAAGAGCTGATCGCCGGCACCAAACCCGGCTTCATCGACATGGCCGAAGACCGCCAGCGCTGGTCGCAGCTGTGCCGCCAGCTGGACATACCCCAGCCCCCCGGAGCCACCGCCACCAGTCTGAGCGAGGCGCGCCAAGCCGCCGAGCAGATTGGCTATCCGCTGCTGGTGCGTCCGTCCTATGTGCTGGGCGGGCGGGCCATGGTGATCGTGAATGACGGGGAGCAGCTGGAGCGCGCCTTTGCCGAGATAACCGACACTCTGGCGGCCGAGGGCATCTTGTCGGCGCAGCGCCCGGTGCTGTTGGACAAGTTCCTGGACGACGCCATTGAGGTGGACGTGGATGCGGTGCGCGACTCCGCCGGCGAGGTGCTGATCGGCGGCATAATGGAACACGTTGAGCGGGCCGGGGTGCATTCGGGCGACAGCGCCTGCGTGTTGCCGCCGCGCAGCCTGGAGCAGTCGTGCCTGGACACTTTGGCGGAATACACCCGGCGCATCGCCGACGCGCTGGAGGTCTGTGGGCCGCTCAATGTGCAATATGTGGTGGCCGACGGACAGGTGCTGGTGATCGAAGCCAACCCCAGGGCGTCGCGCACGGTGCCGTTCGTGGCCAAAGCGACAGGCGTGCCTCTGGCGAAGATCGCGGCGCGGGTGATGCTGGGCGCAAGCCTGTCTGAGCTGCGCGGGGAGGGGATGTTCGAGGCGATGTTGCCGCCGGCGCTGGGTCACGTGTCGGTCAAGGAGGCGGTGTTGCCGTTCAACCGGTTCGCCAACGCAGACACGACCCTGGGCCCCGAGATGCGCTCAACCGGAGAGGTGATGGGCATTGCCGACAGCTTTGGCATGGCGTTCTACAAAAGCCAGCTGGCGGCCGGAACCAGGTTGCCGACCGAAGGGGCGGTGCTGTTCATGGTGCCCGACGCGCCCACCGGCTCCAAGTTCGGCGCGCTGATGGACGAATTCGCAGGCCTCGGTTTCGACGTTCTGACTGTCAGCGAAGCCGATGATGGGGTCGATCTGGATGACATCAAACTGGCCATCATCCCAGAACAACCCGACCCGCAAGCCACGAAGTTGCGCATGCAGGTGTCGGACAAAAATATCGCCCTGCTGACGACCTACGCCGCCGCCTCAGCCGCAGCCGAGGCCATCCGGGAGTTGCAGGCGAACGATCTGGAAGTGCGTCCGCTGCAGTCCTACGCAAGCTAGGCGCCAGCTAGACGCCAGTTAGAACAAGCCGACTATCTCGCCGTCTTCGTCCAGGTCAATGTCAAACGCGGCCGGAGCCGAACCCAAACCGGGCATGGTGCGCATGTCGCCGCAGATGGGATACAAAAAGCCCGCCCCGACCGAAGCCCTGACCTCGCGCACCGGCAGCGTCCAGCCCGTGGGGGCGCCGTTGAGTTTGGGGTCAGACGAAAGCGACAGATGGGTCTTGGCGATGCACACCGGCAGCTTGTCAAAACCGGCCGCGGTGTAGGTGTCCAACTGGCGCGACGCCGCCGGCGTGTATGACACATCGTCCGCGCCATAGACCTTGGTGGCGACCGCGTGGATCTTGTCTTTCAGCGAGGCATCGTCCGGATACAACAGCTCAAAGCTGCTGTCTTCCTGGGCCGCCTCCTCCACGACCTCGGCCAGCCCGGTCGCGCCCGCGCCGCCGTCTGAGAAGTGGGTGCTGACCGCGCTGCGCACGCCTTCCTCCGCGCAGATCTCGGCGATGGCCGCATGCTCGCTGTCGTGGTCGGTGGGGAAGGCATTGATGGCCACCACGGGGCTGACGCCATGCAACGCGATGTTTTGGATCTGCTTGCGCAGGTTGGCCGACCCCTCGTGCACCTCGTCTGGATTCTCGGCCAGCATCTCCTCGGGCAGCGGCCGGCCCGCCACCACGCGGTGCTTGCCCGACTGGCTCTTGAGCGCCCGCACGGTGCACACCAGCACGGCGGCATCGGGCTGCAGACCCGAGACGCGGCACTTGATGTTGAAGAAGCGCTCGGCTCCCATGTCGGCGCCGAAGCCGGCCTCGGTGATGACATAGTCGCCGCTGTGGATGCCGATCAGGTCGCCCACCACCGAAGAGTTGCCGGTGGCGATGTTGCCGAAGGGGCCGGTGTGGACCAGAACGGGGGTCTGCTCCAGGGTCTGCATCAGGTTGGGCTTGAGGGCGTCCTTGAGGATGACCGCGGCCGAGCCCGCCGCCTTGATGTCTTCGGCCGTAACGGGATCGCCGTCTGGGGTGTAGCCCACCACCACTTGGCCGAGGCGTTGGCGCATGTCGGCTTGCGATGTGCTCAGCGCCAGCAGCGCCATGAGCTCGGACGCGGCGGTGATGTCAAAGCCGCTTTGCCGGGGCACCCCGTCCAGGCGAGTCCCCAGCCCCACCACGATGTTGCGCAGGGCCCGGTCGTTGATGTCGAGCACCCGGCGCCAGGTGATGTTGTGCATGTCCAGGTTGGAGGCGTTGCCGTGATAGAGGTGGGCGTCGAGCAGGGCGGCGCACATGTTGTGGGCGGCGGTGACCGCATGCATGTCGCCGGTGAGGTGCAAGTTGAGCATCTCCATGGGCACCACCTGGCTGTGGCCTCCGCCGGCCGCGCCGCCTTTGATGCCAAAGGTCGGGCCCATGGACGGCTGGCGCAAAGTGATCATGGCCGAGCGGTTGATGTGCGAGAAACCCTGCCCCAGGCCGACGGTGGTGGTGGTCTTGCCTTCGCCGAAAGGGGTGGGGGTGATGGCCGAGACCAGGATGTATTTGGCCCGCGGGCGGTCGGACATCTTGTCGATGGCGTCAAGTGAGACCTTGGCGGCGCCTGTGCCGTATGCCTCCAGGCAGTCCTGGGGGATGTTGGCTTTGTCGGCGATCTCAGACAGCGGGGCGAGCTTGGCCGCCCGGGCGATTTCAAGATCAGATTTCATGGGTGTTCCTCCTGGATGTGTGTGGTTAACTTGTCCAGTTGGCAATTCTAGTGGCTGGCGCGGACGAGTGCTGGCGCGGACGGGTGCACCGGCGCGGGCGGTGCTGGCGCGGGACGGCTCGGCCACGTTGCGGTTCGGCCACGATGCGCCCACATTCCTATACGCTGAATTAATGTCTTTATCAAAGTGGCGGGCCGATTGCGACGGCGTGTTCGACAAAGTCAGCCGGCAGCTGGAGCGGCGCGAGCAGTTGTGCTCCCGGGTGGCAAGCGGCCAGGTTGGGGTGGCCGAGTTGGTGCTGGCGGAGGATCCGGAGCCGCTGGTGTCGGAGACCAAGCTATTGAGTTTGCTGGATTGCGTGGAGGGGTTGGGCAAGGTGCCGGCGCGCAAGCTGCTGGGCGAAAAGCAGAACCTCAAGGTGGGTCAGTTCTCCCGCCAGGAGCTGCAGCAGTTGATGGAAGGGGCCAGTCTTGTCTAGCTCGGCTGAAGATCTGGCCGGCCCGCCCGACGGCTCGGCTGTCCCGTCCGGCCCGTCTGAAATCGTGGTGCTGTTCGGCCCCAGCGGTGTCGGCAAAAGCACCATCGCCAACGAGCTGGCCGAGCAGTGCCCGGATCTGTGGCTGAGCCGCTCATGGACAACCCGCCAGCGCCGCTCGCAGGAGTCGCCGCAGAGCTACAAGTTCGTTACCGAAGCCGAGTTCCTGGCCCACCGCGATGCCGGTGGATTTTTGGAGTGGGACGAATTCCTGGGCAACTATTACGGCACGCCCATGCCCCACGCCCCGGACGGCCAGGATGTGCTGTTGGAGATAACCCTGCACGGGGCCGAACAGATTGTGAAGCAACACCCGGAGGCGCTGCTGATTTTCGTTGACACGCCGTCCAAGCGGGAGCAAAAGTTCCGGCTCAGACAGCGCGGCGGTTCGGCGTCCAACAGGCGCCGGCGTGTGCGGCGAAGCAGACAGGAGCGCCAGCAGAGCCAAAAGCTCACCGAAACCCGTGTCATCAACGACGACTTGGTGGAGACGGTGGCACGCATATGTGAGATCATCCAGACCTTCCGACTGAACCGATCGCAGTGATGGCCGGCGGCTGGCGGCTGGCACGCCGGGGCGGGCCGTGTGCCAAAATCTCTGATTTGCCTGTATAATGACATCTGCCCCTTTCCCGTCCAATCCAAACGACCCCACTCCCAAAAGGAACAACCATGGCCGAACGCAGCACAATATCCACCCACCAGCTTGAGGAACTGCTGGACAAGACCGACTCCAAATTCCTGCTGGTCAGCCTGGCCGCCAAGCGAGCCCGCCAGCTGAACGACTATGCCAACGGTCTGGGCCGCGGCACCGGCAAGACCATTCCGCCGCAGGTGGAGGACATCGCCCACAAGCCGCTGACCATCGCCTTCACCGAGATAGCGGCCGACAAGATCAAGGTGGGCGACCCCGAGACGGTCACTGCCGAGCCGGTCGCCGCCCCGACCGACACCGCAGACGAAGTGTTCGACATACAGGCTGACTTGGAGAGCCTGGACATCTTCGAATAAAATGCGGGCCCGGCTGGCTGCGTTAGCGTGTCGCCAGTCCAGCCGCACCACTTGAGCCACCCCATGACTCCCCAATCGGTAAACGGCAAATTCATCGTCCTCGGAGTCAGCGGGGGCATTGCGGCCTACAAAGCCGTGGAGGTCTGCCGCCGGCTGGTTGACCAGGGCGCCCATGTCGCAGTGGCGACCACGCAGGCAGCCCTGCGGTTCGTGGGCGAAGCCACCTGGCGGGCGCTGTCGTCCGAGCACGTCCACCAAAGCCTGTGGGACGACCCCGACCCGATACCCCACACCCGTCTGGGACAGCAAGCCGATGCCGTGGTGGTCTGTCCGGCCACCGCCCGGGTCATCGCGGCCTATGCCAACGGGCTGTCCGACGATCTGCTGTCGGCGGTGCTGCTGGCCACGCGGGCACCGGTGGTGGTCTGTCCGGCCATGCACACCGAAATGTGGGAGCACCCCGCGCTGCAGGCGAACCTGTCGGTGCTGGCCGACCGGGGAGTGCGCATCATCCCGCCCGGAGTCGGCAAGTTGGCGGGACAAGACAGCGGAGTGGGGCGACTGGCCGAGCCGGATGAGATTGTGCGCGCCACCGCCGAACTGCTGGCCACCGGCAACTCGCTGCGCGGCAAGAAGGTTCTGGTGACGGCCGGCGGCACCCGTGAGCCCATGGATGCCGTCAGGTTCATCGGCAACCGCTCATCGGGCAAGCAGGGTTATGCCCTGGCCGAAGAAGCCCTGGCGCGCGGCGCCGAAGTCACCCTGGTGGCCACCACCCGGCGCCAGCTGTCGCACGGCATCGAGCTGCGCCTGGTCGAGACCGCCCAGCAGATGGAAGCGCAGGTGCTGGAGCAGTCGGCCGGCAGCGACATAATGCTGATGGCCGCGGCCGTGGCCGACTTCAGGCCCAGCCAACCGATCACCCAAAAGCACAAGAAGCGAGACGGCCTGCCCCGCATCGAGCTGGAACCCACGCCCGACATACTTGAGGCTCTGGGGCGCGCCAAGCGGCCGCACCAGCTGCTGGTCGGGTTCGCGGCCGAGAGCGGCGACGGCGAGCTGTTGGCGGCAGCCGAGGTGAAACTGGCCGCCAAGAACCTGGACATGATCGTGGCCAACGACATCACCCAGCCCGATGCCGGCTTTGACGCCGACACCAACCAGGTGCTGATCCTCACCCGTCTGGGCGAACGCCAGAACGTCCCGCTTGGCTCAAAGCGCGAGGTCGCCTCGGTAATATTTAATTCGCTGGAAAAACTCATGGGCGCATAAGGCTCAAAAGACTAGACACAAACCACAAAGGACACTGCTTTGCGAAAATACACCTTCACCTCCGAATCAGTAACCGAAGGCCACCCCGACAAGATGGCCGACCAGATCTCAGACGCGATCCTGGACGCCATGCTGAGCGACGACCCGATGAGCCGCGTGGCTTGCGAGACTTTTTTGACCACCGGCCTGTGTCTGATTTCAGGCGAGATCACCACCGACACCTGGGTTGACATTCCCAAGCTGGTGCGCAAGACCATCTGCGACATCGGCTATGACAAGGACGACCTGGGATTTGACGGCAACGTCTGCGGCGTGCTGGTCAGCATCGGCGAGCAGTCCCCGGATATTGCCCAGGGAATCGCGCATGGAAAGGACGGTGCCCGCGGCGGTGACGGCGACGCCCGCAAAGACGCCGCAGCAGAAGACAGCGAACTGGGCGCCGGCGACCAGGGCATGATGTTCGGCTTTGCCACCAACGAGAATGAGGAGCATATGCCTGGCGTCTACATGCCCCTGCCGATCCAGCTGGCCCACCGCCTGGCAGAATGTCTGGCCGAGGTGCGCCGCTCGGGTGTCATTCCGTATCTGCGGCCCGACGGCAAGGTGCAGGTCAGCGTGGATTATGAGGACGGCGTTCCCAAGTCGGTCTCCAAGGTGCTGATATCCACCCAGCATCTGCCCGGCATCAGTTTGGACAAGTCCATCAAACCCGACCTGTTGGAGTATGTCATCCGCCCGACCTTGGGGGAGCGCTTTGCGGTTACGGACGACCAGGTGCTGGTCAACCCCACGGGCAAGTTCGAGATCGGCGGGCCCGTGGCTGACGCCGGGCTGACCGGCCGCAAGATCATTGTCGACACCTATGGCGGCATGGCCCGGCACGGCGGCGGCGCGTTCAGCGGCAAGGATCCCACCAAGGTTGACCGCTCGGCTGCCTATGCTGCGCGCTGGGCTGCCAAGAACCTGGTGGCGTGCGGGGCGGCGGATCGGTGTGAGCTGCAGCTGGCCTATGCCATCGGCAAGGCCGAGCCGTTCTCGGTGATGATCGAGACGTTCGGCACCGAAAAGGTTGACCCCACCAGGATTGAGCAGGCGCTGTTGGAGGTGTTCGACCTGCGCCCGGCCGCCATCATCGAGCAGTTGGGTCTGCGCCAGGTCAAATATCAGCAGACCGCGGCCTATGGACATTTCGGGCGAGACATCTTTCCATGGGAGCAGCTCAACCGGACAAAGGAACTGCGCCGGGCCTTGGGTCTCTAGCGCGCAGGCCGACTCTGGGGCGCAAGCCAACTTGAACGAGGCAGTCGAACCCCAGGCGGTAAATGTCGCACTCAAGCCGGCGGGTCTGGGCAAGTCGCTGACCTACTGGCTGCCCGAGTTGCTCATATCTGATCCCCGCTCAGCTGTCATCCAGCGCGGCACGATGGTGCGGGTGCCGTTGCAGGGCCGACAGGAGCAGGGCTGGGTGGTGGAGCTGGGGGTTGAGCAGCCGGCTGGGGTGAATCTTTTGAACGTGGGGCGAATCTGGGGGCTGGGCCCGAGCCGGGAGACAATGGATTTGGCCGACTGGGCCGCGTGGCGCTGGCAGGCCAGCCCGTCCGTGTTCTATTCGCTGGCGTCTCCGCCCAGACGGATAATCGGCCTGCCCAAGCCGCTTGGCTCGCGCCCGTCCGGCTCACGCCCAACCCATCCAGACGACAGCCAGCCGCTACGCCGACACTTTGCCCAACCCAAAGAGACACTTCTGCAGCTGCCTCCCACCGCCGAGAACTGGAGCCTGATCCACACCGCCTTGTCAACCCGAGCGGCGCTGGTGCTGATGCCCGACAAATGGCGCGCCGAACGGCTGGTTCAGTTCGCCCGCAGTCAGGGCCACGACTGCGTGCTTTGGCCACAGCAATGGGAGGCAGCCGCCGCCGGAGGTTGTTCGGTGATTGGCCATCGTTCGGCGGTCTTTGCCAGCATGCCCGAGCTGTCGTGTGTGCTGATGCTGGATGAGCACGACGACAACTACAAGGAGAGTTGGCGCAAGAGTGCCTGGCACGCCCGGGATGTCGCCCGGGAACGTGCGCTGCGCCAGCGGGTTCCGTTTGTGATGACTTCGCCGGTGCCGAGTTTGTGGGCGCAAAAAAGTGCCGAGCTGGTGGTGTTGTCCGCGCCTTCGCCGACCGCTGCGCCTTCGCCGGCCGCCGCGCCAACTCCGACCGCCGCGCCAACTCCGACCACTTCCGGCTGGCCCAAACTCCTCATCGCCGACCTACGCGAGCGCAGCCACGTGGGTCTGTTCTCCCATGAGCTGACCGCAGCTTTGTCGTCCGCCACCAAAGCCGTCTGCGTGCTCAACCGGGTCGGCCGGGTGAAGCTGCTGGCCTGCGCCGAGTGCCACAATCTGGCCGCCTGCCAAAAATGCGGCGCCAACATGCAACAGACACAGCCCGGTGCCCTCCAATGCAGCCGCTGCTTGCACGAAGCCCCACAAAGCTGCCCCAAGTGCCGGAGCAAGAAACTCAAAAACCTGCGTGTCGGGGTGTCCAAAGCGGCGCAAGATCTCAGCCGGCTGCTGCGCGAACCGGTGGGGGAGCTGACCGCCAAAAACCAGCAGGCGCTGCAGAACAGGGTGATACTGGGAACCACCGCGGCGCTGCGACAGGTCGGCAAATGCGAGCTGGTGGCGTTTTTGGAATTCGACCAGTTCCTGTTGGCGCCTAACTATCGGGCACAGGAAAAAGCCCTGGGGCATCTGGCGCAGGCCGCGACACTGGTGAGCGCCGCCGGCCGGATTTTGTTGCAGACCAGACAGCCCGACAGCCCTGTCATACAAGCCGCCGCCACGGGCGACCCCAGAGATTTTTCGGCGGCCGACCTGGCACTGCGGACA
The DNA here is from genome assembly GCA_964514465.1 of uncultured Acidimicrobiales bacterium. Taxonomy (GTDB): domain Bacteria; phylum Actinomycetota; class Acidimicrobiia; order Acidimicrobiales; family Hopanoidiivorantaceae; genus Hopanoidiivorans. The sequence continues at coordinate 27,841 of CAZERQ010000192.1, forward strand.
CAGTTGCGTCTGCCCCCCGCAATGGCGGTCGCGCAACTGAGCGGCCCCGACTGCGTGCCCTACATCGAGCAGCTGCAAAAGCTGGCGCAGGAAAAACCTGGCTTGGCCGAATTGTCAGCCCGGGGGCCCGACACCGACGGCAACTGGCTGCTCAGCGCGCCCGACCATGAGATTTTGCTCGAGGCTCTGGAGTCCGTGCCGCGCCAGGATCTGGACCTGCGTCTGTGCGTTGACCCCGCGGACATCTAGCCGCCATCTCGTCCGACACTATAGCCTGTATATATGGAAATACTGACATACGGCAACCCCACATTGCGGGCCTGCGCCACAGATGTCACAGAGATCGACGCCGATTTTGCGAGGACTTGCGACTATATGTATGAGGCCATGCTCCAGGCCAAAGGCATCGGTCTGGCCGCTTCGCAAGTGGGCATCCAGCAGCGCTTCTTCGTCTATGACCCGCAGCTGTTTGAGGATCGCAGCACCCCCAGCGGCGCCCCGCAGGTGCTGATCAACCCGCAGATTCTGGAGGCCGGCGGCGAGTGGGAATATGAGGAAGCCTGCCTGTCGGTGCCGGGCCTGGCGTGGAACATCGTGCGCCCCAAGGAGCTGCTGGTGCGGGCACTGAACTATGACGGCGAGGAGATCACCTTTGAGGCAGACGAGCTGTTCGCCCGGCTGATCCAGCATGAGATCGACCATATGAACGGACAGCTGCTGATCGACCTTTTGGACGAGGACGAGAAGCGGGCCGCCAAAAAGCAGCTGCGCCAGTCGCTCCAAAAGAAGAACCGGCTGCTCGCCTAGCTCGGGATCGTGGGCGGCGGGGGCGTGAGCCAGTTTCCGACTTCGGTTTCCAAGGTGGCTTTTTTGGGCACCCCGGCGATCGCCGTTCCGTTCCTGGATGCCCTGGCTGAGTCGCCCATTGAAGTGGCGGTTGTGGTTACTGGCCCCGACCGGCAGCGGGGCAGGGGCAACAAGGTCAGCCCGAGTCCGGTCAAGGCGACGGCCCAAGCCCGCGGTCTGCCGGTTTGCCATGAGGTCTCGGACATTTTGGCATATGAGCCCGATGTGGCCGTGGTGGTGGCGTTCGGACAGCTGATCGGGGCCGAGCTGCTGGAGCGGGTGCCGTTTTGCAACATACACTTTTCGCTGCTGCCGCGCTGGCGCGGGGCGGCCCCGGTGGAATACGCCATCTTGTCAGGCGATGAGCAGACGGGTGTGTGCCTCATGGCGCTGGAGGAGGGACTGGACTCCGGGCCGGTATTCGGTTCGGTCGCCACCGATATTGCAGAGGACGAAACCGCCGGTGAGTTGTCTGGCCGGCTGGCGCAGCTGGGTGCCGGCTTGCTGTTGGATACGCTCACCGGGGGATTCGGGCTGGCCCAGCCACAGACCGGCGAACCCAGCTGGGCGCCCAAGCTGACGAGTGACGACCGCAAGCTGGTGTGGAGCCGACCGGCTGAGGAGCTGGCGCGGGTGGTGAGGATAGGTCGGGCTTGGACGACATATGACGACAGACGTTTGATTGTTCATCGGGCGCGGCAAGCGGGCGCGGGCGCGGACGAACTTGGCGCGGGCGCGGATGAACTTGGCGCGGGCGAGCTGCGCGCCACCAAATCGGCTGTGCTGGTGGGCGCCGGAGATCACAGCGCGCTGGAACTGCTGGAGGTGCAACCCCAGGGACGCAAGACAATGTCGGCCATTCAGTGGGGCCATGGCCTGCAACCGGGCAGCCCCAGACAGCTAGACATAGGCTAGTTTGCAGCCGAAAGGCAGAACTGATATGGCAGATTCACATTCCCGCGACCCGGCGCACTCCCACGACCCGGCGCACGCCCAGGCCCACCCGCACGCCCAAGACCCGGCAGCAACCGGTCTGTCCGCCAAAATCCTGACCGTCTCAGACGGAGTGGCAGCAGGAACCCGAGATGACGCATCCGGTGACGTGCTGGAACAACTGCTGAGCGAGCACGGCTATGAGATCGCCGAGCGCAAAATCACATCGGACGGCACCGAGCCCGTCGCCGAAGCGCTGGCAAAAATGGCAGACGGCTTTGCGGGGCTCATAGTCACCACCGGAGGCACCGGTTTTGGCCCCCGGGATCTGACTCCCGAAGCCACCAGGCAGGTGATACAGCGAGAAGCCCCGGGTCTGGCAGAAGCCATGCGTCTGGTCAACCCGCTGGGTCGGCTGTCGCGCGCCACTGCCGGCACCTGCGGCACGGCGCTGATTGTCAACACGCCTGGCTCACCCAAAGGCGCCCGGGAATGTCTGTCGGCCGTTTTGGATGTTTTGCCCCACGCGCTGAAGCTGCTGGCCGGCGAAAGCTAGCCGGCGAAATCCAGTCCATCCCAATCCAGATGACCGACAAGTCGCACACCCACTGGATGCTGGCCGCCGCCGAGCTGGCCCACAACGTGCGCATGCTGACATCGCCGCGGCCCTGGGTGGGCTGTGTGATTGTCGCCACCGACGGCACAACCCACCAAGGCGCCACCGACGGCAAGACCGGTCCGCACGCAGAACAGGTCGCCCTGCAGTCAGCCGGCGACAAAGCGGCCGGCGCGACGCTGTATAGCACGCTGGAGCCGTGCGCCCATCAGGGCCAGACCCCGCCCTGCACCCAGGCCATCATCGATGCCGGCATCGCCCGGGTGGTGGTGGCCATCACCGATCCGGATCCGCGCGTTAGCGGCCAGGGGCTCAAGCAGCTGACCGATGCCGGACTGGACGTCCACACCGGAGTCTGCGCCGATGAGATAACCCGCCAGCTGCGTGCCTATATCTGCCACCGCAGCCACAAGCGACCCTACGTCACCCTCAAGCTGGCGGCCACCCTGGACGGCAAGGTGGCGCTGGCCGACGGCACCAGCCAGTGGCTGACCGGCCCGAAGGCGCGAGCCGATGCGCATCTGCTGCGCGCCGAATCCGATGCCGTGCTGGTTGGCGCCAACACAGCCAGGCTGGACGACCCTCAGCTGACGGTGCGCCAGGCCAAGCTGCCTCCGGGTGTGCAACCCCAAGACGTGCAGCCGCGCCGGTTTGTGCTGGGCGAGATCCCGGACGGCTCCAACCTGTCCCGCAGCGACCCCGATGCCGGAGTTTCCCCGGCCACCCCGCTCTCCGGGGATGTGGGTGAAATCCTAGCTGAACTGGCGGGCCAGGGCATCGTCTCGCTGCTGGTCGAGGGAGGGCCTGTCACCGCGGCTGCGTTCCATGAGGCCGGGCTGGTGGATCGCTATGTGTTCTATTTCTGTCCCGCGCTGGCGGGCGGCGATCAGGCGCGGGGAATGCTGGCCGGCGAGGCGCGGGGAATGCTGGCGGGCCAGGCGGCGGGCGAAATGGCCGAGCTGTGGCGCGGCGAGATAGCCGATGTCGCGCTGCTGGGCCCCGACCTGCGCATAGAAATTTTGCCCAAGTCGCCAAACCCAAGCTAGCTTTAAAGACAATGCTAAAGCTGGTTTTGCCAAAAGGCTCTTTAGAGAAAGCCACCCTGGAGCTGTTCCGGGAGGCCGATCTGCCCGTCAAGCGATCGTCTGACGTGGACTATCGGGCGTCGGTCAATGACCCGCGCATCGACAGCATCCAGATTCTGCGTCCCCAGGAGATCCCCAAGTTCGTGGAGCAGGGGCTGTTCGACTGCGGCATCACGGGCCGCGACTGGGTGGAGGAGACGGCCAGCGATGTCCAGTCGGTGGGCACCTTGCCCTATTCCAAACAGAGCGACCTGCCCATCAGGGTGGTGCTGGCGGTTCACGGCGACAGCCCGTATGCACAGGTCAAGGATCTGCCCAACGGCGTCAAGGTCTCAACCGAATACACCCAACTGGCGCGCCGGTTCTTCGAGTCGCACAACATCGAGGCCGAGGTTCAGTTCTCCCACGGGGCCACCGAAGCCAAGGTGCCCGACATCGTGGATTGCGTGGTGGACATCATCGAGACAGGGCGGGCCATGAAGGCGGCCGGGCTGAAGGTCATCGACACCATTTTGACGTCGCACACCGAGCTGATCGTCAACCGCGAGACGGCCAAGGATCCCGAGAAGCTGCACGCGGTGGAGCAGATTTTTTTGTTGCTGACTGGTGTGCTGGAGGCGCGTGGGCAGGCGCTTTTGAAGATGAACGTGCCGACCGAAAAGCTGCAGGCGGTCATCGACATTTTGCCTTCCATGAAGTCGCCCACCGTCAATGAGCTGTTCGGCGAGCAGGGCTATGCGGTGGAGTCGGTGGTGTCGAAGTCCGGGATAAATCTTTTGATACCGGCGCTGACCGATGCGGGCGCGCGCGACATCCTGGAGCTGTCGGTGTCCAAGATTGTGCATTAGGCAGAAATTGTGCATTAGGCGGCAGTTGCTGGTAGGCTAGGATACAACACTTCCCCGAGGCAACAGAGAGGTTTCCCGTGCCACTATCTGAGGACGAACAAAAGATCCTCAACGAGATCGAGTCCCAGTTCTATGAGTCTGACCCGCGGCTGGCGCGCGAGGTCCAGTCGACCACGGTCTATACGCGCCATGTCAAGATGCTGCGTTGGGCTGCGTTGGCGTTCGTGGCTGGGATTTTGATCATGATCTTCACGCTGAGCACGCATTTCTTGCTGGCGGCCAGCGGGTTCATCATCATGCTGGTGGCCGCGCTGGTGTTCGAGCACAACTTCCGCCAGATGAGCAAAGTGGGGCTGGAGCAACGGGCGCAGAAGAGGCGCGGCTCAGATATGTGGAGCATCTTTGGCTCCACCGGAGAAAAAATGCGGGACCGGTTCCAGCGCGAAAGCTAGGGCGGGCCGGGAGTTAGGGGCCTTTGGGACGGCCACCCAGAAACAGCGGGCTGGTGATGCCATAGCCCAGCAATCTTTTCCAGCGCGGAATTCTAAGCAGGGCTTGACGGGTGGTCTGCAGGCGCAGCGCCTCGGCGGTCAGTGCGTCGGGATGGGTCAGCGCGGAAGTGTCGGACAGCGCGTCGGGAGCGTTCTGCGCGGCGGGTCGCCCATAGGCCACCTCTGCGGTCAAGTCGGCCAGCTGCGTCAGCGCTGCGTCGCCCCGGCTTGACTGGCGCCCGACCTCGTTGGCAAATTCGTGCAGGGTCATGTCGGCTGTCCTGGCCAGACCAGCGCGCCGCCAGACCAGTTGCGCCCGCTGCCACGACAACAGCACGTGCTGGCTGGCCGAGTTGCGAATCCGCCTCAGGAACAAGGCACCCCGAGCGGGGAACACGCCCAGCACCAGCCCGACGCCCAGCAAGACCGCCACCGCCAAAAGCCAAATGTTGCTGCGGCTGCCCTCATCGGCAAGCTCGGGGGCTTCGGGGCTGGCGACAGGGTCGGCTGGTGTCTGTATGTTTTCCGGCAGCAGCGTTTCCTCGGGCGGCTCGTCCTCGGTTGGAGCAAAGGCTTCCTGTTCGGGCACAAGCTGGCTGTGGCTGGAGTCGGGCGGGGCGCGGGTTGGGGTCGGCTCCATCAGCACCCAGCCAAAGTTGGGGATGAACACCTCCGGCCAGCTGTGGTAGTGTCGGCCATAGACGCTGAAGGCCCGCTGGTTTGGGTCGGAGGTTGAGTCTGAGTCCCCGTCTGAACCCAAATCCAAGTGCGCGAAATCCTGGGCCAGCTCTTGCGCCAAATCCCCGGTCAGCTCGTCGGACTCGCCCCAGGTGAAACCCACCACCACCCGGGTCGGTAGCCCCAGCATCCGAGCCATCATCGCATAGGTGCTGGCGAACTGCTCGCAATAGCCCTGCCGGATGTCCAAGAAATCCTCAACCCGATCGATGGAATGGCCCTCCTCAACGTTCAGGTTGTAGGTGAACTCGCGCCTGAACCAGTTCTGCAGCGCCAGCGCGACATCATAGGGCGCCTGCGCATCCCCGACCACATTAAGCGCCTCGTTAAAAGCCCGCGGGGAAACATCTTCGGGCAGCGCCAGATATTGCTGCGTCAGCTGAGGATGTGAGCGATAGTCGCTGAAGCTGACCTGCTGGAGCTGCGCGGCGCTGTAGGCGGGTATGTCAGACGACACGTCATAGGTCAGCCCGCCGACCGACTTGCCGCCGTCATCCACATTCACCAGCAGGGTGGACGAGTCCCCGTCGTATAGTATCTCAAAGTCCTGCGGGCTGCGGTTGTCGACCCGGCTGACGTCAAAGGCGGCCGGCAGCCAGTCGGTCTCAAAACTGTCCAGGGTAAAGTGCTGGTCGAGGCGCACGGTGTAGTCGGCCGAGCTGGGGGACTGGGTCGGGTTGAGGCTGCCGCCGGCAGAGTTGTAGCTATAGGATGACGACCAGGACTGGCCGTCAAATTCGTCCAGAGCCGTGACCCGCCAGTATTGCGGCCGGGGGCTTATCACCGTGAACAGCTTGGTGTTGTTCTGGGTCTGCAGCCGGCTTTGGATTCCCACCAGCGGATTCAGCACCACCCGCTGTGTGCCGGTGCCGGTCGACACGCCCTGAAGCGAAGCCAGGTTGATTCTGGTGGGGTCGCCTTCGGGTTCCAGATTTGCCCCGCCCACAAAACCCGCTCCCAGCACGAACACGAGCACCACCGCTCCGGTGCCCAACACCGCGGGCCGGCCGACCGGTGAGCGCCTGCGGTTGGCGAACACCCTGTGGGAGAGGGCGAAGCCCAAACCCAGCGATGCCATCAGGAAGGCCGCCAGCGGTCGGTTGGCGCCGACACCGAACAGCATGACCGCCAGGAACGCAAAGCTGTATCCCAAAAGTCCGTCCGCCGACGACATCCTGATCCTAAAGGCCGCCCAATCCGCCAGACCCGACAGCAAAAATATGATCGCCAGCGCGACCAGTAAAAAACCGGTGCTCAAGGTGAGCGGCACGATCTCGTCGCGCAGGGCGGTGGTCATCGTTTCCCAGTCGGTGGCGTAGTTCTGCCAGAGGTTGCCGTCCAGCTCAGCATCGCTGTCGAAGCGGTGCGCCGAGTTGGAATAGCGCAGATAGCTATAGATGGACATGGCGGCCAGGGCGTTGACCAAGCCGGCTGCCAGCAGCGGAAGTTTGAGCCGGCGCAGGATTGACCAGCCCGCATGGACGACGACGGCCAGGACGACCAGGTGCGGGTGCAGCAGGCTTTCTGTGAAGATGCTGCCGGCATACCACAGGGTCGTCAGCGTGAGCCCGAGCAGGAACAGCTCGCAGATCAGCTCAAAGGGGGTGTTCTTGGGGTTCATGGGGTGGCTCCGGCGGCGGTTTCGGTGGTGGTGGCCCCGGTCGCGGCGGCGGTCTCAGCGACTTTCGCGGCGGCTCCGAAATAGCCGTTCCACTGCTGGGCGAAAGGCTCTTGCGGTGTGATATGCAAACTGTCTGTAAATGTGTTCTGCGCCGCCGGCGTCTGTCCGTCCGACGCCTGTGTGCCGTCTGCGAAGCTCACCAGCAGGTCGCAGCGAAACAGGGAAGTAATGTGGGGCAAGCTCGCCTCGTCGGGCGCCGGCTGGGATGTCTCCGGCCGGGATGTCGCGGGCTGGGCCACCGCGGGCTGGGCCACCTCGGGTTGGGCGGTGATGGCAACCACCCGCCCCCGCGGCGCGAGCAAAATATTTTGCCGATCGCCCTGGGTTAGCCGGGCCAGCTCAACCAGAGCCCTGCGATAGCTGGCCTCGTCCTGTATGACCAGCGTGGGAATCACCTGAGCCTCACTGCCTGCCAAAAACTCCAGCCTCACCGGAAGCGAGCTGGCGTGGCAGGCGCTGATGATGCTGGCCGCGGCCCCCACCATTTGCTCGAACTCATCTGTCCCCGCGGCGCCCAGCCGGTTGTCCAGCACAACGGAAATCCCCAACTCCCACTGGTGCTCGTTCTGGCGTATCATAAGCTGTCCCAGCCGGGCGCTGGATTTCCAATGCACATGGCGGGCGTCATCGCCGGACAGATATTCCCTCAGGGCGTAAAAGTCATGGCCCGAGACGCCCTGCCAGGCCGAGCGGCGATCCTCCTGCCAGGTCTTGGTGCTGATGGCGGTGTGCGGTGCCAGTATCTCCTCCCAATGCGGCAGCACCAGCAGCTGACCCGGGCTCCATTGCGTCCAGCGCCGCCGGGCCAGCGCAAACGGGTCGAGCGCATTCAGCGACAGCAGGCCGAACTCCACCACGCCGCGCTTGGTGGGACGGAAGTCATAGCTCACGTTGTTGCGGTTGGCCACGAAGTCGATCTGGAATCGTTCGGTGCTTCCGTTGGGCAGATGCGCCACGATGCTGTCGGTGCCGGAGAACGGCAGCCGCCACAGCCGCCGCGCCAGCGGTTCGAACTCAAGCTCGACGGCGGCCGAACCGAAAGCCGGAACAAGCGTTGGCTCGATGAGTCGCCGGCAGGCATGGGCGGGACAGAAATATCTGACCGACAGCCAGGCACCGACCATCAGCAGAACACCGACCGCGCCCAGCAAAACCAGCTCCTGCAGGGCCAGGGCCCGCCCCACGAAAAAAGCGGTCAGAGCCAGCAGCGCGGTCAGCCACCCGCTAGCGGTCGGCATGGCTCCGGCTCGTCACCCGTCAGCTCCGGCCGCGCCAGCGTCTGCCTATGAAGGCACTGACAGCGGCACCGCCACCGAAGCCAGCACCGAATCCATCACCGAATGCGCGCTGGTGCCCCGGCGCAAGGCATCGCCGGTCAGGATCAGACGATGACCGATGGTGATGTGCGCCATGGCCTTGACGTCATCGGGCAGCACATAGCCGCGGCCGAACGAAGCCGCCCTGGCCTGCGCGACCGCCTGCAGGTTGAGCGTGGCACGGGGCGACATGCCCAGGGAAACCGCGCCGTGACCTCTGGTGGCTTCGGCGATGCTGATGATGTATGACTGGACTTCCGGCGCCACCGCCACGGTCTGGCGCACCTTTATCATCTCCAGCAGATCTTCGCGCGACAGCACCGACGGCAGCGCGGCTATGGTCTCGCTGGGGGAGGCCGAGCCGTGCGTGTTGAGTATTCTCATCTCCTGGTCGGCCGCGGGATAGCCCACGGTCAGGCGCATCAAAAAGCGATCCAGCTGGCTCTCGGGCAGAGGATAGGTGCCCTCTTGCTCCAGGTGGTTCTGGGTGGCGATGACCATGAACGGCGGATCGATGCCGTATCTCACGCCGTCGGTGGTCACCTGCCGTTCGGCCATGGCCTCAAGCAGTGCGGACTGGGCCTTGGGCGAGGCGCGGTTGATCTCGTCCACCAGCAACAGGTTGGTGAAGATCGGGCCGGGCTGATAGCTGAACTTCTGCTCCTGCTGGTTCCACACGGAGACGCCCAGCATGTCGGACGGCAACAGATCGGGGGTGGACTGGATCCTGGCGAAGTCCACGCCGATGGAACGGGCCAGGGCTTTTGCCAGGCTGGTCTTGCCGACACCGGGGGCGTCGGCCAGCAGCAGGTGCCCCTCCGACAGCAGGCACAACACGGCGTGGTAGATGATTTCAGGTTTGCCGTGGATGACCTTTTCCACGTTGGCCACGACTGCCTTGACTTGCTCGGCAAAGTTTGACTGGGGGACTTGGGATGCTGGGGCTTCGGTTGGGGGGTTGCTCATTTTGGGTGGGTGGGTTATGCGGGTTGGATGGTGGCGCGGCTTTGGATCGCCAAATCTATTTCAGTCTACCGCCACATCGCCCAGCAGCCACATCAGCCTGCTTGTCCGTCCGAAAAATTTCCCCAAAATTCAAAAGCACAAAAATTGCACAACATACATATAGGCTTAAGGCTTATGAACCGGGCACTTGTGCTAAACGTAACTGATGAGCCGCTGAGCGTCGTCTCAGGGCATCGGGCAGCCCTGCTCGCCTATGAGGGCAAGGCCGACATCGTGGAATTCGATGGCGAGATGCTTCGCTCCGAGAAGCTGACCTTGACCGTCCCCACGGTCGTGCGGCTGCGCTATTTCGTGCACATCAGCTATGAGCGAAGCTGCAACATCAGCCGGCGAGGCGTGTTTGCCCGAGACAACCACACCTGCCAATATTGTGGCGGCAAGGCCGACAGCATCGACCACATCATGCCCAAGAGCCGGGGTGGGGCGCACACTTGGGAGAACGTGGTGGCGGCCTGCCGGGGGTGCAACTCGCGCAAGCGCGACCGGCTGCCGTCGGAAATCGGACTGCAGCTGCGCCGCCGACCGATTGCGCCGAACCGCACGTCCTGGGTTCTGTCGTTCACCAACGATGTGCCCCACATCTGGCGGCCGTATCTCCGAACCAAGATCCGCCAGGCCTCCTAGCGGCGGGCAGGGGGGACGGCGAGGCGACCGACAAGGTGGCTGGCAGGTTCGCCAACTCCAACTCTCACCCGAGGAATTCCACTCCCGACAGCATCCCGGGTGCCGTGAGGTCTGGGTGCATGATTGGCCTGTTATGGGCGAGGGGCAGTTTGGTGGCCAGGCGCGAATGGACGAACAGGCGCGGTCGGGCGAACAGGCGCGCACTGCCTGGCTGATTCTGGGCAGCTCACAAGACATTGCGCGAGTTGATGCCGACCGCCTGGCCGAACTCGGCATCAGTCTGTTCCGGCGGCGCAGCGGCGGCGGAGCGGTGCTGCTCAAGCCCGGCTCGCAGGTTTGGATTGACGTGCTGATACCGCGGGACGACAACCTGTGGCAAGACGACCTATCCAAGTCAAGTTTGTGGCTGGGCGAGATCTGGTGCGGGGTTTTGGCGCAAGCCGGGTTTTCAGCCGAGGTGCATCCCGGGCCGCATGCCGCCGGCAGATGGGGTGCGCTGGCGTGCTATCTGAGTCGGGCGGCAGGCGAGGTGCTGGTTGACGGGCGCAAGTGTGTCGGCATTTCACAGCGCAGAGACAAACAGGGTGCCCGCTTCCAGATGAGCCTGGTCTGCCACAGCGATGCCGGCGAGTTTGCCAGCCTGTTTCGTCTGAGCGAATCGGAGCGCCGGGAGCTGGAGTTGGAATTGGAGCAGGGTGTTCTGCCGCTGGCTGGCGCCACAACTCTTGGGGCAGATGACTTGGCCGGAGACCTTGCCGGCTGTTTCTTGGAAACCATAGCAGACATCTGATCTGGGCGCGGGCCTAATCTGGCCTGCTTTCACCCACCTCTCCCCACCGCTATTTTCCCTGATATTTCAGGGGTTTTGGCACCCTGTCAGATATTATTCAAAATTAACCCTTGACAAGTGGGGAAAAGTGGCATATAGTGGGGATTTGTGGTGATTATCACATTCGCACCGCATTGCAAGCACAAATCAGACAGCCACGCGCAACCCCGCATCCAACCCCACGCACAACCCCGCACCCAACCATGCATCTAGGCAAACACGACCGCACCATTGACGACAAGGGCCGACTGGCCCTGCCGGCCGCCTTCAGATCCAGCTTCGGCGACACCGCATATGTGGCCAAAGCCCCGGGCGACAGCTGCATCACAGTGTTCTTGCCCAAGGATTTCGAAAGCGCCATCGCCCGGCTGGAGACACTCCTGCGGGAGGGGCAAGCCAGCCAGAACGAATACCGCCAGTTCACCGCCAGCGCACAGGAGGTCACCTTTGACTCGCAAGGTCGCATCAGGATTCCGCTGGAGCTGCGCAATAGCACTTCCATCGACGACAGGGCTGTCGTTGCCGGCGTGGGAAGCAGGATCGAGATTTGGAACGACGATGCTTGGCAGGCGGTGGAGGACGACACGACCTCCCTGAAAGGCGAAAGGTGGCTGTAGCCATGCGGACGAAACTCAAAAGACAGACCGGGCCCGTAAAGCGCACCGGCAGGCAAACCAAAAAGCAAGCAGCTGGGTTAGTTGTCCCTCAGCCCGGACAAACCCCTACTCCAAAAATACAACCATTAGCACGAAATCGGAAGGAAACCCCGAGATGTGCCACCTGGTTGGGGGACAACCAACCTGTCAGCAGCTTTAGCCGGCGACCGCTGGATTGCCAGGCCTGCCGAGCCCTGCATCCGTCCAGCTGCCGTGCGCTGGATCTCTAGCCACGCCGCCCCCGAAAGCCACGCCCCCGAGGTCATCATGCATCAGCCGGTCATGGTGGACGAAGTCGTCCGGATTTTTGACAGCGTTCCGAGCGGAGTGCTGGTGGATGCCACTTGCGGCGGCGGGAGGCATAGCTTGGCGATCTGGCGGCAGCGGCCCGACCTCAAGATTCTGGGATTGGACAGGGACGCAGAAGCGTTGGAACGCACGGCCCAGGCCTTCGGCAGAAGCGGCGCCGACATCCAACTGCGCCAGGCCGACAGCGATCAGTTGAGCCGCGAGCTGCGCCAACTCAGCATCGCCAGCATTGTCGGTTTCTTGATGGATCTGGGAGTCAGCTCGCAGCAGTTGGACACCGATGCGCGGGGCTTCAGCTTCCGCAACCCCGGGCCGCTGGACATGAGAATGGATGCCGGCAGCCAACTGAGCGCGCAGGAAGTCGTCAACGACTATGGACAAGACCGGCTGGAAGATATTCTGCGGCGCTACGGACAGGAACGCTTCGCCAAGAGGGTTGCGGAGGCCATCGTCAAACAGCGGCCGATCGCAGATACCGTCCAGCTGGCCCAGATTGTTGTTGCGGCCATCCCGGCCCGTCATCGGCGCACGGGCAAGCATCCGGCCAGGCGAAGTTTCCAGGCCATCCGCATTGAAGTCAACCGGGAGCTTGAGATGCTTGAGCGGACCATACCCCAGGCCATCGCCGCGCTGGAGGAACGCGGCCGGGGTGTTTTCATTTCGTATCATTCGGGGGAGGACATTATTGTCAAGCAGCAGCTGCGCCTAGCCGAGACAGGGGGGTGCCAGTGTCCGCCACAGTTGCCGTGCCAGTGCGGGGCGGCTCCGACTGTCAAGCTGTTGCATCGCAAGGCCAAGACGCCGCAGGCTGGCGAGGTGGCCAGGAACTCCCGAGCCCGCAGTGCCAAGCTGCGCAGTTTTGAAAAGCTGGATTCTGGTTCGGAGCAGCAAGCAGCGCAGGAGGACGACCGATGAACCCTCCCGCCACAGCCCGTGCGGTTCGCGCCACTGCATCTCGCGCCGCCGCGCCCCGCGCTAACGCTAGGCCACAGAGCCGAAGGTTGCAGACCGCGCTGGACAACTCCAGGAGCCGTCATCCCAGCGCCAGCATAGGCCAGCGAGCAGCACCTCGCCCAGCGCCCCGCACAGCGCCCCAAACCAAACCGCGCACCCAACCGGCCGGCAAACCAAACTTGAAGCTGGCGCCCAAGTCGGGCCCGCGTTTTCGCAAGTTGTATTTCATCAGCTTTTTGACCGGGTTGATCGCGCTGGTCGGGCTGCCGTTCGCCATCGTCATCCTGCATGCTTCTTTGGTCGGCGGGCAGCGCCAACTGGATGATCTCAGGCAGGATCTGAATCAGCAGCTGGAGTTGCGCCAGGAGTTGCTGTATGAACGTTCGCAGGCGGTCTCGCCCGACAGGATCCGATCGGTCGCCACGGAAGTGCTGGGCATGGTGGAGGCAAGCAACATCATCTATCTCCAATCGACCGGGGCTGAGACAGATGGCAACTAGATCAAAGTCTCGTTCCGGTCGGGCGCGCGCCAGTTCCGCCCGCGCCAAACCGGCCCGCGCCAAGCCAGCCCGCCCCAGCCTGTCCAGCCGCCGCCGCGCATTTTTCCTGAGCTCCATTTTGGTGCTACTGGTGCCGGGGGTGATTATGTATAAGCTGGTGGACTTCCAGCTGCTGGACAACGACGAGCTCATCGCCCGGGGGCAGAACCAGCGGATCTACACCCGCGAGCTGCCGGCGCGCCGGGGCGACATATACGACAGCAACAGCGAACTTCTGGCAACCTCGCTCATCAGCTACACCATCTGGGCCGACCCCGGACGGATAGACAACCCCGACCAGGTAGCCGCACAGCTGTCGCCCATCCTTGAGCTGCCCGCCCCGGAGCTGCATGCTAGGCTGGTGGCACAGGGAGCGTTCAGCTATTTGAAGCGCAAAGTCTCACAGCAAACCAAGGATGCAGTTGTGGATCTGGACATTGACGGCGTTGGATTCTTCAAGGAATATGCGCGCCATTATCCGGTCCGGTCGTCGGTGAATAGCTCGTTCGTGGGCTTCGTTGGGTCGGAGGAGCAGGGGCTGGCGGGTGTCGAGTTCTCGCAGAATTCACATCTGGACGGCACGCCTGGGCTGATCTATCTCGAGGGCGATCCCAACGGCAACCCCATTGCGCTGGGCGAGCGCAGCGAACAGCCGGCCGTGCCGGGCGCTTCGGTGTATCTGACGGTCGACAGCAGGTTCCAGTTCCAGACCGAGAAGATTCTGCTTGAGCAGGTCGAGGCGACCGGGTCGCTGTCGGGCACGGCCATTGTGTCTGAGCCGGCAACCGGACGGATTCTGTCGATGGCCACCGTGGTGAGGCGCGATGCCGAGGCCGACGGCGCTGACGGAGCCGCTGTCGCTGACGGGAACACGGCCGACGCCGGAGCAGACGCCGACTCCGCACCAACCCACACCTATGAAATATCCAACCAGAACAGGGCAACCACCTGGACATACGAGCCAGGCTCGGCGCTCAAGCCACTCACTTTCGCCGCCATCCTCGACAGCGACACAGCCGACCCGCAAAGCGTCAGGGAGGTGCCGGCATCGCTCAGCCTGTATGACTCGCTGTTTGAGGATCACGACTGGCACCCGCCCCTGGACATGTCGGTGGCAGAAATCATGAGGGTCTCGTCAAACATCGGCACCATCTTGTGGAGCCAGGATCTGGGACAGGATCTGCTGCACGAATATCTGCTGCGCTTCGGGGTCGGAAGTCCGCTGTTGAGCGAGGAGTTGCCGGGCGAGTCGGGCGGGCAGCTGCTTGACCTCAAGGACTGGTCGGGCACCTCGGCCGCCACCATCTCTTTGGGGCAGGGTGTGGCGCTGACCCCGCTGCAGATGCTGAACATATTCAACATCATCGCCAACGATGGCGTGATGGTCGATCCGCATCTGGTGGCCGATGTCATTGACGCCGGGGGCCAGCGGGTGGGGCCCGAGGTCAGCGGCCCGACCCAGATCGTCTCGGCCCAGACCGCCCACGAGCTGACCGACATGCTGGTCAATGTGGTCCGGGCGGGAACCGGCAAGAGCGCGGCGGTGGACAACTATCTGGTGGCAGGCAAGACCGGCACCGCCCGCAAGCCGCTGCCCACGGGAGGCTATGAGGACGAGGACGGCAACTACAGATACATCACCACTTTTGCCGGTTTTTTGCCGGCCGATGATCCGTCTGTGTCGATCATTGTGGTGCTGGAGGAGCCGCAGAACAGCATCTATGCCAGCCAGACCGCGGCGCCGACTTTTGCGCAGCTGGCCACGGAAGCTGTCAGACATTTCCACATTCCGCCGTCGGTGGCGACGACTGTGGCGACGACGGTGGGGCCGCCTGTGACGACGGCGGGGCTGTCCACGGTGGCGGCCCAACCGCAGGGTCAGGACTAGACACGCGAGGGAAGCGCGATGGCGGACAAGCTCTCACTGAACGAACTGCTGGCTGGCGTGGACATCCCCGCCGTGGGTGCTTCCACCGCAGACGGCTCAGGCGCGGCGGATGGCTCGGGCGCAGCAGGTGATGTCGTCATCTCCAGGCTGGCATATCACAGCGACCAGGTGCGGCCCGGCGACCTGTTTTTCTGTCTGCCCGGACAGACCCACGACGGCCACGACCACGCCAACTCCGCGAAACGAAATGGAGCCGCGGCGGTGGTGTGCGAGCGCCGGTTGGATCTGGGCATACCCGAGATACAAGTGGCCAACTCCCGCTCAGCTTTGGCCAAGCTGTCGGCGGCATTTTACGGCTGGCCGTCAAATGACATAACAGTGGTCGGCATAACCGGAACCAACGGCAAGACCAGCACCGCGGCCATGCTGGCTGAGATAATGCAGGCGGCGGGTCAAGCTGTGGCGACCATCGGCACTTTGGGCGGCATCCCCGACTCCCCGGGCGCTACCCCCGACACCACGCCAACCGCCTCGCTGACCACCCCCCAGTCGCTGGATCTGCAGCGCCAACTCCACCAAGCCAAAGAGCAGAACCGCGCGGTGGTGATGGAAGTGTCCTCGCACGCCATTGTCCAGCACCGCATCGACAGCATCGAATTCGACGTCTGCGGCTTCACCAACCTGAGCCCCGAACACCTCGACTACCACTCGGGCATGGAGCAATACTTCTGTGCCAAGCAGTCCCTGTTCGCGCCCGAGCACACCCAGCGAGCGGTGATCTGCGTTGACGATGAATATGGCCGGCGGCTGATTGACGGACTGCCCAGGCAAATCCAAGCCACCGCCTGCACAATAGAGGACGTGACCATCGTCAGCCAATCCCTGCAGGGCAGCCAAATCAAGCTGGCGGGCCAGGACGTCTGGTTGCCGGTGCCGTCTCGGTTTGCGGTTGCCAACGCCAACCTGGCTGCCGGTCTGGCCAAGCAGTTGGGCTTCGGCGGGCAGGCCATCAAGTCCGGGCTGGAGCAGGTCTCGCCGATTGCGGGCCGCTTTGAGGTGGTGTGGCGAGAGCCCGTGGCGGTGGTGGTCGACTATGCCCACACGCCCCGGGCGCTCGAACATGCGCTGGTGTCTGCACGGGAGCTGGCGGCGGGGGGCAAGGTGCATGTGGTGTTCGGATGCGGGGGCGAACGCGACACCTCCAAGCGACCGGAGATGGGGCGCATTGCGGCGCAGCTGGCCGACCACATCTGTCTGACCAACGACAATCCCCGGGGCGAGGATCCGCAAAGCATCATCAAACAAATCCTGGCGGGGATTGAGGGCGCGCCCGGCCAGCAGCCACAAGTCGAACCCGACCGCCGTCTGGCAATTGCCCTGGCACTAAAGTCGGCCGACCCCGGTGACTTGGTGCTGGTGGCAGGCAAGGGTCACGAACAGACACAGATCACAGCCGCCGGCACACAGCCGTTTGACGACCGTCAGACAGCCCGGGAGCTAGCGCAAGAAATATTGCCAGAAGGCCCAGCGGAGGCGCCGGCATGATCAGGCTGCTCATCGCCCTGGCAGTGGGCTTCATCTCGTCCGTCATCTTGACCCGGGTGCTCATCTTCGCCCTGCGCCGGCTCAACATCGGCCAGCCCATCGGCGAGGACGCCCCCGACCGCCACAGCACCAAGACCGGCACCCCGACCATGGGCGGTCTGGCGATCGTGGCCGGCGGCACACTGGGCTATGTCCTGAGCCATTCGTATCACGGCATCTACACCAACACCGGTCTGCTGATTGTGGCATCCATCCTGCTGGCCGCGGGGGTGGGTTTTTTGGACGACCACCTCAAGGTGTCGCGCGAGCACAATGTGGGGCTCAACCGTCGTGCCAAATTCCTGGGCCTGATCGCGGTGGGGGTGTTCTTCAGCCTGGGGAGCCTGGCGTGGTCAGACCCGCACACCACCTTGTCGTTCATCCGCTTCGACTCGCCCGGCTGGGAGCTGGGCAGCTGGGGCTGGGCGGCGCTGGCGATTTTGTTGATCGTCTCGGCCGGCAACGCGGTCAACCTGACCGACGGACTGGACGGACTGACGGCCGGTTCCTCGGCGTTCAGCCTGGGCGCCTATGTGCTGATCTGTTTTTGGCTGTTCCGCGAGGAGAGCATCTATCAGGTGCCGCACGCGCTGGACATGGCTGTCATCGCCGCGGCCTTCGCGGGCGGCTGCGTGGGATTCCTGTGGTGGAACGCGCATCCCGCACACATCTTCATGGGCGACACCGGCTCGCTGGCGCTGGGCACGGGCTTGGCTTGTCTGGCGTTGGCCAGCAGCACGCAGCTGTTGCTGCCCATCATCGCCGGGCTGTATGTGGTGGAGACCCTGTCGGTGATCGTCCAGGTGGCCGTCTTCAAGATCACCAAGACTGCCTCGGGAGTTGGCAAGCGG
This sequence comes from uncultured Acidimicrobiales bacterium, assembly GCA_964514465.1. Taxonomy (GTDB): domain Bacteria; phylum Actinomycetota; class Acidimicrobiia; order Acidimicrobiales; family Hopanoidiivorantaceae; genus Hopanoidiivorans. The sequence continues at coordinate 45,655 of CAZERQ010000192.1, forward strand.
GTGTTCAAGATGGCGCCGATCCACCATCACTTCGAGTTGGTGGGCTGGGAGGAGACCTGGGTGATTGTCCGCTTTTGGATCTTTGCCATCTTGTTCATCGCGGTGGGGCTGGGGCTGTTCTATGCCGACTACATCACCATCACCGATCTCTAGGAGCTGAGATGACGAGTTTTTTGCTGGTTGGTTTTGGGCGGTCAAATCAGGCTTTGGCCAGGGCGCTGCTGGATCTGGGCGCGGACGTCTGTGTGTTTGACGATCGGCCTGGCGCCGGTGCTGGAGCGACTGCCGCTGCTGGAGCAACTGGTCCCGACGCCAAGACTGCCGCTGACGCCAAGACTGCCGCTGACGCCAAGACCGCCGCCCAAAATCTTGGCGTGGAGTTGCATTCCGAAGCCGGCCGGCTCGGGGCGCTGGTTGAGCGATGTGAATATGTGATACCGACACCGGGGCTGCCCGACTCGCACCGGTTGTTTGAGATCAATGCGGAGGGCAGCAGCATACGCGACAAGTTGCTGAGCGAGCTGGACGTTTTCGCCGCCCACGACCCGCGGCCCTATGTGGCCATCACCGGCACCAACGGCAAGACGACAGTTACCCATTTGGTTCAAAAAATGCTGGAGCGAAGCGGGATTGCTGTGGTGGCTGCCGGCAACGCCGACCCGATTGGCGTTCCGTTGGGCGACGCCCTGGCCTACCGGCGCCGCGAAACCGCGACTGGCCAGCCCGCAGATGCTCTGTCTAGCCCGCCTGCCGAACTGGTCGTCATCGAGGTCTCGTCATTCCAGCTCCGATTTGCCCGGGCCTTTGCTCCTTCCGTGGCGGCGTGGCTGAATTTCGCCCCCGACCATCTGGACGTGCATGCCTCACTGCTGGACTATGAAACCAGCAAGTCAAAGATCTGGCAGCACTTGGCCAGCCAACGCCCCGCCGACGATTTTGTGGCGGTGGCCAACTTCGATGACGATACGGTGATGGGACATCTGCCGTCCGAGGTCAGCGCACTCAAGTTTTCGCACCGCCAAGACCAGGACAACGGGACCAGCGCGGCTGAGTTTGCTCTGCGAGGCAACTTCCTGACCGCATTTGGCGAACCCTTCGTGGATGTCCAACAGATGCCTAGACGCCAGCCCCACGACATATCCAACGCGCTGGCAGCCGCGGCGGTGGCCACGGCGGCCGGTGCCAGCCTAGAAGCGGCGGCCGAAGTGCTGCGGGAGTTCGCTGGGCTGAAGCACCGTCTGAACCTGATCGCCACTGCCGGTGGCATCGAGTTCTATGACGACTCAAAGTCCACCTCTCCGCATTCGGTCATATCCGCGGTGGATGGCTTCGCCTCGGTGGTGCTGATTGCGGGCGGGCAGAACAAGGGGCTGGATCTGTCGCCGATGGCGAATATAAGCGACAAACTGCGCGCAGTTGTGACGCTGGGGGAGACGGCAGGTGATCTGGAGCAGATCTTTGCGGGACAGAGCTTGGTGGTGTCGGCAGATGATATGGCCGCGGCGGTGTCGCAGGCGCAGGAGCTGGCCGAACCGGGCGATGTGGTGTTGCTGTCGCCGGGGTGCGCGTCGTTTGATATGTTTGAGTCATATAAGCAGCGCGGCGAGGATTTTGTGGCGCAGGTCGAGCGGATCACAGGAGGCGGGCAATGACGCCGACAGCAGCCCCGCCAGCCACCCGAACAGGCGCTACGACATTGCGCCGCGCGCCCAGCCGCAAGGTGGCCAAATCGCAAGCCAGGCATCCCTCAAGTGTGGTCGCCCGTCCCGCGCCGAGCCGTGCGGTCAGGCCCTCGTCTGCCGTCAAGTCCGCCCGCCCTGCAACCAAGTCCGCCCGTCCCGCAACCAAGTCCGCGGCACCCACTCGCAAAACCGCCCCGCCACGCTATGGGCTGGTCGTGCTGCTGGCGCTCATAGTCGCCGCATTCAGCCTGGTGGGTTTGTTGATGGTGCTGTCATCGGCCATGGTGCTGGACTACGACAGCCAAGGATCCGCCTGGTTCCACTTCCGCAAGCAACTGATTTGGATGGGCGTGGGCTTGGTGTCGATGATCGTGGTGTCGCTGATCGACTACCGCAGATGGGCCCGGCTGGCAACGCCCATGCTGGTGGTCTCGCTGGGGCTGCTGGGTCTGGTGCTGGTGCCCGGCGTGGGCGTGACGGTCAACGGCGCCACCCGCTGGCTGCAGCTTGGGCCGCTGGTGTTCCAACCGTCAGAGATAGCCAAGTTCGCGCTGGTGGTCTGGCTGGCACGCTTCCTGGCGCTGCGCCACGACAAGATCGACCAAGCCCGTCTGAGTGTCCGTCCGGCCATTTTGCTGCTGTCACTGATGGCGCTTTTGATCCTGGGCCAACCCAGCCTGGGCAGCACCATCGTCATAGCCACCATTGCCTTCGCCATGCTGCTGATCGCCGGCAGCCCGATCGGGTCGCTGATGCGCTGGGGCGCGCTGGGAGCCGCGGGCGTGGTTGCGCTGTCCTATAGTGCCGACTATCGCCGCCAGCGCCTGACCGCTTTCTTTGACCCCTGGGACGACCCCTTCGGCACCGACTACCAGGCCATCCAGTCGATGGTCAGCATCGCATCGGGCGGAGTGAACGGCGTGGGGCTGGGTGCCGGGCGAGCCAAATGGGGATACCTGCCCTATTCGCACACCGACTTCATCTTCTCCGTCATCGCCGAGGAACTGGGCTTTGTGGGGGCGGCGGCCACTGTGTGCCTGTTCATGCTGTTGGGCGGCGTGGGAATGTATGTCGCCATGAACGCCCCCAGCAACTTCGCCATGCTGTTGACAGTCGGGTTCACGGTCTGGATCGTGGGGCAGTTCTTCATCAATGTTTGCGCGGCGGTGGTGCTGTTGCCGATCACGGGGCTGCCCATTCCGTTCCTGTCGTTCGGGGGCTCGGCGCTGGTGCTGAACATGGCCGCCATGGGTGCCATCATGAACATAGCCAAGCAGTGCCGAAAGGACTAGGTTCGGTGGCCAGCAGGCGACAGGCGCGACAGGCACGACAATCTGGCTCCGGGCGCGACAGATGCTGGGCGGTGATCGCAGCCAGCGGCACAGCCGGCCATGTGTATCCTGGGATCGCCGTTGCTCAGGTGTTGCGCGAGCGCGGACTGGATTGCCATTTCGCGTTGTCCAAGACAGGTGTGGGTGCCGACGGCGTGAGGCAGGCCGGCTTTGACGTCACGCTGGTGTTCGGACGGGGGATAAGACGCAGCCTGCGGCCCGGGGCGATCTGGGCAAATCTGGGCGCGGTGGTCAAACTGGTGCTGGGGAGCTGGCAGTTGTTCGTTCTGCTGGGGCGGCGGAGGCCCCGGGTGGTGCTGGCCATGGGAGGATATGTGGGTTTGATGGCGGCGGCGGCGGCGTTCGTGTGGCGCATTCGGATTGTTACTGCCGAGCAGAATTGTGTGGCGGGTCTGGCCAACAGTTTGTCGGCGCGCCTGTCGGTGGCATCGGCGGTGGCTTTCGCGGACACGGATCTGCCGCGGGCTGTGCATACCGGCAACCCCGTGCGCCCGGAGATTGTGGCCGCCGGTCAGAGTGGTGTTGCCGCCCGCTCGGATTCTGTTTCTGCCTCGCGCCAGGATTGCGTCAAGGTCACGATCATGGGTGGCTCGCTGGGAGCTGGCTGCATTAATATAGCCACCGCGGAAATGCTTGAGTTGGCCAGCACGTCAAAATCTGACCCAAAGCTTGACATATTCCACATCGTCGGTCAGCGTCAATGGGAAGACTACCGGCACCTGCAAGAGCAAGCCCGACCCGCCGAAGCCCAAACCCGACCCGCCGAAGCCAGCCACAACCCGATCAACTATAGCTCCGTTCCGTTCGCCGACAACATGGCAGAGATTTTGTCGGCCAGCCTAATCGTGGTGGGGCGAGCCGGGGCGGGCACGATTGCTGAGTTGGCGGTGCTGGGCCTGCCATCCATTCTGGTTCCGCTCAAGGGTGCGCCCCGTGACCACCAGAGCGCCAATGCCCGGAAGTTGGAGCAGGCGGGGGCTGCCGTATGCATAGGTGAAGCTGACTTCACCGGCGCCCGACTGCTGGAAGAGCTACAGAGATTGGCGGGTGATTCCCAACGTCTGCGCCAGATGTCGGCGGCTGCTGCGGGACTGGCCATACCCGAGGCGGCGCAAAATCTAGCAGAACTGCTGGTGGCCCACGCAAAAAAGGCAAAATAGGAATTGTGGCAAATAGTGCTGGGACAAAGAGCCCCGCGGCATATAGCACCGCGGCAAATTCAGTGGCGGGCAGAGCCGTCCATGTCGTGGGCATCGGCGGGGCCGGCATGTCGGCTGTGGCTGAAGTGCTGCTGGGCCTCAGCTGTCGGGTCAGCGGCTCGGACATAAAGCAGAACCACAGAACCCAGCGGCTGTCCGACCTGGGCGCCAACATCGCCATCGGCCACAGCCCCAAAAATCTTGGCACAGCCGAGTTGGTGGTGCACTCGTCTGCCATCGCCTCTGACAATGTTGAGTTGAGCACCGCCCGCGACCGCGGCCTCGATGTGTGGAACAGGGCTGAGATGCTGCGGGCAATCGGAGCGCTCAAACAGACCATAGCCGTGGCCGGCACGCACGGCAAGACCACCACCGCATCCATGCTTTCGCTCATCTTGTTGCACGACCAGCACAAGCCGTCATACATCATCGGCGCCGATGTCAATGAGGTCGGCAGCGGGGCTTGCTGGAACAGCGGACGGCATCTGGTGGTTGAGGCCGATGAGAGCGACGGATCTTTTTTGGCGCTGGAGCCGGATTGTGCGATCGCCACCAGCGTGGATCCGGATCACCACACCCGCTATGGCAGCTTCGGGGAGTTGTGCCGGGAGTTCGTCGATTTTTTGGGTCTGGTCAATGATGTGGCAGTTGTGCACACCCAGGCTCTGTCTGTCTTGCGCGACAACCTGCCAGACGATGTGGCGGGGAAGCTGGACGGGCTTGCTTGCGACATCATCAGCTATGGGACGCAGCCTGAGGCCGACTATCAAATCACCGACTTCGCACAGACAGGTGCAGCCGCCAGCTTCAAGGTGCAGCACCGAGGCGGGCTCTGGGCTGAAGTGTCGCTGCCCATACCCGGACTTCACAATGCCGAAAACGCTCTGGCTGCATTATTGGCGGCGAGCTCGCTGGGAGTTTCGCCAGAGACCGCCGCGGGCTCGCTGGAACGTTTTGCGGGCATATCCAGGCGCTTTGAGTTCCGAGGCACCCAGGCTGGCATCGCTTTCATTGACGACTATGCCCACCTGCCCGCCGAAGTCGCCGCCACGATCGCAGCCGCCGCCCAGTTGGCTGGCTCACAAACTGGTGGCTCGCAAGCTGGCGGCTCTCGCATCGTCTGCGTGTTCCAGCCACACCGCTATTCGCGCACCAAACATCTCTGGCTGGATTTCGGATCGGCTTTTGAGGGCGCAGATATGCTGGTGCTGACAGACGTATACTCAGCTGGTGAGATGCCACTTCCAGGCGTGACCGGAGAGCTGATTGCCCAGGCGGTCGCCAGCCAGCAGCCCCGAGTGCTCTGGGCTCCCAGACTGGACGACGTGGTCGACACGCTCTCTCGGGAACTAAAGCCCAATGATATCTGTTTAGTGCTGGGCGCCGGCGACATTCACCTGGTGATAGATCAGGTCAAGCAGAGGCTGTCATAGCCAAAGCGACCATGAACCAAGACCAAGCAGACCAGCCTCAAACGGCCCAGCCTCGGAACTTGGGCGAGCACCAGCCCCCGATCGAGCGGTTGGCGGCGCAGCTGTCCGAACTGCTCCCCGGCTGCGATCTGGATCTGGACTGGCCGCTGGGCCAGCACACCAGCTATAGGGTCGGCGGATCGGCCAGGCTGGCGCTGAAGGTCGACACTCCGCTGCAGCTGGCCCGACTTGCCAGGTTCTGGTCTGGCGAAGACGTAGGTCTGCCTCTGCTGGTGCTGGGAAGCGGAACGAACATGCTGGTGGCTGACGCTGGATTCAGGGGAGTGCTGGTGCGCTTGGGCGAGCAGTTCTCGGGCATCGAGCTGCCGCATGTGTCCTCGCACGGCAACTGGAGCAGCACCGACGACACAGCCATGCGGGTCGGAGCGTCTGTGCCGTTGCCCATCGCGGCGCGCCAGTCGGCTGCCGGCGGGCTGGGTGGATTCGAGTGGGCGGTCGGTGTGCCTGGGTCGGCCGGGGGAGCGGTCAGGATGAACGCGGGCGGGCATGGCTCAGATGTCGCGCAAAGTCTGATCTCGGCCACCTGCGTTGACCTGTCCAGCGGACTGATGCTGACATTGACTCCGCAGCAGCTGCAGCTCGGCTATCGCACCAGCGCGCTTGCGTCCAGCCAGATTGTGTGCAGCGCCAGCTTCAGGCTGCATCACGCCAACCCGCTGCACTCCCGCCAGCTGATCGCGGACATCCTGAGCTGGCGGCGCGAGCACCAGCCGGGCGGACAGAACTGCGGTTCAGTGTTCGCCAACACCGGCGACCAGGCAGCCGGTGCGCTGGTGGATCGGGCGGGGCTGAAGGGCAAGAGGTTGGGCAGCGCTCGTGTCTCGGCCAAGCACGCCAACTTCATCATCGCCGACAGGGGAGGCCGGGCACAGGACATCTTTGATCTGATGCGGGAGGTGCATGCGACTGTGCATGCCCAGACGGGCATCGGGCTGAAGAGCGAAACTGTGCTGGTCGGCTTTGACGGCCCCGACGCTGATTTGCTCAGGGGGATAAAGAGCTGATGTCCGCCCAGATGCACCCCAAGATGCAGTCGCGCCGCCGCAAGGTCTCCGGCGCAAAGAACAAGCGACGGCTCCGCTGGAAGCTGTATCCGCCGCTGATCCTGTTGGCGCTGGCGGGTCTGGCAGTTTGGCTGCTGCTATACAGTCCGTTCTTGGATCTGAACGATGTGCGCATTTCCGGCCTGGGCCAGACCGACCCCGCCAGCATATCTGAGATCACCGACCAGCTGCTGGGAGACCCCCTGCTGACCGCCAACATAGACGATGCCCGCAAGCTCATCGCCGACCTGCCGTGGGTGCAAGACGTGGAAATCTCGCGCTCCTGGAGAAACGGCAGGCTAGACATATCGGTGATCGAACGCACACCCGTTGCCGTGGTGCTGCGCGACGCGGGCTATGATCTGGTGGACATCGAGGGCAAGATACTGGACAGGCTTGACGACGCCCGGGGCTATCTGGTGGTTGAGGGAATCGGCGAAGCTGGCGCCGACGCAAGCGAGTATCTGAACTCAGAGGTGGCGCTGGAAGTGGCGCGTGAAGTGGCGCAGGTGCCGCGGCTGAGCCAGCAGGTGGGAGCGGTGGTGCAAGACGAAACCGGCAAGATCTTCTTGCGCCTGGACAGCGGGGGATGGGTCTATCTGAACGATGCCCGCGAGCTCACATCCAAGCTACGCTCGGCCGAAACAGTGCTGTCGCAAGCCAGTCTGGCTTGTTCTCAAATGCTAAATGTCGACTCTCCGTTGGCCCCGGTGATCACCGAAGACCACGTCTGCTGAGGGCTGGCCAGGGCCCACCACGCCAGCGCCAACCTTAACCCTAAAGTGCAGCTTTAGTGTTGGCAGATTTCACTTGCATCTGTAAACATTTAAGCTAAACTACAGGTTTAGGACGCCCAGCGTCATATCCAGAAATTCCAACGCAACATTTTGCATCTGAGCAATTCTCACCAAGGAGCATTCCCATGTCTGAACAAAACAACTATCTGGCCGTCATCAAGGTAATTGGTGTTGGCGGGGGTGGCGGCAACGCGGTAAACCGGATGATCGTAACCGGCTTGCGCGGTGTCGAATTCATCGCCGTCAACACCGACGCCCAGGCCCTGCTCACCAGCGACGCCGACATGAAGATTTCAATCGGCGGCGACCGCACCAGAGGGCTGGGGGCAGGCGGCGATCCTCAGGTGGGAGCTGAAGCAGCCGAATCCAGCCGCCGCGAGATAGAGGAGGCGCTGGCCGGAGCAGACATGATATTCATCACCGCAGGCGAAGGCGGCGGCACAGGCACGGGCGCGGCGCCAATCGTGGCCGAGATAGCCAAAGGCTCAGGCGCCCTGACCGTGGCCGTGGTAACGAGGCCGTTTGATTTCGAGGGTCGCTCCAGGGCAGTCAAGGCGGATGAGGGCATCCAGAACCTGCGTGAGAAGGTTGACACCCTGATCGTCATACCCAACGACCGACTGTTGGATGCTGCCGATGAGAACATGCCCATTCTGGAAGCCTTTGCCATGGCCGACAATGTCTTGTTGCAGGGCGTCAAGGGCATCTCCGACATCATCACCCGGCCGGGCCAGATCAACGCCGACTTCGCTGACGTAAAGACCATCATGACCGACGCCGGCTCGGCCATGATGGGCATCGGCACAGCCACCGGCGAGGACCGGGCCATAGCCGCCGCCCGCAAAGCCCTGCGCAGCCCGCTCCTGGAGGATGCAGTGGAGCAGGCCCGCGGCATTCTTTTGTCCATCAGCGGCGACGCCGACATGACCATCAACGACCTGGAGAAGGCGGCCAATGTCGTCAAGGAGGTCGCCCACAACGATGCCAACATCATCATGGGGATGTATCTGGACACCGAGCTTGAGAACGAGATCAGGGTAACGGTGCTGGCGGCCGGCTTTGACCGCAGCGCGCCGCAGACTTCTGGCTCAGATGCGGTGGTGCTTGAGATGCCCACCGAGATGGCTGCCGACGACACCTTTGACGGCGCAGGCGAGATGGGCGATGTCGCAGATGATCTGGTGGACGAGCTGGGGGATCTGCCGGGCCAGAGCGACGACGAATGGGCCGTGCCTGATTTCTTGCAGTAAGGTTTTTCTTGTTGTCGGCCTGAGTCTTGACGCCGGAGCAAAGTCGCATCCGCCGCGAGTTCCCGCTTGAGTGCCGCGGGCGCATAGTTGTCGCTCAGACCGAGCGGTCAGACGGAGACTTCAGTCCGAACTCCAGCAGCGACCTGGCCCAGCACCGACAACAGATTGCGCCGGTTCCCTGGGTGTGGTGCGAGCAGGTGCATGGCGCGCAGGTGGCGGTTGTCCGACAGACAGGCCACTTTGAACCATCATCAGCCTCCCAAGCGGACGCTCTGATCACCGCCCAGGCCAACCTCGCGCTGGGCATCACAACCGCAGACTGCGCGCCCATAGCTGTGTGGACGACCGAAGGTGCCGTGGCCGCCATTCACGCCGGCTGGCGCGGTCTGGCCGCCGGCATTGTCGGTCAGGCAGTTGCCGAGCTTGTCTCGCTGCAGCCCACTTCTGCCAGTCCCACTTCCGCCCGACTTAGCGCTTTCGTGGGCCCGCACATCTGCGCCGGGTGCTATGAGTTCTCACCGGCTGATGCCGCGGGGCTGTGCGCCCAGTGGGGCGAGGACATTTTGCGCGCGGATGGGGCCGGTCGCGGTGGGGAGACTGGACACAACCTGGACCTGCGGCTTGTGATCTCGCGAGCTCTGACCCAGGCCGGAGTCGCCCAGGTTGAGTATCTGGATTCCTGCAGCAGCTGCGAGGCCGAACGCTGGTTCTCACACAGGGCGCGCTCGGAAACCCAAAGGAACGCCATGGTAGTCTGGTGGGAGACATGAGTCAGCTGGAGAATGAGCCGGGTGCAATGACGAACAGGCAGGAGCAACAGCACGCCATGCAAGGCGACGAGCATGCACGCCAGCTCACCCAACTCGTGGCCGAGCGACTGTCGCACGTCAAGAAGCGACTGCTGGCAGCCACCCCCGGCCGCAATCTGCCCCAGATCGTGGCGGTGACCAAAGGCTGTTTTGAACAACACATCCAGGCAGCTCTGGCCAACGGCTTGTGTGACTTCGGGGAGAACTACGCCGACGAGCTGAAGGCCAAATCAGAGAAAATGAAATCGGGGTTGGCCGCGGAATCGACATCACCGGCCGCTGGGTCGACAGCAGACGACATCCGCTGGCATTTCCAGGGCCGGCTGCAGTCCAACAAGATAGCCCGGCTCGATGGCATCGTCTCGGTGTGGCAAAGCCTTGACAACCTGTCAACAGCCGAAAAGCTGGCCAAGCGCATTGCCGGAGCAGATGTGTTCGTGGAGGTACGCACCAGCCAAGACGACAGCCGCCCCGGAGTGGAGCCATCGCAGATCCCAGAATTTGTTGAACGCTGCCGACTGCTGCAGCTGAATGTGCGCGGGCTGATGTGCATCGCCAGCCTGGAGCCGGCCGAGGCAGCCAGGGAGTTCGAGTTGTGCCGTCGGCTGGGCGAGGCTTCGGGGCTGTCCGAGCTGAGCATGGGCATGTCGCAGGACTACGAGCTGGCCGCCCAAAACGGAGCCACCATGGTTCGTCTGGGCAGGATTCTGTTCGACCCCGATTTCCCAATTCGGCACTGAAAAATCAAATCCGGCATTAAATCCAAGCAGCGCCGCCAAAACATGACTATAATGGCAGTGATGTCAAAATTCAAACGGGTCATGTATTATCTGGGACTGAGCGCCGACGAGGAGTATGCCGACTACGACGACTTCGGCCAGGCCAGCCCCGAAACTTTCACCTATGGGCAGGAGCCGTCAAACGTGAACATGGACCCGGTTCCCGTTGCCTCCACCATGCCGACACAGAACGACGACTTCAGCGTCTATACGCCGCTGTCGCCCTCGTCGCCAACCGTGCGCCCCATGCCGCAGAGCCAGACCTCCAAGGTGCAGGTGCTGACTCCGAGGTCGTTTCAGGAGGTCAAGGAGATCGGCGAGAACCTGAGGCGTGAGCAGCCGATCATCGTCAACCTGCAAGAGACGCAGCAGGATGTCTCGCGCCGCATTGTTGATTTTGCCAGCGGCGTCTGCTTCGCTCTGGGAGGACAGATGGAGCGGGTGGCGGATTTGGTGTATCTGTTGGCGCCAGCCGATGTTGAGATCAACCCGGAAGACCACACGCAGTTCTAGTCGGCCTGTCGGTGGACGGGTTGGGGAGTTCGGATGTTTTTGCTGTGCTGGCTGATTTATCTGCTGTTGATTGTCATTTTTTTGCGGGCCATCCTGAGCTGGTTCCCGATCAGCCCACACTCAATGGCCGGCACAGCGGTGTATTACCTGAATCGTGTGACCGAACCGCTGATGGCTCCGGTCAGACGTTTTGTCCGCCCGGCCAGCGTGAGCGGCACGGCCATAGATTTCAGCGCGATGATCGTGATGTTCGTGCTGTTTATTTTGGTTAGGTTTGTCTGCTAGGACTTGCGGATTGAAAAGCTGAACGCTTGGCCGTCAAGTTCGCCCTCAGTGATACCCTCGGGCATATCGGCCGCCGCCCCAAAATTAATCGCCACAGCCAGCACCTGGTCGGCCAGATAATCCTGGTGGCTGCGGATGGCTTGCTCCAACTCCCCGGGCAGCGCCAGGCTCAACTCAATCCGGTCGGAGATATGCAGCCCCGCATCACGCCTGGCCTGTTGCACCAAACGGACCAGACGCCGGGCCTGTCCCTCCTGGCGCAGCTCGTCCGTAACCTCCATATCCAAGCTGACCACAGAAAGCCCGTCGCCCAAAACTGCGTGGGTGAATGGTGATGGTGCGCTATCGCCATCTCCCGGACGCTCGCCGCCCACCAGCGTGACGGTGAACTCGTCGGGCTCAAGGACAACCCCCGCGACTTCCGCCTGGCCGCTGTCGGCAATCTTCCAGTCGCCCGACTTGGCCGCGGCCATGACCGCCTGCATCTGATCCTTCAGCCGGGGCCCGAGCTTCTTGCCGTCCGGTTTGAGCGACGGAGTGAAGCTCGCCGGGGCTTCGTCTGCCAGATCAATTGTCTTGACGTTGACCTCATCGGCCAACAGCTCGACATAGGGGCGCAGCGTCTCAGCGCGTGGGCCGGCGATGCCCAGATGAGACAGCGGTATGCGCACCGGGACTTTGCCCTGCTCGCGCAGATGCAGCACGGACGAACAGACCTCCCGGGCGTGATCCATGGCCGCCACCAGATCCGGATCGTCGGGCAGCGCATCGGGTTCGGGCCAGTCGGTGAGGTGGACGCTGACCGGAGCATCGCCGTCGGCATCGCCATCGGCGCCCGCGCCAGCCACCAGCCCTCGATATATCTCCTCGCTCACCAAAGGCAGAAGCGGCGCCGTCAGTCGGGCAAAAACAGTCAGCACCACAAACAATGTGTCATATGCCTGCTGCTTGGCTTCGATCGCCTCAGGCGTGCGATCCTCCTTGGGCGCCCAGAAACGGTCACGGCTGCGGCGGATATACCAGTTGTTCAAGGCATCGATGAACTCGGTGATGTGCGCGCAGCTCTGGGGCAGGTCATAGTCGTCCAGCGCCGCGGTGACCTCAGCCACAAGCTGGCGGGTCTTGGCCAGAATATATCGGTCGAGCACATGGCTTGAGCTGGTGCTGTCTCCGGCCCGGATGCTGTCGGCGTTGGCATAGAGGCAAAAGAAGCTGTAGGCATTCCAGATGGGATAAAGCACCAGTCGGGTAACCGAGTTCATGTCCCCCTCGCTGATTCGCAGATCCCCGCCGCGCACCACCGGCGAAGACATCAGATACCAGCGCAGCGCATCCGAACCCTGCTGGCTGAACACCTCCTCGGGGTCGGGATAGTTGCGCAGCCGCTTGGACAGCTTGTTGCCGTCGGCCGCCAGCACCACCCCATGCCCGATGGCGTTCTTGAACGGAGGCGAGTCAAACAGCGCCACGCCCAGGACATGCAGGGTGTAGAACCAGCCCCGCGTCTGGTTGATGTATTCCACGATGAAGTCGGCCGGGAAGTGGCTGTCGAACCACTCCTTGTTCTCAAAGGGATAATGCACCTGCGCAAACGGCATCGACCCGGACTCGAACCAGCAGTCCAGCACCTCCGGCACGCGCCGCATCACCGACCGGCCGCTGGGGTTGTCCGGGTTGGGCCGGGTCAGCTGGTCGATGTCGGGGCGGTGCAGGCTCTGTGGGCGCACGCCGAAGTCGGCCTCCAGCTCGGCCAGGCTGCCATAGACGTCCATCCGGGGATACTCGGGGTCGTCGCTGCGCCAGACCGGCAGGGGCGCGCCCCAGAACCGGTTGCGGCTGACGGCCCAGTCCCGCGCGCCCAAAAGCCAGTTGCCGAACCTGCCGTCTCCGACGTGCTGCGGGATCCAGTTGATCTGGCTGTTCAGCTCCACCAGGCGATCCTTGATGGAGGTCACGCTGACATACCACGAATTCATGGCGCGATAGATGATGGGCGTGTCGGTGCGCCAGCAATAGGGATAGTTGTGCTCGATGGTGCGGTGGCTCCACAGCAGCTTGCGGCGGCGCAGCTCGGCGATGATGTCGCTGTTGGCGTCGAATACGTTGCGGCCCGACCATTGCGACACCTGACCGGTGAAGTTGCCCTCGTCATCCACCGGAACCACGACCTCGATGTCCGCGGCTTGGCAGGCCGACTGGTCGTCCTCGCCGAAGCCGGGCGCCATATGCACGATGCCAGTGCCCTCGGCGGTGTCTACGAAGTCTGCGGCCAGCACTTGGTGCGCGTTGGCGGTGCCGGCGAAATAGTCAAACAGCGGCTGATAGCTGCGCCCGACCAGGCTGGCTCCCTTGACGGTGCCCACGCGCCGGGCTGTCTGGTCGGTGAGGTCCGCGCTCTTGAGCACCTGTTCGGCCAGCGCGCCGGCGAAAATGAACTGTTGGGTGGCGCCGTTTTTGCCCGCGCCTGAGCTGTCCGCGCCGCGCCCAGCCACCAACTCCGGGCACTCCCAGATGTCATAGTCCACCTCGGGATGAACCGCCAGCGCCAGATTGCTGGGCAAAGTCCAAGGGGTGGTCGTCCATGCCAGCAAGTTGACCGGGCCGTCGTCGCCGGCCTGAGGAGCCAGACAAAAAGCCACGGTGACGGCCGGATCCTGTCGGCTCCTGGTGGCGTCATCCAGTCGTATCTCAAAATTCGACAGCGGGGTCTGCGCGCCCCAGGAATAGGGCATCACCCGATAGGCCTCATAGATCAGTCCCTTGTCCCACAGCTCTTTGAACGCCCAGATGACGCTTTCCATATAGTTCAGATCCATGGTCTTGTAGTCGTTGTGGAAATCCACCCAGCGGGCCTGGCGCCCCACATAGCGCTCCCATTCCGCGGTGTAGCGCATGACCGACTCGCGGCAGAAATCGTTGAAGCGGGCCACCCCGAAATCCTGGACGCTCTTGCGGCCCTGCAGCCCGAGCTCCTTTTCGACCTCCATCTCGGCGGGCAGGCCGTGGCAGTCCCAGCCGAACCTGCGCTCGACCTTGCGGCCGCGCATGGTCTGGTAGCGGGGGATGACGTCTTTGACATAGCCCGTGAGCAGATGCCCGTAGTGTGGCAGGCCGTTGGCGAATGGCGGGCCGTCATAGAATACGTATTCGTTGCTGCCGCCGGGGCGCTGGGCCACGGAACGCTCAAAGACCTGGTGCTGCTGCCAGAAATCCAGGACGGCTCGCTCTATGCGGGCGAAGTCGGGTTTCGGCCCCACGCTGGGGTAGCGCGGTTCGGCGTTGGGATGGCGCGGTTCGGCGTTGGGATGGCGGTTGTTTTTATTTTTCATAAATGCAATTTTTCAGGTTAGATAGGTAGCCTAAGAAAAGGCAACAATTTCTTTAACTTTACCTATGGCAACCAAAGCAACAACCAAAACCACCGCCAAGGCCAGCAAATCTGTTAAGGCCGTGAAGACGGTCAAGCCCGCGAAGTCGGCAAAGACGGCCAAGCCCGCGAAAGCGGTTAAGCCCAAGGCGAGCAAGCCGAAGCCAGCCAAGGCGGCCAAGCCGTCGAAGCCAGCGAAGCCCGCGAAGGCTGCCAAGACGGTGAAGGCGGCCAAGCCTGCCAAAGCCGCGAAGCCAGCGAAGACACCTAAAGTCGTAAAGGCCACGAAGCTGGCCAAGCCCGCGAAACCAGCAAAGGCCACGAAGCCGGCCAAACCTGCGAAACCAGCAAAGCCGAAAGCCGCCAAGCCAAAAGCCAAGGCCACCAAACCCAAACCCAAACCCAAAGCCAAACCCCGCGCCAAAGCCAGCCCGTTCTTCGACAAGCAATTTCTGGAGCAGCAGATTAGGCTGCTGACGCTGGAGCGAGAGAAATACCTCAAGTCATCGGCATCGCTGGAAAGCGAGGCACAGCAGTTGCTGGAAACCCGCGAGCAAGGCGATGTCCAATTTGACGAGGAGTCCGCCCAGGGCGACAGCTGGGCCATAGCCAGAGACCAGGATCTGGTGCTGAGCGCCGAAGCCCGTGCCACAGTCTCAAAAATAGACGAAGCTCTGGCGCGCATCAATGACGGAACCTACGGCATCTGCGTGCGCACCGGCGAGCCCATCCCTAAGGCGCGCCTCAAGGCCATCCCCTGGGCCACCGAAACGGTGGAACAAAAAGCACACGGATTGCTGCTGCGCTAAGTGCACAAAACACGCCTCACCCTGCTGCTGTCAATAGCCGCGCTCTGGCTGGCCGCCGACCAGCTGACCAAGCACTTTGCGCTGAGCGCATTGGAAGACAACCCCCGCCACATCGTGGGGTTCCTGTGGCTGCGGCTGGCGCGCAACAGCGGCTCCGCATTCGGCATCGCCAGCAACTATGGGGTCTGGATCGGACTGGTCGGGGTGGCAATCTTGGCGTCATTTTTTTTGGTGGTGCGACAGCTACAGGGCCGCGCCAGCGTTGTTTTCGTGGCACTGATCATGGGAGGAGCCGTGGGCAACTTGGGCGACCGCATCTTTCGGGCGGACGACGGCTTCATGTCCGGCAAGGTGGTGGACTTCATTGACCTGACTTGGTGGCCCATATTCAACTTGGCCGACACGGGGATTGTGGTGGGCTTGTTCGGCACGGCGATATTGTTTTTCCTGAGCCACCGCCGCGAGGAAATGGCCGGGGCCGCGGCTGACGAGACGACGGGGACCGGAACGGCAGGGACCGGAACGACGACAGACGAGACAGCAGACGATGAATGAGCAGACCCCCGAGCCAGCCCCCGAACAGCCACCCGAGTCAGTGCCCGAGTCGCTGGTGGGGGAACGGCTGGACCGCAGCCTGTCGGTGCTGTTCAACCTGAGCCGGTCGCAGTCCAGCGGTCTGATCGAGTCAGGCGCGGTCACGGTCAACCAAAAGCGCG
>CAZERQ010000193.1:0-8420 GCA_964514465.1 uncultured Acidimicrobiales bacterium
CGCCGCTGGTCAGACGAGCTGCTGGAGAACCAGACGGCCCAGCTGGGCGGCGAGCCCAAGACCCTCAGCCAGACCCACCCCGAGTTCGCCGACTACATCCAGCACCACATCGACATCCGCCGCCGCGACCCGAACCCCAGGGCCGACCTGATCACCCGCTTCATCAACGCCGACATCGACGGCCGGCCGCTGTCTGACGATATGATCCGCACCCAGACCATCAACCTGATCATCGCCGGCAACGAGACCACCCGCAACTGGCTGGGCAACTTTTTTGCGACCCTGGCCGGCGATGCCGAGCTGTTTCAGCGGTTGCGCGACCAACCTGAACTGAGCGACCAGCCTAAGCAGCGCGACCAACCCAGTCTGCGCGAAAAGTTTTTGGAGGAGTCGCTGCGGCGAGACAGCCCGGTTCAGATTGTGGCGCGCGCCGCCATGTGCGACACCGAGATCGACGGCCAGGCTGTCCCGCAGGGCGACCAGGTGGTGTTCGGCATTGCCTCGGCCAACCGGGATGAGTCCGTGTTTGACGACCCCGGCGAGTTTGACTTGGAGCGACCCAACCTGAAGCGGCATCTGTCGTTCGGGGCGGGGCCGCACATCTGCCCGGGCGCGTCGCTGGCCCGACTGGAGGCGCGCATCGCCCTGGAGGTGTTCTGCGAGCGTGTCCGGTCGATTGAGATTGTGCCGGGCTATGAGTTTGAATACAACCCGGTGTTCTGGGCGCTGGGGTTGCGGTCATTGCCGGTTAGCCTTGAATTAGCAAACTAATCCCAAACCCAAAGCGAGGCAAAATGTCAGACCAAAACAACAGCATCGGCGGCGACACCCCCGGCAGCGACACCCCCGGCGACGCTGGCCACGACACCCCCGGCGGCGACACCGCACCCGACTCCTACCAAAAACCATTCAAGACGCCCCCAATGTGGCTCATCCCCTGGATCTCCAAGGCGCACGTGGCGTTCTATAAACTCACCTCCGGCAAGATCGGATCCGACCTGGCGGGCAAGCCCGGTCTGTTGCTGCGCACGGTCGGGAGGCGCTCGGGCAAGACGCACACGGTCTGCCTGCCCTATCTGCCCGACGGCGACAGCAAGGTGGTGGTGGCATCCTTCGCCGGCGCCGACCATCACCCGGCCTGGTTCCACAACCTGCGCGCCAACCCCGAGGTGGTCGTGCGCGACAAGGGCGAGGTGTATTGGGCCACGGCCACGGTGCCCGAGGGCGAGGAGCGGGCGCAGCTGTGGGACAAGGTGGTGGCCGACGCCCCATGGTATGGCGAATATCAGGTCAAGACCGACCGCCAGATTCCAGTGGTGCGCCTGGACTACGCCCGGCCTTATTCAGATTGACAACCCCGTCAGATTGAGAATCCGCCGTCCACGTCCAGCGTCTGACCGGTGATATAGCGCGCCCTGTCCGACGCCAAGAAACAGACCGCCTCGGCCACATCCTGAGCCGTCCCGAAAGTTCCCAGGGCGATGTTGGCGCGGGCGGCTTGCTGGGCGGCTTCGTCTATGGCTCCGCTGGACATCAGCTCGGCGGCCATGCCATCGGTGAGCATGCCCGGCCCGACGCAGTTGGCCCGCACCCCATAGCGCCCCTCTTCTTTGGCGAACGCCTTGACCAGAGCCTCGACCGCCGCCTTGGGAGCAGACGACAGCACATCGCGTTTGGGGAAGCGGCGCACGGCGCAGGTTGTAACCGCCACCAGCGCGCCCTGGGTTTTGCGCAGGTGCTCGGCCGCGCTTGACAGCAGGTTGAAGAAGCCGGCGATGTCTTGTTGGCATTGCTGGTGGAATTGCTCGGGGCTGATTTGGGAGACATACTCCTGGGGCACGAACGGCCCGCCCGCATGCACCAGCACGTCAATGCCTGCGGTGTTGGCTGCCTGGGACAGCGCGGCGGCAGTGGCCGGGGCGTCGGTCAGGTCAAGCTGGATGGGCAGTGCGCTGGCGCCGGCGGCCTGCACCTCCCGGGCGAGTTCCTGGGCGGCGGTTTCGTTGGAGAGATAGGTGAAGGCGATGTCGTGGCCCTGGGCTGCCAGCAGCTGCGCGCAAGCCCGGCCGATGCCGCCGCTGCCGCCGGTGACGAAGGCGGTTTTTCGCGGCGCAAAGTCAGGCGGGGCCGGGGTGTCCGGCGGCGGGGCCATCAGTAGTCCAATCCAGCCTGGGCCATGATGCCCTGCTCATAGGCGTGCTTGACGTTTTGGACTTGCGAAACCGTGTCGGCAACTGCCACCAGCTCGGCTGAAGCGTCCCGTCCGGTCGCCACGATGTTTACCTGCTCGGGCCTGTCCCGCAGTGTCGCCACCACCTCGGCCGCATCAATCCAGCCCCAGTTCATGGGATAGGTGATCTCATCCAAAATCACCAGACGATAGCGCCCCGAGCCGATGATTTCACGGGCGTGCTGCCAAGCATGGCGAGCCACGGCCTCGTCCTGGTTCAGATTTTCGCTGTCCCAGGTGAAGCCTTCGCCCAGCGTCCACCAGTCGACTCCCAGCTGTCGGCCCATCTGCTCCTCGCCCGTGTGCCAGTCGCCCGACTTGAGGAACTGCACCACGGCAACCTTCCAGTCGCGAGCCACAGCCCGCAGCATCACCCCGAAAGCCGAGCTGCTCTTGCCCTTGCCGTCGCCCGTGTTGACAATCAGCACAGACGGCGCCCGCTCGCGCTCGGCCGGGGCGGGACGGGGATCTTCGGTGGGCGGCTGGTCGGGCGCGGGCGCGGACGGCTGGTCCGGCGCGGGCGGCTGGTCGGTCGGGGGCGGCTGGTCGGCGGCTGAGTTGTCTGGCATTTCTCGGTTAGGGTTGTCTGAGGCGGTAAGATTTGTTAGGCGAACTATTCCCATTTTAATTTACAGCAACAAACCCAGCTGAAAGGAAAACCAATGTCAGATGAAATGTCCGAGCTTGCCGTAACCGACCACCAAAACACCCAACCCATCGCCCCCTATCTGTGTTGCCGGGACGCCCGGGCGGCCATCGAATTCTATGTGGGCGGCTTCGGCGCCGAGGAGACACCGACCGTCATGGAGCTGCCGGACGGCAAGATAATGCACGCCGAGCTGAACCTGCTGGGGCATCGCCTGATGCTGTCCGATGAGTTCCCCGAGATGGGTGTGCTCAGCCCCGAGACCATCGGCAACTCCCCGGTGGCCATGATTTTGGAGGTGGCCGACGCCGACACTTTCATGGCGCGGGCGCTTGAGCATGGCGCCACCGAACTGCAGCCGGTCAGCGACCAGTTCTATGGCAAGCGGGCGGGACAAATCAAAGATCCCTTCGGTCATCGGTGGGGCATCTCCATGCATTTGGAGGATTTGACCTATGATGAGTTGTTTTTGCGGGCCGAGCAGTTTGCCCGGGAGCAGGGCGGCTAGCGGCTGGCGCGCCGCACATTCAGCGCGACCCCGAAATCCCCGGAGACCACATCCACGCTGGCGCCGTCATCCAGTCCGTAATATCGCTGCAGATTCTGCTCGGTCAGAACCTCCCGGGGCGTTCCCTGGGCCACCGTCTCCCCGTCTGACAGCAGCAGCAACTCATCCACGAACTGCCCCGCCAGCGACAGATCATGCATGGCCACAATGACGGCCAGTCCCTGCTCCTCCCTGAGCCGGTCGATCAGCTCCAGCACTTCCAGCTGCTGACCCAGATCCAGCGCTGCGGTCGGCTCGTCCATCAGCAGCAGCCGGGCTTGCTGCGCCAGCGCCCGGGCGATGATCACCCGCTGGCGTTCGCCACCTGAGATCTGATCCACCGGCACGTCAGCAAACTTGGCGGCGGCCAGGCGGGCGAGCGTGTCGTGGGCTATGGCGAGGTCGGCGGACGAGGCACTGAAGCTGGCGCCGAAGTGAGCCGTGCGGCCCAGCAGCACATAGTCCAGCACTTTCATCCCGGGGGGTATGGTGGGCGACTGGGGTATGTAGGCGATTTGGCGGGCGCGGCTGCGGGGCGGCAGTTGCCAGACGTCTTGTTGGGCGATGCGGGCGTGGCCTCGGTCGGGGCGCATCAGTCCGGCCAGCACGCGCAACAGGGTGGTCTTGCCCGAGCCGTTGGGTCCGATGATGCCCAACCAGCCGCCGGCTTGGCAGACGAGGGATATGTTGTTGAGGGCCGGCTGGCGCAAGGTGACACCGATGCCGCGGGCGGAGCAGATCGCGCGCTCAGATGCTTCTGGCATAACGGCGCAGGATGAACAAGAAGAAGGGCGCGCCCACAAAGGCGGTCACCACCCCTATGGGAATTTCGCCCGGCGAGTTGGCGACCCGGGCCAGCACGTCGGCCAGCACCAAAAAGGCCGCGCCGAACAGCAGCGACAGCGGCACCACCACCCGGTTGCTGACGCCGAAGACCAGCCTGACAGCGTGCGGGATGACCAGACCCACAAAGCCGATCAGCCCGCTCACCGCCACCGCAGCCGCCGCCGCCAACGACGCGACCGCCAGCGCCGCCGCCCGAATCCGTCTGGGATGCACCCCCAGCGCGGCGGCTTCTTCGTCGCCCACTGCCAGCACATCCAGCCGGGCGCTCAACCGCCACAGCACAACCGCGCAGACCAGTCCATAGGGAGCCAACAAGGCCACTTCTCCCCAGCCGGAGGTGGACAGCCGGCCCAGGATCCAGCTGTATATGCTGCGCAGGTTTTCCACTTCGCGCATCTGAATATATGTCTGTGCGGCGGTGAAGAAACTGGCCACGGCGATGCCTGCCAGGATCAGGGTGGTGCCGGTGTTGGCGGTGTTGCTGGTGCCGGCGGTGCCGCGGTTGGGGCTCCTGAACGCCGACCCCAAAACGAAAGCGCACGCCACCGCCACCAACGCTCCGGCGAAGGCACCCAGCGGAACCGCATCGAGCGCGCCGGCGCCGTCACCTGTCTCTGTGATGATCATCAGGGTGGCTCCCACGCCGGCGCCCGCCGCCACGCCCAGCAAATACGAATCGGCCAGCGGGTTGCGCAGCGCCCCCTGGAAGGTCGCCCCCGACATGGCCAGCATACCCCCGACCAGCAGGCCCAGCACCATGCGCGGCGCCCGGATGTCTGCGATGATGGCGCGCTTGAGCGGCGACAGGCCCGAGTCGAGGTTCACCCACGGCAACAGGTTGGCGAGCTCGGCGATGGCTTTGTGGGGTGCCACCGAGATGGGCCCGACCAGCACGCCGGCGATGGCTGCTGCGAGCACCGACGCCAGAGAGATGGCCAGGTGGTTGGCTTGCAGACGGGAATGCCGGGGTTGCTGCATCTACGACCCGACCATCCCAGCCACCTCTTCCAACAGCTGCACCACCCGCGGGCCCCAGCGCGAAATAATGTCTGAATCAAACACCGCCACCCGGCTGTTGCTGAGCGCATCCAGTGCTTCCCAGCCGGCCCGCTCGGCCAGACTTTCGGGTGTGTCGCCGCAGCAGTCGGTCAAAAAAATCAAGTCCGGGTTGGAGTCCAAAATGAACTCCTGCGACAGCTGGGGATAGCCGCCGGCTGTGTCGGGCACGGCGTCGGCGATGCTCGACAGTCCGGCCAGCCCGAATATCTGGCCGATGAACGTGTCGGTGGTCACCGACCACAAACCGGGGTCGAGCTCCAGGTAGTAGCTCAGCGACCTGTCAGGCGCGGCCATGTCTGACATCAGTCGGGCGACATCTCGCTGCAGCTCGGCCACCGCTTGCTCGGCCTGGTCTGAGTTGCCGCTGCCCTGGCCCAAAGAGATCATCTGCTCCCAGGCGCCGTCCAGCGTCGGGGCCGCCGCGTAGGTCAGCACGTCGATGCCCAGCGCCTCCAGCCCGGCAACCAAATCGCCCGGGTCATAGGAGATGATCACCAGATCCGGGTCATAGCTGGCGATGGCTTCGACATTGGGGGTGAAGGCGCTCAGGTCGGTGGTGGGCGCGGCGGGCGGATAATTCGAAAACGAGTCTGCCGCCGCCACCTGGGGGCCGGCGCCCACGGCGAAGAGCATTTCGGTGGCTGTCGGCGACATCGAGACTATCCGGTTGGGCCGGGTGGATATGGTGACCTCGCCGCTGTCGTCTGCGACCGTAACCGGGAACTGCGGGGTTGCGGGGATGGAGGTTTCGGCCGGCGCAGTTTCGGCCGGCGCAGTTTCAGGCGTGCTGTCTGTGGCGCCCGTGCTGTCGCCGCAAGCCGCCGCCAAAAGCACGACTGCCGACAATGCCAGCAACGCAGCCGTGACCGGCAACGTAGTCTTCGCCAACAACGCAGTCGTGAGTTTTTTCATTTTTCCTCCTGTCGGCAGAAAAGCATCAACAACAGGAAATTACTCACTGCTACCTGTCCCTTCCGCGAGGGTCGTATGGTTGGATCAGCCAGGAGTTCGACCGGACTTGTCCCCCGTGGGAACCCGTCTGGGCTCCGGGAGCATAACCGTTGCGGGACAGTGTCGGAATCTCACCGAACTTCGACTGCCTGGCTGATTGCATTATATACAGTGGCGGGCCAAAAGCGCGCCGATCAGAACGCGCGGCCCGCTCAGAACGCGTCCTCATATACCTCCACCTCCAGCCGGCCCGCCTTGGGCAGCACTTCGGCCACATCAAAGCGCACGATTGGATAATAGACATCGCTTTGCTCCAGCCAGCTGAGGGCCAGCTTGCGGATCTGAAGCTGCTTCTTGTGGTTGACCGCCTCAGACGGCCAGGCGAAGCTGGCGCTGCTGCGGGTCTTCACCTCGCAAAAGACGACCGTGTCTCGCTGGCAGGCGATGATGTCCAGCTCGCCTCTGCCGAAGCGCCAGTTGCGGGCCAGGATTTGCCAGCCCCGTTCCTGATACCACTTGGTGGCGGCGTCTTCGCCAGCGATGCCGAGTTGTCGCGGGTTGGGGCGAGACGGACGCGAGCTGGGGCTGGACGGACGCGAGCTGGGGTGGGACGGACGCCGACCTGGGTCGGACGGACGTGGGCTGGGTTTTTGGTGTTGGAAGTTATTGGTGTTCATGCCCCCATAATAAAACACCAATGCTGCATCTCAGCCGGCCAGCAACCGCGCCTCGTCCCGTGTCCTGTCCCGTCCCCCGTCCCATCCCCCACTCAAACGCTAGTCGCGCTTGGTCTTCACCTTGGCGGCCCGGCCGATCCTGTTGCGCAGGTAATACAACTTGGCGCGCCGCACATCACCCCGGGCGGTGATCTCGATGTGGTCGATGGACGGAGCATGAACCGGAAAGATGCGCTCCACTCCGACACCCATGCTCACCTTGCGCACAGTGAAAGTCTCACTGATGCCGCCGCCCTTGCGGGCGATCACCGTGCCCTCAAAAACCTGGATGCGCTGGCGGTTGCCCTCGGTGATGTTGACGTGAACCTTCACCTGATCGCCGGGGGCGAACTCGGGCATATCCTGGCGTAATCTGTCGCGATCCAATATGTCTGTGCTTTTCATGGTTGCCTCCAATTCTTTGTCAAAGTCTCTATTAGCCTACCCTGTTTCGTCCAAATCCCCTACTCCGTTTCGCCCAACTCGTCCACCAACTTCTGCTCGGCATCAGTCAGCCCGCCGCGCCGTGCCATCAGGTCGGGGCGCCGCTGCTGGGTGCGCTTCAGCGACTGCGCCCGCCGCCACCGGCCGATCTCGGCGTGATTGCCCGAGCGCAAAATCTCCGGCACGGCCAGGCCACGGAAGTCGTGCGGGCGGGTGTAGTGCGGGTGGTCCAAAAGATCCTCCTCGAATGAATCCTGGCTGGCCGATTCCGGGTTGCCCAGCACGCCCGGTACCAGTCGGCACACCGCCTCGATCACCGCCATGGCCGCCACCTCGCCGCCGCCCAGCACGAAATCGCCCAGCGAGATCTCCTCGTCCACCAGTTGCGTGCGGATGCGTTCGTCCACGCCCTCATAGCGGCCGCAAAGCAGCGAGAATCCGTCTGTCTGCGCGAGCTGGCTGGCTTTGGTTTGGTCGAACCGCTCGCCTGCCGGATCCAAAAGCAGCAGTGGGCGGATCGGCTGGGCCTCCTCGACTGCAGCAAACACGGGCTCGGGCATCAGCACCATGCCGGGGCCGCCGCCGAAGGGAGCGTCATCCACCGAGCGGTGCGGGTCGGGGCTGGCGGCGCGGATGTCGTGGACGGCTGTTTGGATGAGGTTGGCCTGGCGCGCCTTGCTGAGCAGGCTGTGGGACAGGAACTCCTGCACCATCTGGGGCCAGATGGTAAAGACTTCTATGCGCATTTTGCCCCCGCTGGAATTTGTGGACGGCTAGTCCATTGGACGGCTAGTCCACGAACTCCACTTCAATGCGCTCGTCATGGGAGGCGGCGGCAGCCCGGATGACCGTGCGGATGGCTTCGGCCGTGCGGCCCCGCTTGCCGATGACCCGGCCCATGTCGCCGTCGCCCACCTGGACTTCATAGCGGGTGTCGCCCCGGGCGCCCTCCACGACCGTGATCTTCACCTCGTCAGGCTG
>CAZERQ010000194.1:0-11734 GCA_964514465.1 uncultured Acidimicrobiales bacterium
CCGCTGAACACCAACGGCCCAACTCCAATCAAGCTGCACACCAGCACCATCGCCCCCAAAAACAAACCCAGCAACGTGGCCTCGGCATCGCTCACGCCCAGCTTGGTGAAAAAGAACACGAACAGCCCCTCGCGCACCCCCAGCCCGCCAATGGAAATCGGTAGCGCCTGGATGATCAGCACCACCGGCAAGAACGCCATCACCGCGGTCAGCCCAATCTCGTCCACGCCGAACGCCTCGGCTGCGCACCCCACCGCCAGCACCAAAGCGAACTGATACAACAGCGCGGACAGCACCAGATACAGCGCATCGCGCGGCTTGCTCTTGAACCCGTCAAATCCCAGATGCAGCGCGTGCATATAGCGCAGCACGCCCCGCCGCCGGCCCAGCCAGCGTCCGGTCACGTTGTGCGACATCAGATAGACCACCAACGCCAGCACCACCAAAGTCAAAACAGCCACGAAGAACGCGGTGCGGGTGGGCGCCCCCAGCTCGCGCAGCCCCTGGTTCCAGCCCAGCCCGACCAGACAGATGATCGGCAGCGCCACCCAGCCGCCCAGCCGGTCGATCACCACCGAGGCGAAGCTCTTGGGTGCGTCCTTGGCTGTCCGGTTCAGACGGGACACCCGCAAAATATCGCCGCCGATGGTGGTCGGCAAAAAGTTGGACATGAACTGTCCCGCCATGAAATGCGGAAACAGCCGGCGAAACGATTGGCTGGCGCTTGAGGTGGCCGGGGTGCCCAGCGCGCCCGGGGAGTTAGGGGCATCCGACTTGCCCGGTGCATCCGGCGCGTTCACTTTGATGCCCAGGGCGTCCACCGCGCTCGCCCAACGCAGCGTGCCGATGACGAACGACAGAAAAGTCAGCACCAGCGCCGCCACCAGCCAGAATGCGGTCAGGAAGTTCCAGTCGGAGATGTTAGATATTAATGTGGCAGGGTCGTCCTCGTCGTCAATGCTCCAAAACAAATAGGTCAGCAACCCCACACTGACAGCAATTTGCAACAAGAATAACCCGGCGCGCTGTTTCTTGTCCATGCTGGAGGTTAAGTCTAGCGGGCGCAGGCGAAAATTCGCGGACGGGCGCAGACGGGACAGGCGCAGACGGGCGCGGACGGGACAGACACAGACAGGCGCAGACGGGCGCGGGCGAAAACTCGCGGGCGCCTGTAATATATACCAAGTGGCAACTGCAACTACCCCCAGGGCAACCACCGCCCCCAAAGCGGACACCTTCGAACCCAACACCTTGCTGTCACAGGATCTGGCCGCTGATGTGCTGGCACAGGCCATGGGCCGCGGCGCCGACTTTGCCGAGATTTATGCCGAGGACAAGCGCTCCTGCTCGGCCGGATTTGACGACCAGAAAATCGAGGAGCTGGCCTCGGGACGCAGCCGCGGTGCCGGCATCCGGGTGCTGGCCGGAGACACCGTGGGCTTCGCGCACACCGCCGACCTGACCCCGACCGGATTGCGACAGGCTGCCGAAGTCGCCGCCGAAGCAGCCGCCACCACAACAACCTCCGCCGCAACCCAACCCGGCACCCACCAGGTCGCCCTCACCCCCGCACACCACGCCAACCCATCCGACCCCCAAATCCACCCCCAAGACGTCGCCAAAGCCAACAAAGTCAAACTGCTGGTCGACACCGAGCGCATCGCCCGAGCCGCCGGCCCCGAAATCTCCCAGGTATCGTGTCGCTATTCCGACAGCCGCCGCCGCTTCGTCATCGCCAACAGCGAAGGCACATACAGCCACGACGACCAGACCAAGACCTTCTTCTCGGTGGGCTGCGTGGCCGTGGGCGACACCGGCATGCAGACCGGCCGGGAATCAGTCGGCCACACCATCGGCTTTGAGCTGTTCGACCGCAATGACACCGAGCAGCTTGCCCGCACCGCAGCCCAGCGCGCGCTCACCAAACTCAAGGCCCAACCCGCCCCGTCTGGCACCCTGCCGGTGGTCATCGGCAAGGGCGGCGGCGGGGTGCTGTTCCACGAAGCCTGCGGCCACGGGCTGGAAGCCGACCACATCGCCAAGCACGCATCGGTCTTTGTCGACCGCATCGGCGAGCAGGTGGCGTCCCCGCTGGTGACCCTGATTGACGACGGCACCATGGCCGACGAATGGGGCTGCTATGGCATAGACGACGAAGGCCGCCCCGCCCAGCACACCGTGCTGATCGAAGACGGCGTGCTGGTGGACTATATGTGGGACTACATCCGGGCCCGTAAGCAGGGGCGTCCGAGCTCGGGCAACGGCCGGCGCCAGAGCTATAGCCACCTGCCCATGGTGCGCATGACCAACACCTATATCTCCAACGGCCAGACCGACCCTGACGAGATAATTGCCGACACTCCCCATGGTGTGTATGTGGCGCAGCTGGGCGGCGGACAGGTGAACCCAGCCAGCGGGGATTTCGTCTTCGGCATGACCGAGGCATATATGATCCGCAACGGCGAGATAGCCGAGCCGCTGCGCGAGGGCAACCTGATCGGCAACGGCCCCGAGGTGCTGCGCAACATTGACCTGGTGGGCAACGACTTCGCCATGGGTTCGCCCGGCACCTGCGGCAAGGACGGACAGGGAGTCCCGGTGGGCGACGGCACCCCCACGCTGCGGGTGACCGCGCTGACTGTCGGGGGCACCGCGACCTAGCCGCCCATGGGAGCGAACACTTCGGCCCACGCCACAACATTGGCCGGCGCCACAACATCGGTCGGCGCCCCCACTTCGGCCCACGCGCCCACTTCGGCCGACGAGCTGCTTGAGTTGGGCGACCGGGTCATCGGCTGGGCCCACGACACCGAACAGCTGGAGGTGGTCGTTGCGGTCGGCACCGACACTGAGATCAGGGCCTACGGCGGCGAGGTGGAATCATTCAGCTCGGCCAAATCCATGGGCGCGGGCATCCGGGTCATAGCCGATCAGCGCCAGGGCTTCGCCTATGCCGGCACGCTGGACGAAGAAGTGCTGGCCGAGACCCTGGCCGAAGCCCGAGACAACGCCAAGTTCGCCACGCCCGACGAGCACCTGGGCCTGGCCGAACCCGACGGGCACGAATACGCCAAGCTGGATCTCCACCAGAACAAGGTCGCCAACTTCCCCACCGAACAAAAGATACAGCTGGCGCTGGAGCTGGAGCGCGCCGTCAAGGGCGGCGACCCGCGCATCATCGGGGTCGAGGCAGCCGACTACAGCGACTCAGTCAGCTCCGCCGCCATCGTCTCAACCGCGGGCATCCGCTATGGCGACACCGACGCCAACAGTTTCGTGACGGCCTATTCCATCGCGCAACAAGATGACGACACCCAGACC
The DNA here is from genome assembly GCA_964514465.1 of uncultured Acidimicrobiales bacterium. Lineage (GTDB taxonomy): Bacteria > Actinomycetota > Acidimicrobiia > Acidimicrobiales > Hopanoidiivorantaceae > Hopanoidiivorans. The sequence goes on from CAZERQ010000194.1 coordinate 3,322, forward strand.
GGCTTCGGCTATAGCATCGACCGCGACCCCCAGCGGCTTGACATCGCCACGGCCGCCGCTGACGCGGTGAATCGCGCCACCCGTCTGCTGGGAGCCAAAAAGCCGGCCAGCCAGCGCACCCGGGTCATACTCGATCCCTGGGTGACCGCGCAGCTGCTGGGCATCGTGGGGGCGACGCTGTCGGGCGAGGCCGTCATCAAGGGACGCTCGCTGTTCGCCAACCGCCTGGGGGAAAAGATCGCCAACGACAACATTTCACTGGTGGACGACCCCACCAACCCGCTGGCATTCACCGCCGGCGAGTCAGACGGGGAAGGCCTGGCCACCCGGCGCAACGTGCTAGTGGAAGACGGCCAGCTGCAGATGTTCGTGCACGACAGCTATTCGGCGCGCCGCATGGACGCCAGCTCCACCGGCTCGGCCGTGCGCGGTGTGTCCAGCACACCCACTCCGGGTTGTCAGGCGCTGTCGCTCGCGGTTGGCCAGCACGACCAGCAAGAGCTGTGCCGGCAGGCGGGCGAAGCGGTGCTGATCCAGTCGGTGTCGGGCCTGCACTCGGGGGTCAACCCCATCAGCGGGGACTTCTCCTGCGGGGCCGAAGGCTTGCGCATCACCGGCGGCGGCCAGGCCGAGCCGCTCAAGGAGTTCACCATCGCCTCCACCATCCAGCGGCTGCTGCTCAACATCGCACAGGTCGGCAGCGATCTGGAATGGCTGCCCATGAGCTCGGCCGGAGTGTCGCTTTTGATTGACGATGTTACGGTGTCGGGGGACTAGACGGGCCGGGGTCGCATCATTTTCTCGCACGCCTCCTTTCCGCACCTTTCCTTTCCGCACGTCATATGGTAATCTGGCACGCCATCGTGCTCGGCATCCTGCAGGGGCTGGCTGAGTTCTTTCCGATTTCGTCCAGCGCACATCTGGAGCTGGTTCCATGGATGTTCGGCTGGGACGACTTCGGCGGCGACGCCAGCCTGAAGAACGGTTTTGACGTGGCGCTGCATCTGGGCACGCTGGCCGGAGCTTTGGCATATTTTAGGGGCGACATCTGGGGCTATGTTCGGGCGCCCAAAGCCAGCGTTTTGGGCAGGCAGAGGTGGTGGCTTTTGGGCAGTGCCGTGCCGGCGGCTTTGGTGGGTGCTCTGTTGACTTCGTGGCTTGAATCGGTGGGCGACAGGGTTGGGTTGATTGTGGTGATGCTGGTGGTGTTCGGGGCGCTTTTGTGGCTGGCCGACCGCCAAGCCGCACCGATCGCGCCGGTTGCCAATCCCGCGCCGGCATCCCCCGCGCCAGCTGCCGACCCCGCACCCCTCGACCAGCAGCTGCCACCCAAAACCATCTTGGCCATGGCTCTGGCCCAAGTCCTCTCGCTGGTGCCGGGGGTGTCGCGCTCGGGAGTCACCATAACCGCCGGGCTGTTCTGGGGCCTGCCCCGCCAAGCGGCCACCCGCTTTTCGTTCCTGATGGGCCTGCCCATCATCGCCGGCGCCGGGCTATACAAATTCATCGACATCGGCGGCGCAGGCGGCATCCCCGCGGACTATCGCGCGGGCTTCATCTGGGGAGTGCTGACTTCAGCCGTAAGCGCCTGGCTGGCCATCTGGGGATTGATGCGACTGCTGCAACGCCTGAGCTTCGCCCCGTTTGCAATCGAAAGATTTGCGCTGGCAACCCTAGCGCTGAGCCTGATTCTGGCAGGCGTCAGATAACCGCAAACCCGGCCCAGAAAAATCAGCGTAACCCACAAATGCACCCGACTGGCCGTAGCACGGCGTTCGATTGTCAAACCACGATTTGGAATTCAAAGCATATAATGACTAGAGATCCTCTGCGGTCAAGCTGGTTCTGTTCATTATATCCTGTTGTATGCCCTTGCGCAAAGACCTGTTTGCATGAACTGGAACCGATACTGATTTCAAATGCTTCAAGTGGCTAGGTGGTCGAAGTATATGGTGGCTTCCGTTGATTCTGGCGAGTGCCCATCCCTTTTTGCTCAGTATTTGGACCATTTGTTTGGGGGATTATATACATGGCTTACCAGGCATACTGTTCTGCGCAGACACCAGGCAACCCTGGTGTTGGTCTTCCTCTGCTCTGCGCCACGGGGTGTCCCCGCCCGTGTCCGGGCCGAAGGCCCGAAAGCAGACGTTCCTGGCAGCGTTTATGTCACGGTCTGCCCGCATGCCACAGGCCGAGCAGGTGAACACATCGTAGGTTTTGGATGTGTTGCTGCGTCTGGCGTGGCAGAACGAGCAGTTTTGTGACGTATACTTGGGGTCGACCGGCACAAGCTCACATCCGGCGCTTTCAGCCTTGTATGTGAGTTGGGCTGCCAGCCTTCCCCAAGACTGCGCTAATATTTCTCGGTTGAGACCTGTCTTGTGCGAACCACCACTGGCAGTCATGTTCGCTATCCGCAAATCCTCCAGCGCAATCTGCGAATATGTTTGGGTGAGCCAGGTGGAAATCTGATGATCTGCTGCTATTTCACGCTCACGAATTCGAGCAAGCTCCTTGGCCAGCATCATTCGCTTTTTGGCTCGGTTGTTGCTGCCCTTTTGGGCTCTGGCTAGTTTGCGTTGCAGACGTTTCCTGCGCTCCATCGTCTGCATCCGCCTCGGCACAACACTGCCATCCGACAAAGTCATGCGCTTGGATACACCCATATCCACCCCGACCGTGCCCCCGGAATGCTCGGGCACCTCCACCTCCCCAGCGCACACGAACTGGACCTCCACCCGCAAAGCCGACCGCACCACCCGAATAGTCTTTATGGCACCCTCCAGACGTTTCCCGTCGAACTTGATCTTCGGTAGACCCTTCACATGCAACGTCCACCACCTGCCACCCTCCCCCGGAGCCCTAACCATACCCGGCTTCGGATCCTCGATAGCTATCGAACGCCACCGCCTCCTAGCACGAAAACGCGGATAGCCACCCTGCCCGCCCAAGAACCTGTCCCTAGCCCGAACAAACCGAGCCGCAACCCCCCTAGGAATCCGCGAAGACAAACCAGACCACCCATCTATCTCCGCACGAAAAGACGTCAACTCCTTGCAAAAATCGAAATACGACTTCAGCTTCGGCTTGGCAACCCCAGAGACCTCCCCTCCCATAGCAAGCCAGCGGCGATAGTTCGTCTGGAACTCCTCCAACATAGCATTGTAGAGACCACAGCACATACCCAACACCACATCCAACTGGCGATGCCCCGCCGGAGACAACTTCCCCGCACAACGAAACGCCCGAAACACCCCAACAGCCCCCTCCTCCGCGGTCTCATCCTCCAATCTTGTGGTCATAAAATTATAATACAACACGGGTCAGACATTATCGCGCATTTCTCCAAAAACCAAGGCAAACCAACCCGATGGTAAGTATTGTATATAATCCCCTTTGTTTGCCACTGATGCTCTTCATGAGGAGACTGCCACCGCTCCGCTCTCAGAAGCCTTAACATCCAATGTGTGGAACAAGGCATTTGAGGTGTCCATGCTTGCCTCGGACGCCGGCTCGTTTATCTCAGCGGACACGAAATGATCTTTGATCGCCAAATAATTCGCAAGCACAGCCTCACCATATTGTCTCCCCTGCTCTGCACTATCCACTGAAAAACCCTCGGGCAAGGAAGGGAACCCAGGAGCGTTTCCTTCAAGAACACGTTCCATCATATCCTCAAGGACACCGGCGGTTGCCTCCGAAATATTTTCAAGAGTTTCCTCCAGTGTGTCACCCTCAGACACACACCCCTCCATGAAAGGAACCTCAGCCCAGTAGCCACCCTGCTCCAAATCTTCGTGTAGAACTACAATAAGTTGTGCTTGAGTCATTTTCGCTCCTTAGTCAATCGGCGGAAATATCTGTTGAAATAATGATTTAACTCTAACACAGGCTAGCATCACAACTGCTGGCCTTGCGGGCTAGCTCAGGGCGGCCGCTCCGAACGCCACGCTGAACCTGACGCACCAGACCACCACGGTGGAATATCTGTTGAGATCCACATCGGCTGAGAGCTCGTAATTCTGCGGGCCGATGTTGCCTTTCAGGTCGCCCAGGTCGATGAAGTCGTCATCGAATTGAGATGCCGGAGCATCGGGCGGCGCGGACGACAGATATACGTTCAAGTCCGGGCCGTTGTCGGTCGCAAAGTCCTCGAAACGCAAGAACCGCTGTATGCCGTCGGTCAGCACTGTGGCGGTGCCTTGAGTGGGGTGGCTGCGGCTGATGAAGTTGCCCGAGGCGGCGATGCGGATTTGCGGGATGGTGGTGGCGGGCGCGGGCTCGGCGGTTGAAGGCGTGGCAGGCGCGGGTTCGGGCGAGGCGGGCTCAGGCGCGGGCTGGGCAGCCGACGCTTCGGCAGGCTCCAGCGAAACCGTCGGCATCTCGGTTGCGCCCATGGGCAGGTCTTCGTCCATCAGCACTTGCGCTGGGATGTTTTCGTCGGCCATGGCCTGGGTCATGCCGTCGGCAACCTCGGGGGTGATGAAGTCGCTGGGCAACCCCGAAGCTCCGGCGCCCGAGGCGAACACCGGCGGCGGCTCGTCCACCTTGTCGTCCACGAAGATCAGATGCAGCCCGAAGAAGCCAAACACCAGCCAGGCGCCCACTCCGATCACCGCGGCGGCCAGCGGCGCGGCCCAGCGCCAGTGTTGCTTGATCCAGTTTTTCACGACCCGAACAGCAGCGGTTGGAGCAGCGGCTGAACCAGCGTCACCACTTCGGTCGTGGGCAGGTTGAAAATGTCCGATGAACCAGCCAAAGTCGCGGTGGCGGGATAGCCAATCAGAACGATGAACGCGGCCAGCGTCAGAGCCAGCGGCGCACCCATGCGTTCGCCGGCGAACTCGGATCGCACCACCGCCTCGCTGTGGGCCTTGGCGCGATAGGAATGCACCTGGGCGATCACCGTTTGGCGAATCTCGGCGCCGCTGCGCTGCGACAGCTCCATGGCCGAAGTCAGCTGCTCCAGGCGGGTCAGCCCTTTTTCGTCTATCAGCTTTTTCAGCCCCGTCCACACCGGCTTGCCCAGATGCCGCGCCTCGTTCATATAGCGTCCCAGCAGCTGGAACGGCCAGACTCGGCTCAGATAGGTCGCCTCCAAAAATGCCGAGGAGACATCGCGCCCGGATGCCACCAGCGGCATGACCAGATCCAGCCAGAGCAGCATCATCTCGTCAAATTCGGCGCGGGCTTTCTCGGCCTCGGTCTGCACCAGCGAGTCGGGAATGACGAAGCCGAACAGGGCGGCCGCGGCCACAATCAAAAACACGATCACCCCGGCGAACGGAACGCTGAACGGCAGCTGCGTCAGACCCAGCCCCACCAGCAGGCCGAAGGCGCCGCCGAAGATCATGCCGGTCATCTTGTATTCAAAATGGCGCCGCTGGGTGCGCCCGATCAGCGAGAGATCCAGCTTGAGTTTGCGGGACGACTTGGAGGACAGATCCAGTCTGCCCTGCAGCCGGGCCGAGGTGGAGGAATAGATGTCGCGCAGGCCGCGGGCGGAGGCGGCGTAGAGCTCGGTGCCTTTTTCGGCCACCACCATGCGCTCGGAGTTGAACTTTTCCATGCTGATCTTGCGCGGGAAGGCACTCAGGCGCAAGATGATGATCAGGCCTACGGCCAGGCTGAGTCCGATGAGCAGGGCGACAAGAAACATGGGCTAGACCTCTGCCCCGGCCATCTGGCTGGTGTCATCGGGCTGCCCGCTGTCCTGGGGCTCTTCGATCTGCAGGTGCTCCAGCAGACGGACGCCTTCGGTGGCCTTATCGATCTGTAAGATGACGAAGATCGCCAGGAAATATATTCCCACCACGGCGCACAGCACGATCTGGCCGACCACGCCATAGTATTCGTCAAAGTAGTCCGGGGTCATAACCGCGATCACCACGCCCAAAAGCAAGGTGATGCCCATGATCACCCCGCCGTTCATCAGCACTCTGGTCTGGGTCGCCTCGGTGCGGAAGCGCACCTCCACCGCCGAACGCAACGACTCGGCCAAATCGTCCAGCAGGTCGCGCAGTTTGGCGCCGGATTCATCGGCGATCTTTAGGCCCAGCGACAGGCGGTCAACATAGGACGAACGGGCCCTGACCGAAAACCGCTTTAGCGCCTCCGACAGGCCGAAGGCCAGCGTCTCCTCGGACAGCTTCTGAATCAGCGGACGGATGGGTTCGGGCGAATAAGGCGCCGACAGCAAGATGGAACCGCTCACCGAACCGCCGGCGGTCACCAGGTCACGCAGCTGCTCGGCCCATAGTGCCACACTCTCGATTCGCGCCAGGTTCCGGCGCTGGCGGATGATGCCGGCGATGATCTGGGGGCCATACCAAGCCAGGATGAAACCCAGCAGCCCCGCGCCGACCCAGCCGGTGGCATAGCCCAACAGCAGACCGATCGCCACGGCCAGAGCCAGCTTGCCGACAACAATCCAAAAGCCCTGGCTGCCCAGCGACCGCAGTTGGGTGATGGCAAACTCGGTGCGCTCCTTGAAGCGCAGGTTGTCAAAGAAAACAGGCGAGCTGGTGAAGGCCTGGGCAATAACCCACAGCCCCAAGCCCAAAACGAAACCCAAAAACAGCGCGCCAATCACGACAGCTCCTCGGCCAGGGATTGTTCGTCAACCATGTCAAAGGTGGCCTCGCCGGCGGAGTTGGCACCCGTGGAGTTGGCGGTGGCACCGGTAACGATGGCGTCCGTGGAGTTGGCGGTGGCACCCTCAACGGTGACTTCCGTGGAGTTGTCGCCCGAGCCCGCCGCGTTGTCGCCCGAGCCCACCGCCCGGGGATAGTGCGTCTCAGCCAGGCCCTCGCTGCCGTTGACGCTGGCCGAGCTGGGCGAGCGGCGGGGATAGAACTTCAAAACATCCTCCTCGGGCACCGGATCGCCCAACTGCGAAAAGTCATAGCCGGACTGCTGCAGTCGCTTGTAGGTCTCACCCTGCGGGCTGAACGGGCGCCGATAGGTCAGCACGTCGTCCTCGCCCAGATTGAAAATCTCCGCGGTCAGAACCTCTCCCGCCTCATAGCCGATCACCTCACGGATGGAAACCACCCGCCGCTTCTGGTTCTCCAGCAGCTGCAAAAACACAATCAGATGCAGCGTCTCGCCCACCTGTCGCAACACAAAGTCCGGCGTCGAAGCATCAGGCGACCGCTGCGAATAAGTCAGGATGCGGCTGATGACGGCCTGGGAGGAGTTGGCGTGGATGGTGCCCAGGGAACCGTCGTTGCCCTGGCCCATGGCGGTCAAAAGCTGCATCACCTCGCCGCCGCGCACCTCGCCCACGATGACCCGGTCGGGCGCCATTCGCAGGGCCGCCTTGGCCAGGTCATACATGCTGATCTCGCCGGCGCCTTCGATGTTGGCGGTGCGCGTCTCCAGCTCATAGCAGCGTTCGTGCGCGCCCGTGCGGGTGAGATGCAGCTCCAGGGTGTCCTCGATGGTAACCAGCACTTCGTTTTGCGGGATGGCGCTGATGAGGCCGCGCATGAAGGTCGTCTTGCCCGTGTTGGTGCCGCCCGCAACCAGCATGTTGACCGGGCCGGGCGGCCTCACGCAATGCTCCAGCAGCTCGGCCACCTGCGGCGTGATGGTGCCGCGCTCCACCAGATAGTTCATGTCGATGGTCTGGGTGGCGTGGCGCCTGATGGACAGATGCGGGCGCGCCGAGACCTCCATGATGGCCAGCATACGGTGGCCCGACGGCAACCGCAGATCCAAAATGGGAGACGACTGGTCAAAGCGCCGGGATGTCCGGCTGCCCAGACTGGCCAGGTGGCGCACCAGCTCGATCAGGGTTTCGTCTGATTCGGTGATCGGGCCGATCTCCTCCTTGCGGCCGTCGCTGTAGGTCAGCACTGCCCGGTGCGAGCCGAACACGTGGATGTTCTCCACATCTGTCAGACCCAGCAATCCCTCCAGCGCACCCGCCCCGAGCAGCTCCTTGAGGCGGAAGTGGATCTGCTCCTTGTCGGCCTCGCTCAGCGGCGGGCGACCCTCCAGCAGGGCCTCCTTGTCTTTGTTGGCCAGCCACTCCTCGGTGAACTCGTTGGCATAGTCTAAGATGTCCTCCTTGCTGGAGCCCCGCTGCTCCATGGTGGTGATCTCAGGAATGACCGTGTCGCGCAACTCCTCAAAGCTGGTCTGAACTCTGGTGGGATTAAAGTTGCTCATACTATCTTAATCCTAATATGGCTGTGGGATCTGACGGGGAAATTTGGCGGGAGTGTCTGACGGGGTGTCCGCCGGGGCCTGTCCGACTGGGCTACCTGCTGGGGTGCCTGCCGGCGTGTCAGTCCTGGAAGCTCACAGCGAACGGGTCTTCCACATACACGCTTGAGCGGGCGATCTTTTGCGTGATGTTCGGATAGGCGAATTCCCACAGCGCATCGGAGGCCATCTTGGCGCCGTG